>NZ_JBEYXP010000026.1:0-168084 GCF_040704615.1 Streptomyces sp. NPDC046862 | reverse complement strand
GCCCCGCCCGCCCCCCCCCCCCCCCACGCCTGTGAAACTGTCGGGATGAGCGAATTCGGGGGACGGCGCTCTCAGGCGCAGCGTGACGCGGTCACCGTCGAGATCGGATACGCGCTGTGCAGCGCGGCGTTCGTGGCGGCCGTACTGTTCGGGGCCGTGGCCGGACCGGCGTTCGCCCTCGGCCTGTCGGCCGGGACGCGCGGCACGCTCGTCGGATTGGGAGCGACCGCGGCCGGCGTGCTGTTCGTCGCCCGCGTCGTCAGCGTGCTGGTCCGCTTCGGGCAACGGGAGGCCGCCGGGGACGAGGCCGCTCAGCCCAGCCAGCCCGGCCGCACCAGCCCCGACTCGTAGGCCAGCACGACCAGTTGGGCCCGGTCGCGCGCGCCCAGCTTCACCATGGTGCGGCTCACATGGGTCTTGGCGGTCAGCGGGCTGACGACCAGGCGGCGGGCGATCTCCTCGTTGGACAGGCCGATGCCGACGAGGGCCATCACCTCCCGTTCGCGCTCGGTGAGTTCGGCGAGCGACGCCACCGCCGCGGGCTCCTTCGAGCGGGCCGCGAACTCCGCGATCAGCCGGCGGGTCACCCCCGGTGAGAGCAGCGCGTCGCCCTCGACCACGGCCCGTACCGCGCGGACCAGTTCCTCCGGTTCGGTGTCCTTGACCAGGAAACCCGACGCGCCGGAGCGAATGGCCTCGAAGACGTACTCGTCGAGCTCGAACGTGGTCAGCATGACGACCCTGACATCCTTCAGGCCCTGGTCGCCGGTGATCCGGCGGGTCGCGGCCAGCCCGTCGAGGAGCGGCATCCGGATGTCCATCAGGACGACGTCGGGCCGCAGTTCACGGACCCTGCGCAGCGCCTCCTCTCCGTCGGCGGCCTCCCCGTCCACCTCGATGTCGGGCTGCGCGTCGAGGAGCGCCTTGAAGCCTGCGCGGACCAGTGACTGGTCGTCGGCGAGCAGTACGCGGATCACCGGTCCTCCTTGACCTCGTGGGACCCCCCGGGTTCGAGCGGCAGCACGGCGAGCACCCGGAACCCGCCGTCGTCACGCGGCCCCGCCTCGATCGTGCCACCGAGGGCGGCGGCCCGCTCCCGCATTCCGGCAAGGCCGTTGCCGCTGCCACCCGCGTCCGCGCCGGTCGCCGGCCCGTCGTCGTCGATACGCAACCGCAGGGCTCCCGCCGCCCGTTCGAGGCGCACACGCGCGTGCCGCGACCCCGAATGCCGTACCACGTTGGTGAGGGCCTCCTGCACGATGCGGAACGCGGCGAGGTCGGCGCCGGGCGGGAGCGGGGGCGCCTCCCCCTCCACCTGGACCGTGAGGCCCGCGCCGGCCGCCTGCTCGACGAGTTCGGGCAGCCGGCCGAGGCCCGGTGCCGGGGCACGCGGGGCGTCGCCCCGGGTCCGCAGCGTGTCGAGCACCTGGCGGACCTCGCCCAGGGCCTCCTTGCTGGCCGCCTTGATGGTGGTGAGGGCGGTGCGGGCCTGCTCGGGATCGGAGTCGAGGAGCGCGAGGCCGACGCCCGCCTGCACATTGATCACGGAGATGCTGTGGGCGAGGACGTCGTGCAGTTCCCGGGCGATCCGCAGCCGCTCCTCGTCGGCGCGCCGCCGCGCCGCCTGGGCGCGCTCGGCGCGTTCGCGGGCCCACTGCTCCCGGCGTACGCGGACCAGTTCGGACACCGCGACGATCGCGATGATCCAGGCCGCGACGGGCACCTCCGTTCCCCATGGGGCACCGTCGTCCCCGGACGGCGGCAGCCACGGGTACAGCCAGTGCGCCACGAGCACGTGCCCCACCCAGAGCATGCCGACCGCCGCCCAGGCGGCCTTGCGGTGCCCGGTGACGATCGCGCTGAAGCAGCCCAGGGCGACCGTGAAGAACACCGGGCCGTACGGATACCCGGCCCCCAGATAGAGCATGGCCGCGGCGGCCGTCCCGAAGGCGACGAGCACCGGATACCGCTGCCGCCACAGCAGCAGGCCCGAGCCGAGGAGCAGCAGCACGCGCCCGAACAGGCCGAGAGACGCGCGCTCGCCCTCCTGGAGCTGGGCGGCCGCGTTCGAGCCGACCAGCACGAAGACGGTGACCGGCAGCGTGGAGCGCCACGGCAGCCGGGAGCCCGCTTCATCGCCGGACCGCGCCCACCACGGCGGACCACCCCGCCACCACGGAGGCCCGCCCGACCACCCGTGAGGGCCGTCCCGCCAATCGGGAGGACCGCCCGCCCCCCGTCGCCACGGCGGTCCTCCCCGCTGCGGGCCCGGCGTGCCCGTGCCCTGATCTTCCATGACGGCCACGCTAGACGCCGCCCGCCCTCCGGCGCGTCACCCGAGCGAGGTGATCACACGTACTCCCCGCGAAGTACGTCCTCGCCGGACGGCGCCCCGGGCGTCTCCCGCTGGACGCGCGGATCCCCCGTCAGGACCCGGCCCTGCCGGAACCGCCGCCCGTGCCGGTGGGCCGAGGGAACACCAGCCCTACGTGGTGGGCGAGTTGGCCCGCCGCGTGCCGGAAGAAGGCCTCGCGGTCCTCGACGACGCGGTTGAACTGCCCGAACAGCTCGAAGCTGACCAGCCCGAACAGTTGTGCACAGGCCGCGACGAGCACCGTGACCACGGCGGGCGGCAGATCGGGCGCGAGATCGGCGGCCATCCGCTCCGCCTCCGGCGTGACCTCGGCCGACAGCTTCCACTGGGCCACACCCTTCCCTCTGTGGGCGTCCCGCACGATGCCGACGGCCAGTTGCCAGACCCGCGAGGCCGCGGGCACGGTGGTGTCGGGCGCGGAGTAGCCGGGCACGGGCGAGCCGTAGATCAGCGCGTACTCGTGCGGATGGGTCAGCGCCCACCCGCGCACCGCCTCGCACACGGCGACCCACCGCTCGGCCGGCGCGGCCCCGGCGACCTGGGCGTGCGCGGTCTCGGCGGCCTCGCCGAGGGAGTCGTAAGCGTCGATGATCAGTGCGGTGAGCAGGTCGTCGCGACTGGGGAAGTAGCGGTACAGCGCGGAGGAGGCCATGCCGAGCGCGCGGGCCACAGCGCGGAGCGAGAGCTTGGGCGCCCCCTCCGCGGCGAGGTGTTTGCGCGCCTCGTCCTTGATGGCGGCGGTGACTTCGATCCGCGCGCGGGCACGGGCTCCTTGGGTGGCGGTGCGGGCTCCTTGTGGGGTGCTCATGTTGGGCAGTGTGCCACGGAAGCGGAGCAGCGCACACAAACGAGAGCGGCGAACGCCAAGGAGAGCGGGGAGCACTAATGAGAGCGGCGCTCACAAGCGAGATCGGCAGCACGCGGCAGAAGCGCCGCTCAAAAAAGAGAGCACCGCTCTTGCCTTGGATCGCCGATCTCGTGCACACTCTTCCCAAGCAAGCGAGAGCACTGCTCACAAAAGAGAGCGACGCTCTCGCCCAAAGGAGGCCACCATGTCGTCGTCATCGCCGTACTACCTCAAGGGCAGCCCTCTCAACGTCCGCCTGAACGGCGTGATCGGCTGGCTCGCCCGGCATGGCATCAGCCTCATGGGCTCCGCCGAGATGTCCGTGCGCGGCCGCAAGAGCGGTCAGATGCAGCGCATTCCGGTCAACCCGCACACCTACGAGGGCACGCAGTACCTAGTCTCGGCCCGCGGCCACTCGCAGTGGGTGCGCAACATGCGGGTCGCGGGCGGCGGGGAGCTTCGTGTCGGCAGGAAGGTCCGTACGTTCACCGCGGTGGAGCTGCCCGACGAGGAGAAGCTGCCGGTCCTGCGGACTTACCTGGAGAAGTGGGGCTGGGAGGTCAACCAGTACTTCCAGGGGGTCACGGCCAAGTCCACCGACGAGGAACTGATCGCGGCCGCCCCCGACCACCCGGTCTTCCGGATCACGGTCACGCGTTGAGAGGCGAGGACCCGAGCCCCGGGCCTACCTGTCGAGCTTGGTCAGGACCCGTTGGGCCACCGGACGGCCGCGGACGATCTCGCCCAGCGAGGTCGAGCCGCGCGTGATGTCCATGAAGGCCTTCCAGGCGGGCCGGAAGCCGGTGAGGGCCGCGTGGAAGAGTCCGGGGCGGCGCTGGAAAGCGATCAGCAGCCGCTTGCCGACGCTCATCTCGACGCCGAGCCCCGCCTTGATCGCGAACGCGTAGTTCAGGGCCTGACGCCGGGTGTCCACCGCGTCGTTCGCCTCCGCGATCCGCACCGCCCACTCCCCCGCGAGCCGCCCCGACCGCAGCGCGAACGAGATGCCCTCACGGGTCCACGGCTCCAGCAGCCCCGCCGCGTCCCCGCACACCAGCACCCGCCCCCGCGACAGCGGCGAGTCGTCGGCGCGGCAGCGCGTCAGGTGCCCGGAGGAGACGCTCGGTTCGAAGCCCGCGAGGCCGAGCCGCCCGATGAAGTCCTCCAAGTACCGCTTGGTGGCGGCGCCTTCGCCCCTCGCGGAGATGACCCCCACCGTCAGCGTGTCGCCCTTGGGGAAGACCCATCCGTAACTGCCGGGCATCGGGCCCCAGTCGATGAGCACCCGCCCCTTCCAGTCCTCGGCGACGGTCTTGGGCACCGGGATCTCCGCCTCCAGACCGAGGTCGACCTGGTCGAGCTTCACCCCGACGTGCGCTCCTATACGGCTCGCGCTGCCGTCCGCGCCGACCACGGCCCGCGCGAGCACGGTCTCGCCGCCCTGCAGGACGACGGCGACCGTGCGCCGGTCCGGCACCGCCGACCCGTGCTGCTCGACCCGGGACACGGTGACGCCCGTGCGCAGCTCCGCGCCCGCCTTCTGCGCGTGCTCGACGAGTTGCTGGTCGAACTCGGGCCGGTTGATCAGCCCGAACAGCATCTGCTTGGAGCGGCGGGTGCGCGAGAAGCGGCCGTCCAGCGAGAACGTGACCGCGTGCACCCGGTCCTGGAGCGGCAGTTCGAAGCCCGGAGGCAGCGCGTCGCGCGAGGGACCGATGATGCCGCCGCCGCACGTCTTGTAGCGGGGCAGCTCCGCCTTCTCCAGCAGCAGGACGCGCCGTCCCGCGACCGCCGCCGCGTAGGCGGCCGAGGCCCCCGCGGGTCCCGCGCCCACCACGACGACGTCCCACACCCGCTGCCCGTCGTCCGCCGAAGAGTTCTCGCTGCTCACGATGGTCTGCTGCTCCCGATCCGCCGCCTGCCGACTCTGTTCCCCCCGCATCCTACGGCGGGCATCGCCGCAGGCCACTGTGGGAGGATCGGCAGGCGCATGCGCCCTACACCAGTCGGCGCGTACGCACCTGCGTACCCAGAAACGCACCCGCATACCCAGAAGCACAACGTCGCACCCACGAGGAGCGTGCCCATGTCGTCGAATCCGGTCGCCGAGACCGTCGCCTCGCTGATGCCGCGCGCGCGGCGGGAACTCACCGAGCTGGTGGCCTTCAAGTCGGTGGCGGACTTCGCGCAGTTCCCGAGGAGCGAGAGCGAGGCCGCCGCGAGCTGGGTGGCCGACGCACTGCGCGCCGAGGGCTTCCAGGACGTGGAACTGCTCGACACCCCGGACGGCACGCAGTCGGTGTACGGCTTCCTGCCCGGACCCGAGGGCGCGAAGACCGTGCTCCTCTACGCCCACTACGACGTGCAGCCGCCGCTGGACGAGCCTGCCTGGATCTCCCCGCCGTTCGAGCTGACGGAGCGCGACGGCCGCTGGTACGGGCGTGGTGCGGCCGACTGCAAGGGCGGCGTGATCATGCATCTGCTCGCCCTGCGCGCGCTGAAGGCGAACGGCGGTGTCCCCGTCCACGTCAAGGTCATAGCCGAGGGTTCGGAGGAGCAGGGCACGGGCGGCCTGGAGCGGTACGCCGAGCAGCATCCGGAGCTGCTGTCCGCGGACACGATCGTCATCGGCGACGCCGGCAACTTCCGGGTCGGCCTGCCCACGGTCACCTCGACGCTGCGGGGCATGACCTTGGTGCGGGTGCGGATCGACACCCTGGAGGGCAACCTTCACTCGGGCCAGTTCGGCGGTGCGGCACCCGACGCCCTCGCGGCGCTGATCCGCGTACTGGACTCGCTGCGCGCCCAGGACGGTTCGACGACGGTCGACGGGCTCGCGGCCGACGCGGAGTGGGACGGCCTGCGGTACGAGGACGAGCAGTTCCGCCAGGACGCCAAGGTTCTCGACGGCGTGGAGCTGATCGGCTCCGGCACGGTCGCCGACCGCATCTGGGCGCGGCCGGCCGTCACCGTGCTCGGTATCGACTGCCCGCCGGTCGTGGGCGCGACCCCGTCCGTGCAGGCGAGCGCCCGCGCGCTGATCAGTCTGCGGGTCCCGCCGGGCGTGGACGCCGTCGAGGCGACCAAGCTGCTCGAGGCCCACATCGAGGCGCACACGCCGTGGGGCGCGCGGGTGAGCTGCGAGCAGATCGGCCAGGGGCAGGCGTTCCGCGCGGACACCGCCAGCCCGGCGTACGAGGCGATGTCCGCCGCGATGGCGGTCGCCTACCCGGGCCAGGACATGAGTTACGCGGGCCAGGGCGGCTCGATCCCGCTGTGCAACACCCTCGCTTCCCTCTACCCGGACGCCGAGATCCTCCTCATCGGCCTCAGCGAGCCGGAGGCACAGATCCACGCGGTCAACGAGAGCGTCTCGCCCGAGGAGCTGGAACGCCTCTCGGTGGCGGAGGCACTGTTCCTGCGCAACTACGCGGGCAGCCAGAACGACTAGAGCGACAGGAGGGGGCGCGGGCGGATCCGGTCACACGGGGACGCCCGCCTCCAGGTACAGCGCGGCTCCGCGTTCCCGGGCCCGCAGCGCCCACCGCAGCCGCTCGTACCGTACGGGAGGCAGCAGGTCGGCGGCCTCCTCCTCGGTGACGAAGCGCCAGCCCCGCAGTTCGGGCCCGGGCAGGACCGGCCGCTGGCTCCCGTCGGCGTCGAGGCGCCCGCCGTCGAAGAGCAGGCGCAGCCCGCCGTACCCGGGGGGCGTGGGCTGCTCCCAGTCGACGACCAGCAGCCGGGGTACGTCGTCCAGCCGTATGCCGGTCTCCTCGGCGACCTCGCGCATGCCCGCCCGCGCGGGCGCCTCGCCGGGTTCGACGACGCCTCCGGGGAACTCCCAGCCGGGCTTGTACGTGGGATCGACGAGCAGGACCCGGTCCTGCTCGTCGAAGAGCAGGACGCCCGCGGCGAGGGTCTCGGCGGTGGGTTGGGGGGTCTGCACGATGTCGCACACGGGTACGTCTCCGGTGCGGACGGCCTCGGCGATGTACCGGGCCGTCTCGTACGGAGTCTGGGTGCTGGTGTCGACGAGGTGGGCGTCGGCGGTGAGCCAGGAGCCGAGGGCCGTGTGGTACGGCTCGATGTGGTCGTACGCCCACTGCCGGACCCGCATCTCGCCGTCGGGGAGGTCCGGGGGGACGTCCCGGCCGGCTATTCGCTCGCGCAGGATCGTTTCGGCCGGGGCGAGCACTATGTGCCGCACCGGGATCCGGCGCGAGGCGAGGCCGCCGAAGATCTCGTCGCGGTAGTCCTGGCGCAGCAGGATCATGGGGACGACGAGGGTGCCGCCGAGCTCGGCGAGCAGGGCGGCCGCGGTGTCCACCACCAGCCGTCGCCAGCTCGACAGGTCCTGGAAGTCGCCGACCTCGGCGAGGTGCTTGGCCGGCAGCAGGTGTGTGAGTGCGCCGCCGATGACCTCGGGGTCGAAGAGCGTGCTGTTCGGGATCAGTTCGATCAGTTCCCGTGCGGTCGTGGTCTTCCCCGCACCGAACGCACCGTTGATCCAGACGATCACGGTTCCCCCTCTTCTGTTGGCCCCCTGAGGCCTGCCCGCTTCACCCTGCCACGGAAACCAGCCGCTGATGAGGCGCCGACCACACGGCGCCCATCGGGACGGCTACCCGCCTGCACCGGGGCGAATGCGGATCCTGCGCGTCTCTCGCGTCTCACGGACATCGCTGGATCCGGACGACTAGCCCCGGCCCTGCTGGGAAACAGCAGCGGTGGACGGATAATTCGCTGAACGGATCCGCTGCCGAGGGAGCGGGGCAGGCGAAATGGCGACCGAGCCGCGATGGAGCGACAAACTGCCTTCCGAGGATACGCAGAGGTGCCACGCCGCCTTCGGCGGCGGGCTGGGTGATGTGACCGGGGCCCGACTGGCCACGGAGGAGTTCTTGCGTGCCGTGGCGCGTGCCTCGCCGCCGACGGCTCCCGAGCACTGGGACGACGTTCTGCTCGTCGTCAACGAACTGGCCGCCAACGCGGTCCAGTACGCTCCGGGGCCGTTCGAGCTGACGATGCGGCGCACGTTCGACGGTGTGCACGTGACCGTGCACGACACCAGCACCACACCTCCCGAACCGCGCCCCTTCCACCCCAAACACGGCGGTGGCGGCATCGGATGGCATCTGGTGCACACGCTGTGCACGCAGGTCAGCGTGGTGGTGCGGGACGACGGCAAGGACGTGCACGTGTTCCTGCCCTGGTGAGGTCGCCGGGGTGAAGGCCAGGGGCGACGTCGGTGGCTCCGCTGCGGCGTCGCCCGCTCGCCGGCCGGCGCCTCACCTCAGCGGTACGAGCACGCTGATCGTCTTGCCCCCCTGGGATCGGCGTTCGATGGCGATGTCCCGTGCCAGGCGGATGATCAGCGGCCATCCGTATCCGTTGCCCACGTGGCCGTGGGGCAGCGCGCCCTGGCCGTAGGCGACGGCGGGCACGACGTCGCTGTAGTCGTGCACCCTCAGCCGGAGCCCCTCGCGGGTCGGAGTCACCTCGAACCCGGCGATGCCGCCGCCGTGCCGTATCGCGTTCGTCACCAGTTCCGAGACGACCAGCAGCAGGTCGATGACGGCTTCGTCACTGGCCCGGCGGCCAGGCCTGTCCCAGCGCTCACGCACCACGTCCCGTGCGAAGTGCCGCGCCGACGCGGCACTCGTGACGGCGACCTGCGGCTGCGGCACCCCGCCCCGCGCACCGTCGCCTCTGGCGACGGTGCGCGAACCGGCACGCGGCAGGTAGGTGTCCGCCTGGATGTCCGTGTCGCGGGACGTTCGGGAGAAGGCGCTGTCTCCGCTCGTGCGGTGTTCCACGGGCTTCATCGCTTCTTCGCCCCCGTCCCGGACGCCCCCACTTGTTCTCGTTCGTCACTCATCATCGAATCCCGCATACCCGCTCGCGCCCGAAGCATGGCGTACGGAATCGCCGTGAGTCACCGGACACACCGTCGAGAGGGGGCCGGGCGGGCCGGCCGGCCTCATGTGGCCTGCCGCGGTGGCAGGCCGAGGTGGTGGGCGGCGACCGACTCCAGGTACGCGGAGTCGAGGGTCTCGCGATCCGTTGTGAAGCGGGGAGCCGACCTGATCTCGTCCCGTGTGGACGCCACGGTGATCCTCTCCGCCTCGCTGTCGATGTGCGTGACGAGACCCGCGGGCACCAGCACGCTCTTGCCGAACACCCAGACACCCGTGTCGACGACCAGATGGCGCTCGGGGATGTCGTCGGCCTGCCGGTCCACGTGCCCGATCGTGCCGTCGGCGGCTTCGACGGTGAAACCCGTCAGCACCTGCCCCTCCCTGTGCCCGCTCCGCGGTGCGTACGACCAGATGTCGTCCCGGTCCACTGCTCTTCCTCCTCGGTCTTTCCCATGGGATACCCGGCCGTCCTCCGTTCGGAACAGTTGCCGGGACATCACCCGCGTCATCGGGGTACCTGATCCCTCTCGTCCGCTGTTCCGCCCGGAGGCCTTCCTTGATTCCGTTCGTGCACAGGACCCTGACCGTGCGACTCGAGTCCGCGCCCGACCAGTACGCGCGCGTACTGGCCCACATGAGTTACGACGCGGAGGATCCCTTCGCGGTGACGGCGACCTTCACCCACGCGGGCCGCATCGTCGCCCAGTGGAGACTCGACCGCGAGATGCTGGCCGAGGGCGTGCGGCGCCCCGTCGGCGAGGGAGACGTACGCCTGCGCCCCCAGCGCGCGGGAGCGCGGGGGGAACTGCGCGTCGAACTGTCCGGCGACGACCACGGCCCGGCGGGCCGGCGGTGCGCGGTGATCCTCGCGTCGGCACCCGCCGTCGTGTCGTTCCTCGAGTCCACGTACCGCGTGGTGGAACCGGGCCACGAGGAGGTGGACGTGGAGGAGTTCCTCGCCAAGGTCCTCGCACGGACGGGCAGGCGGTGAGGAGCGGTCCGTACTCGGACGGCTCCTCACCGCACAGCATCGCGACGAACCCGCGGGCTCACGCTCCTACCGGAGCACCGCCGACCGTGGGTTCGTACGCGGCGGCCACCTGACGGCGCGCTTCCTCGAGGGCCCGCCGGACGTCACGGGTGCCCGTCGTCACGCACAGCGTGTAGGCGAGGTCCTGCGCGCGGTGGCCCGGCCGCGACGCCGCCTCCCGGCCCTCCTGGCGCACGGCCTCCTCGTACTCCTCGACAAGTCTGCGCAGGATCACGGGATGGGGCTTCAGCATGGGGCTCCTTCTTCGGTCGGGTTCTGTCTCGCGGGACGTCGGGTTCTTCACCGGTCGAGGCCGGGCCGGTCGCCGCCCTCACGGCGGACCTGCCCCTTCTGCGCGCCGAGGGCCTCGTCGCGCACCCGTGCGCAACTGCGGCTGATCAGACGGGAGACGTGCATCTGGGAGATGCCCAGCTGCTCGGCGATGCGGCTCTGGGTCATGTCCTCGAAGAAGCGCATGTAGAGGATGGCGCGCTCCCGTTCGGGCAGCTGCCGCAGCCCCTCCTTCGCGGCCTCGCGGTCGACGACGGTGTCGTACGACGTGTCAAGGGCGCCGAGGGTGTCCACGAGGCTGTACCCGTCGTCGCCCGCGGCCACCTCCGCGTCCAGGGACAGCGTGCTGTAGCTGTCCAGCGCCTCCATTCCGGCGGTCACTTCCTCCTCCGTGAGCTTCGTGTGAGCCGCGATGTCGGCGATGGTCGGTGTGCCGGAGCCGGCGGTCTGGCTGAGTTCACGGCGCGCGACGCGCACCTTGTTGCGCAGTTCCTGGACGCGCCGGGGGACGCGGAGTGCCCACATCCGGTCGCGGAAGTGGCGCTTGATCTCACCCGTGATGGTGGGCACGGCATAGCTTTCGAACGCTCCGCGTTCGGGTTCGAACCGGTCGACGGCCTTGAGCAGCCCGACCGCCGCGACCTGCCGCAGGTCCTCCAGCGACTCACCGCGGTTGCGGAACCGGCCCGCGATGCGATGGGCCATGGGCAGCCAGGTCTCGACCAGTTCGTCCCGCAGCGCCTCGCGCTCGGGCCCCTCCTCCAGCGCTGCCAGCCGGACGAAGTCGGCGATGGTGTCGGGGGCGTCGTCGTGCACCCGCTGCCCCGGCCCGTGGGGACGTGCGGACACACCGGAACCGTTTGCGGAAGTCTCAACGAGCATGCGGAATCGCTCCTGAACGACGATTTCAGGGGGACAGCCGCGGGAAAGGATGCGCGAGGCGAAGAGGCCCCGAAACGGGTACACCTCTCCCGTCGGCGCGCCTCTGGTCCGAAGCACGGACTCCCGCTTGCCCCGCAGTCGCGTGGACAAACAACGGTCCGCGCACACTTCGTGACACATGCTCGGCTGAGGCGGCGACTTCACGCCACACCGCCCCGACGGGCAACAACGGCGCACTTTCTATATTCGGAGGAGTGCTTCGCGTGAAGGCGGGCAGGCGAGTGATGACATCGGGAACTTCAGCGATTGGGGTGGACGGCATGGCAGCCGTGACGGCAGCGCGGACAACGGCCACGGCGGGAGGGACTGTCCCCGAGGAGGAGACGCGGCTGCCGCACATCGATGCCCCCTCGAAGATAGGGCCGAAGGACGCGCGTGAGCTGTCCCGCCGGTTCTTCGACCGGCTGGACGTGCTGGAAGAGGGCACGCCCGAGTACCAGTACGTGCGCAACACGCTGATCGAGATGAATCTCTCCCTCGTGCGGTACGCCGCGTCGCGCTTCCGCGGCCGGGAGGACTCGTTGGAGGACATCGTCCAGGTCGGGACGATCGGGCTGATCAAGGCGATCGACCGGTTCGAGATCTCCCGCGAGGTCGAGTTCACCACGTTCGCCGTGCCGTACATCGTCGGCGAGATCAAGCGGTTCTTCCGGGACACCAGCTGGGCGGTGCACGTGCCGCGGCGTCTGCAGGAGGCCCGGGTGGAACTGGCGAAGGCCACGGACGAGTTGCGGTCCCGGCTGGGCCGCACTCCGACCACGCGTGAGCTCTCCCAGCTGATGTCCCTGTCGGAGGAAGAGGTCATCGAGGCACGCAAGGCGGCCAACTGCTACAACTCCGCCTCCCTCGACGCCGTTCTCGGCCCCGACGACGCCCAGGACGGCAAGACCGTACTGGCCGACGTCATCGGCGAGGAGGACCCGTCGCTGGAGCTCGTCGAGGACTTCCACTCGCTGGCGCCGCTGATCGCCGAGTTCGACGAGCGGGAACGCCGGATCCTCCACATGCGCTTCGTCGAGGAGCTCACCCAGTCGCAGATCGCCGGACACCTCGGCGTCTCGCAGATGCACGTCTCACGGCTGATCAGCCGCATCATCAAGCGCCTGCGCAAAGGCCTGCTGGAAGCCGACGTGGCCTGACAGCCCCTCGGCCTCCCGCACAAGGCCTCCCACAAGCCGCCCGACCGCACGAGAGTCCCGCCGACCGCAGTCGGCGGGACTCTCGTGACGCGTTCACCGCAGGTGCCCCGCGGGTGACGCGCCACTCCCGACCGGCACCGCGCGCACCGGACGAAGAGGGATCACCGCGGTGATGCGCTTGCCGCCGGTCGGCAGAGGCGACACCGTCACTTCGCGGGTGAGCCGGCGGACGATCGGCCAGCCGCGGCCTCCGGTCCGCCATCGGCCGTGGCCGTCGACCGCGGCCGATGTCACGGGCAGCCGGTGGTCACGGTCGCTCACCGACACGTACAGATCGCGGCCGACGAGGGCGACGTCGAAGTCCGTGACGCCGCCGCCGTGCAGCATCGCGTTGGTGGTCAGTTCCGACACCACGAGCAACGCGTCCGAGAGCGCCTCCTCGTCACAGCAGGTGCCCGGCCTACGCTCGGACAGCACCCGCCTGACGGCCTCACGTGCCTCCCGCGGGTTCTGTGGCCCTCGCCGGACCCTCCCCGGAACGGCTGTGCGCTCTGTGGTGTCGACCCGGTATTGCTCACGCATCCTCTCGCTCCCTGAGGGGAATGGGGGGGGCCGGACAGCTTCGGCGCCGGCAGTCCCGTACCGTCCCGTCACCCCCGGGGACGTCCCGACCGCATCCGTACACGCGATCCGTGACGCCCGTTCTGTACCTTTGTCTCCTTTACTCCGGCTGACCGTTCCGGAGCGTCCGAAACCACGGAACGCCCTGATGGCGTGAATCACTCGGAGAGCCCGCCTCCCCGCGCCCGGCGACGACGCGAACCGCCCGGTCACGGGAACGGCACTGTGTGTCCGCTCGAATCGCGGGTATGCGCACGAGCGCGTCGCCGTGGTGAGCCGCACAAGCCGGTCACCACACCACGCGATGCATCGAACCGCCACTTCGGGGTAACCGGCCCCGAACCGGTAACGCCTGTGGGAGGTACTTGTGTCTGTTGCCCAGAATCCGTTGTCGATCAAGGTGACGCTGCCGCGGGAGGATGCCGCGCTGCTCACCATCGAGGGCGATCTGGACATCGATACCGCGACGGAGCTCCAGCATCACGTGGCGAACCAGCTCCACCATGGCCGACGGCACTTCCTGCTCGACGTCTCCTCCGTGCCCTTCATGGACTCGTCCGGTATGAACATCATCCTTCGGGTCTACCAGGAGGTACGGCAGATCTCCGGGGGCGTGTACGTGATCTCCCCGACCCCTGCCGTGCGGCGAATCCTGGACCTCACCGGCGTCAGCCTCACCGTGCAGACGGTGGAGAGCACCGAGGAGGCCCTGACCGCCCTGGACGACCCGCAGAACGACAACGGGCCGGCGGAACCCGAGCGGAACGGCCCGGCGCGCTCCGAACAACCGGGAGACTCCCCGTCCGAGTAGAGCCGGCCGACCGGACCTCGAACCTCGCGACGCCGCGGGTCGTTCGTCCTCCGCCAGCAGCCTTGGCAGGGCCAACAGTTGCTGTTTGACAACTATGGCCGTGAGGCAACAGAGTGAGCCAGAGCAAGCGCGGGAGGTGTGAGATGCGCGGGAACGGAGCCGCACGTCAGGCGCTCCCGACGCCGTATCAGGCGCTTTGGACGCCGGGGGCGTCACCCTCGTGGATCTGTGCCGCCGCGGCGCCGCAGAACGCCTCCAGACCCTCCAGCAGCGCGGTGCGCTTCGCGGTGGGCATCTGTGCCAGCACGGACTCCAGGGCGCTCTCACGGCGGTCCCGCAGTTTCGCCAGGAAGGACCGGCCCCGCCGGCTCAGCTGCAGACGCAGTTCACGACGGCTGGAATCACTGGGCTTGCGCTCCAGGAAACCGACGGCCTGCAGGCGGTCGCACAGTCTGCTGGTCGACGGCGGGGTGGAGCCCAGGGCGTCCGCGAGCATTCGGAGGTTGATCCCGTCGTGGTGTTCGAGGATGAACAGCACGCGGATCTGCGAGGCGGACACCGGCGCTGTGGAAGCCCGACCCCAGACGACCTCCAGCAGCTCCGCCGCCTGTGAGGTCACACGCGCCAGCTCGTCCGGCCGTGGATGCGAGGAGGAGGAAGGCACGTCCCCACTCTTCCAGGGTTCTCCAGCAGTGTCAGCCCGCGGCGGCGGACAGGCCGGGCAGAACACCGGATACAGGCACAGGAGCACAGACGGACGGCGTCCGCGGCGACGCGGGAACAGCGCCGTCACAGTGGAGAGATTGGCGTGTCCGACATCGTGAACAGATTGGCGGCGGCCGAGCGGGCACTTCGCTCCGCGGCTCCGCACCAGCTGGTGGACGCGGTCCGCCAGGTGCTGTGCGGTGACTACGCGGCGAAGTCCGTCGACGTCCTCATGGCCGACTACGGGCTCACCGTGCTGCGGAGCGTCCCTGTGCCCGCCGGCACGCCGGAGTCCCTGCCGGTGCACGGCAGCCCGGCCGGGCGGGCCTTCGGGGCCCAGGAACCGTTCGTGGAGAACTGCGGCGACGGGCAGGTGCGCGTGCACCTGCCGGTGTCGGTGCGCGGCGACCGGCTCGGCGTGCTGAGCGTCACGATGGACTCCGCCGACCGGGCCGAGGAGAGCCGCGCCGAGCTGGCCGAGATCGCGGAGGTCCTGGGGCACGAGATGGTCGTCGCGGAACGGGACACCGACGTGTACCTCAGGGCGCGGCGCACGGACCGCCTCACGCTGGCGGTCGAGATGCAGTGGCAGCTGCTGCCGGGCCGTTCCTGCGCACGGCGGGAGTACGCGCTCGGCGGCCAGTTGGAGCCCGCCTACGCGATCTTCGGTGACAACTTCGACTGGTCCACGAGCGCCGACCGCCTGATGGTGTACGTCACCAACGGCATGGGCGAGGGCATCGAGGCCTCGCTGCTGACCACCCTGGGGATCAACGCGCTGCGCAACGCCCGTCGTGCGGGCCTGTCCATCGCCGACCAGGCCGCCCTGGCCGACCAGGCGATCCACGCCCACTACCGGGGTCGTGCCCACCTGTCCGTGCTCCTGCTGGACCTGGATCTGGCCACCGGGCGCCTCCAGGTCGTCGACGCCGGCTCACCCCGGATGCTGCGCCTGCGTGAGAGGAACGTCACGCCCGTCGACTTCGAGGCGCAGCTCCCCCTCGGCATGTTCGAGGAAACCGACTACGTGGCCCAGGAGTTCCACGTCGAGCCGGGTGACCGGCTGGTCTTCGTCAGCGACGGGGTGTACGGGGTCGCCGCGCCCGGTGGCGAGACGTACGGGGAGCGGTCCCTGGCGCGGGCCATCGCCTCCGCCGCCCTGCTCCCGGCGGCCGAGGTGCCCGCGGCCGTCCTGAGGGAGCTGTCCGGTCACCGTGGTTCCGTCGACCCCGACGACGACGCGCTCGTGGTCTGTCTGGACTGGTTCGGGCGGTCGTGACGACAGGGGACCCACAAGACCGAGGTCGTACGGCCCCGACCGCCGGGCACCGCGGCGAAGTTGTCATGGATCAGATGGATCAGAGCGTGTCTACAGTTGTCGGGCAGCAAGCAAGAGGTCGCATCGACGGGCTCTTCGCTGAGGCCGGGGCAGCGCACCAAAGGTGAGGAGGAGCACGTGCCGGAGCAGGTAGCGGCAGGACACCAGGAGACTCCGGCGCAGGAGGTCGGGGACTTCCTGCGCCGCCGTCGGGAGCAGATCGCCCAGCGGTGGGCCGACGCGGCGCTGTTCCGCACCGTCTTCACCGTCTCGCGGGAGGAGGCGGTGGAAGCGGGCCGGGCCGTGGTGGAGGCGCTGGCCGCGGTGGCCACCGCCGAACGCGTGGAGGAGCAGGAGGCCGACGGCTTCGCCGTCGTGCGGGAACAACTCGCGCGGATGGCGGCTTCGCGTTCCCGTGCCGGTTCGACGAACAGTCAGATCTCGGTCGAGGTGGACGCGTTGCGGGTGCCCGTCGTCGATCTGCTCGTCGCCGAGCTGCAGGGCCTGCCGGCCGAGCAGGTGCGGGAATGCACGACCGCCCTCACCGTCCTGATGGGCACGCTGCGTCTGGTCGTCCTGGAGACGCTGCTGAGCGCGGGGCAGGAGCTCATCAACCGGCAGCACCTGCAACTGCTCGAAGTGGCCACGCCCGTGATCAAGTTGTGGGAGGGCATCGTCGCCGTGCCGCTGATCGGCACTCTCGACAGCGCCCGCAGCCAGGTGGTGATGGAAACACTCCTGGACTCGATCGTGGAACAGCACGCGCGCTTCGCGATCCTCGACATCACGGGTGTGCCGACCGTCGACTCCCTCGTCGCGCAGCACCTGATGAAGACCGTCGCGGCGGCGCGCCTGATGGGAGCGGAGTGCATCGTCTCCGGCATCCGGCCCGCCATCGCCCAGACCATCGTCCATCTGGGCATCGACCTGGGCACGGTGAAGACGCAGGCGAGCCTCGCGGACGCCCTCGGCTACGCACTGCGCAAGCAGGGCGCACACATCGTGCCCCAGGACCCGCACGACGCGGGGTCCCGGTGACCGGCGCGTTTCCCTCCCCCTACGGAGGACAGGTACCCGTCCTGAGGATCGGTGACGTCCTCCTCGTCACGCTCCAGGGCGACCTGCACGACGGCACGGCGGAACAGCTTCAGCAGGACGTCAGCGAGGCGGCCGCGGACAGCCGGGTCAAGGGCGTGGTCATCGACCTCTCGGGCGTGGAGATGGTCGACTCGTTCCTCGGCCGGGTGCTCAGCGACATCGCGGCCAAGACGCGGCTCCTCGCCGCCGAGACGGTGGTGGCCGGGATGCGCCCCGCCGTGGCGATCACTCTGGTGGAACTGGGCCTGACCCTGCCGGGGCTGCGCACGGCCCTCAGCTCCGACGAGGCCATACGTCTCCTCGGCGAAGCCTCGATCTCCCCCCGGCACGGGCGCACACGCCAGGAGAGTCCCTGATGCAGACAGCCGGCGGTGTCTCCGCATGCCTGCCGATCCACTCGGACCTGGATCTGGTGTGGGTACGGCAGCACGTGCGGCAGGCCGCTGCCCAGCTCGGGTTCGGTCTGGTGGCGCAGACGAAACTGGTCACCGCCGCCAGCGAGTTGGCCCGCAACACCCTCGTCCACGGCGGCGGGGGGCAGATGGCGTGCGCACCGGTGAACCGGGGCGGCGTGCCCGGGCTGCGGCTCGCGTTCAGCGACGAGGGGCCGGGCATCCCGGACCTCGACCAGGCCCTGCGCGACGGCTACACCTCCGGTGAGGGGCTGGGCATGGGCCTCGGGGGCGCGCGGCGCCTGGTCCACGAGTTCGACATCGACAGCAGCCCTGGCACAGGGACGACCGTGACGGTGACGTCGTGGGTCTCGGTTCCTCCGCGGCCGCGTCAGGAGCTGTGATGCCGCGGGTCTGGGAGGTGCCGGTACACGACTCGACCCGCGTACGCGACGTGCGTGTGGCGACGGAGGACGCGGCGGCCCGGGCGGGACTCGACGGGGACCGCACGGCGGGCGCCGCCCTCGTGGCCACCGAACTCGCGACGAACCTGCTGAAGCACGCGGACGGCGGGCGGATACTCCTGGACCTCGTGGACTCCACCCTCGTGGCGCCCGGTCAGGAGCCCACTCCCGTCGTGCAGATCCTGGCGGTCGACCACGGCCCGGGCATGCGCGACGTGGTGACCGCGCTGCGCGACGGCTACTCGACCACCGGCTCGCTCGGTGCGGGTCTCGGCACCTGCCGACGGGTCGCGGACGAGTTCGACCTGCACAGCGTTTCGGGGCGGGGGACGATCGTGCTGGCACGGATCGGCGCCCGCCGGGGCCGCTCCGGGGCCGCGGCGCGTCCGGCCCGTCCTCCGGTGCGCGTGGGCGGCATCAACTTCCCTTTCGCGGGGGCGGAGTACTCGGGCGACGCCTGGGCAGGGATCCGATCGGACAACCGCGTGACGCTGATGCTGGCCGACGGTCTGGGCCACGGCCCGGACGCGGCACGCGCGTCCTCGGCCGCGGTGGAGGAACTGCGCCGTTCGGCCGAGCTGCCGCCGGCGGAGATCCTTCGCCGGCTGGACGGCGCGCTGCGCGACACCCGGGGTGCGGCGGTGGCCGTGGCCCAGCTGGATGTCGCCGCCGGACAGCTGCACTTCGCCGGGGTCGGGAACATAGGAGCCCGACTGCGCCGCGGCGACAGGTGGCAGCACCTGCTCTCGCGTCCGGGGATCGTCGGCGCCCACCGGTCGGCGAGGCTGCCCGAGCACCGGGTGGGTTGGGAGGACGACTGCCTTCTGGTACTGCACAGTGACGGTCTGCCGAGCCGCTGGAGTCCCGGTCCGGCGGCGCACAGCCCCTTCCTCGACCCCGCTGTCGTGGCCGCCGTGATCGTGCGTGACGCGAGCAGCTCCGCCCGGCCGGTGCGCGACGACACCGCGGTCGCCGTACTGTGCCCCGTCCCACCGGACCGGATCTCATGACCCGTACCTGGTACATCAGCACCGTCACCGACGCCGCGCGGGCCCGGATCGCCACCGCCCGGCTCGCCACCGCATGCGGTGTGACGGCCGTCGAGCGCACGCGTCTGGTGACCGCGCTCACCGCGCACCTGCGCCAGTGTCTGACCAAGGGCGGTGAGTGGCGGCTCGGCGTGCAGGCACCCCCTTCACCGGGCGGGAGCGGGCGGTTCGTCGTGGAGGTGGCGTCGGCCGCACACCGGCCGCCCGACGTCCGGCCGCCCTGGCGCGTCACGGCGTCCCTCCCCGCGAACGGCGACGGCTCCGAGGCGGAGCACGTGGGCGAGGATGCCGAGACGCTCGCGGAGGCCCTCTTCAGCGCCGACGAGGACGCGGCGGCGCTGCTGGAGAAGCTCGACGAGCAGGAGCAGCTGGTCGCCTTCCACCGTGAGGAACTCCACCAGACCAACCAGGGCGTCCTGGCCCTGCACGCCGAGCTGGACGCGGCCGGGCGGGCGCAGCGCGAGCTCTTCGCCGCCGAGCAGAAGGCCCACGCGGAGGCGGAGCAGGCCCGTGGCCGTCTGACCTTCCTGGCCGACGCGAGCGCCGCCCTCACGGCCTCCCTCAACCACGACGCGATCGTGCGGCTCCTGCCCGGGCTGCTGGTGCCCCGGTACGCCCGTACGGTCGATGTGTGGCTGTTCGGCGAAGGAGACGACGACGGGGTCGACGAGCATCGCAGCAGACCGCATCCGGCCGCGGCCGTCCTCGCGGCACGGCGGGGGCGCCCCCAGTACGCCGCCGACCACCCCGGCGCCCTGCCCGGCGTCGACGACCAGCCGCCCTCCGCTCTCGAACCCGGCCGGCCGCTGCTGTGCATCCCCCTGATGACCCGCGGGGCACCGCTGGGCGTGCTGACGCTGTCGCCTCCCGAGGAGCGCTGGGACGCCGACGACGCCGTCATGCTGATCGAGCTCACCCGGCGGGCCAGCATCGCCCTGGAGAACGCCAGACGCTTCGAGCACAACCGCGACATCGCCGAGACGCTGCAGCGAGCCCTGCTCACGGACCTGCCCACGACGCCCGGCCTGCACCTGGCCGCACGCTATCTGCCGGCCACGCACGGCCTGAACATCGGCGGGGACTGGTACGACGCGTTTCGCCAGCCCGACGGCAGCCTGATCACCGTCATCGGCGACGTGACGGGCCACGGTCTGCACGCCGCCGTCATGATGAGCCAGCTGCGCACCGCCCTGCGGGCCTACGCCGTCGACGGGGGCAGTCCCGGCGAGCTGCTCACCCATCTGCACACCTTCCTGCACCATCTGCAGCCCGATCTGTACGCCACGGCCGTCATCGCGCGCTTCCACCCCGACGACCCGACGCTCACCTGGGCCGCCGCGGGGCATCCGCCACCGGTCCTGCGTACGCCCGACGGGCAGGTGCACACGCTCGACGCCAAACCGGGTGCCATGCTCGGCATCCCCCTCCGGCAGGTGATCGGTGACCACACCGTGCCCCTCCCGCCCGGTTCGACGCTGGCGCTCTACACGGACGGTCTGGTGGAGCGACGTGCGCAGGGCATAGATCCGGGGATCGGGCGTCTCGCGACGGCGCTGGGGGCCTTCGAGGCGACCGACCTCGACCGGGACCTGGAGGGCTCGGCCGACCGGCTCCTGCAGCCTCTGCTGCACGACTCCGAGCACGACGACGACGTGTGCCTGCTCCTCTGCCACATCCACAGCGACGCGGCGCGCATCAGGGAGGCCACGCCCTCCGGCACGCGCGTGTGACCGGGAGGCCGACGGTCGCCGGCCTCGTCAGCGGTCGGCAGGTGTCTCTCGTCCGGGCCGGGTGTCCCTCGGGGCCTCGACCTCGTGGAAGGCCCGCAGGATCTCCTCCAGCATGGTGCGCTGCCCCGGTGGCAGGCCTCCGAACGCCGTGGTGACGTACGCGGACAGCCGTTCGGTGACATCGGTGAGGTACCTGCGGCCGTCCGCCGTGACCACCAGCCGCACCTCGCGCCGGTCGTCGGGCTGCACGTTCCGCTGCAGCAGTCCGGCGGCCTCCAGCCGGTCGCACATCCTGCTGGCGGTGGGCAGTCCGATGTCCAGCTGCTCGGCCAGAGCGGTGAGGTTGAGTTCGGGCCGACGGCGCACGATGCGCAGCGCCCGTACCTGTCGAGCCGGCAGGCGCGGCGTGACGTCCTCCACGGCGGCGAACCAGAGCGCCACCAGGTTCTCCACCGCGTCGACCACGTGCCGGCCGACCGCGTCGCCGCGAAAGCGGGGGGCTTCCTCGCAGCCCACCGCCCGTCACCCTCCGCAGACCCTCGACCACTGGGTCCGGAGCTGTCTGGGCCAGGCCGGGACCACCGGCCGACGACACCCCCTCGCGGCACCGGCAAAATCGCGCCGGTCCCGACGGACTGGACGGATTCGCGGTATGCAAACAGCTCCAGCGGTACCCACGAACGCTTCTCTCTCAGTCAACTCCGGCCAAAAACCTGGTCATGCCAAGGGCCTACCCGGAGCGCCCGTGAGTACACGGCCGTCTCACATCCTCCGCGTGGTACCTCGACGGGCCGGTCACAGATCCGTGGGGAGTCCGCTCGCCTCGGCGATTCCGCGCAGTTCCTCGTCCTCCTGGTAACGGGCGCGGATGCAGTCGGCGATGTCCTTGCGCCGTTCCGGGTCGGCCGCGGTGTCGGGATCGGTGACGACCCGGACGGGCTCGCTGCCCTCGATCTCGATCTGGATGAGCTCGTTGTCGACGCGTCCTGTGACGGCGGTGGCGATGACCAGTGCGGCCTCGTCGCGGACCGTCTGTGAGACGTCGCCGGTGACTTCCTCGTCCAGGTCCTGGCCGATCGATCCGGACTCCTCGGAGTCGAGCGCCCTCAGCACCGGCTCGACCATGCCCAGCAAGAGCTCGTAGTCCTCGGAGGTCATGCTCATGCGCAGGAGGCCGAGGTGCATGTCCAGGGCCTCACTCTGGGGTGGGAGATTCGGCTCGTTCATGCTGTTCGGGTTCCCCGATATCCGGATCTCTCCCAGAAAACCTCAAAAGACACACGGGACTGCCGTCTTCCCGTCCGGGGCCCTGGTCGCGCGGTGCGCCGACAGGGCACGGCCCTTGCCCGGCACCAGGGCGCCGGGCGAGGGCCGACATCCACGAGGCTCCCCCGGACGGGTCTGCTTCGTGATCGCTCCTCGACAGTCCGAGTCGTCGGGTCAGCCCTTGCGGCTGGTGCTGCTTCCTCCGTGGCCGCTCTCCCCGACATGGCCGAGCACGTCGTCGTCGACGGCCGTCCGGTCGAGGGTGCTGTGGGTGTCGTCCACGTCCAGGTTACCGAGGGCGTCCGTGTCGAGACCGTGGGACGGCGTGATGGCCGCGACGACGAAACCGGTGGCCAGGGAGGCGATGGCAAGCATGCTGCGCTTCTTCATGGCGTGTTCAACTGCGAAACCGGCGTCGGGGTCACGCACCCGCCTCGACGGAATGGCGGAAGCGGGACGGACACCTGCCGGAGAAGCCTGACATGCTCGCGGGTGCACACCCCACGAGGAGGGCGGATGGATGAGAACGGCGGCCACATCCATGTCGATGCGAAGGTGGTCCGCGAAGAGACGGGCGTCCGCGGCGTCCTGGCGGCCACGTTCGGCCTCGTGGGCGATCTGCCGAGTGCCGTCACCACGGGGTGCGGTGTGCGGGTGCCCTACGCCATGACCTCCTGGCGCCCGGAGAGCGTCACCTGCCTGCCGTGCCGCGAACACGCCCGGCGGGAGCACCTCCGCTTCGCCGAGCAGGTGACGAGGCTGGCGGGCATGCCCGGCGCGCCCGTCGACAGGAGCGCGGCGGACCGGGCCGCGGCACGCCATCGCGACCTGGCGCGGAGGTTCTCGGACAGCTGAGCGTGGACCGCCCCCGGCGGGCTGCTTGCTCGCCGGGGCCATCACCTCGGCCAGATCCGGCCCGTTGACATCCGATGACCTGTCAGGCCCTTGCCCACCCAGGCACTCCCTCCCCTCCCCTTCCACCTCGCCTCCATGCGTCCTACCGTAAACCCGCACGGATGACGCGGACATGAAAACCTCCCATCATTCGCGAGGACGAAGGAGCGTAACGATGCGTCACCTTCCCACCCGCACAGCTCGCCGGACAGTGGTCGCGGCGCTCGCCGCGGGGGTGCTCGGACTCGCCGGGCTCTCCGCACCGGCGCTGGCCACCCCCGCCGCGTACCCGACCGTCCCCGCCCCGGACGACGGCCTCGCCCTCACCCCGCCCATGGGGTTCAACAACTGGAACTCCACGCACTGCCGCGCGGAGTTCAACGAGGCCATGGTCAAGGGCATCGCGGACCTCTTCGTCGAGAAGGGACTCAAGGACGCGGGATACGAGTACGTCAACCTGGACGACTGCTGGGCACTGCCACAGCGGGACCCGGACGGCAAGCTGGTGCCCGATCCGGTGCGCTTCCCGAACGGGATCAATGCGGTCGCGGACTACGTGCACTCCAAGGGCCTCAAGTTGGGCATCTACACCAGCGCGGGCACCAAGACGTGCAACAGCGCCGGGTTCCCGGGCGCCCTCGGCCACGAGTACAGCGACGCACGGCAGTTCGCGGACTGGGGCGTCGACTACCTCAAGTACGACAACTGCAACAACCAGGGGGTGGACGCCAAACAGCGCTACACGACCATGCGCGACGCGCTCAGAGCCACAGGCCGGCCCATCGTCTACAGCATCTGCGAGTGGGGTCAGAACAAGCCCTGGGAGTGGGCCGGCGACCTCGGACACCTGTGGCGCACGACCGGTGACATCAGCGACAACTGGGGCTCGATGCTGTCGATCCTGAAGAAGAACCTGCCGCTCGCGCCGTACGCCGGCCCCGGGAACTGGAACGACCCGGACATGCTGGAGGTCGGCAACGGCGGCATGACGGACACCGAGTACCGCACGCACTTCTCGATGTGGTCCATCATGGCGGCGCCGCTGCTGATCGGCTCCGATCTGCGGTCGGCGTCCGACGAGACCTTCGACATCCTGGGCAACCGTGAGGTCATCGCGGTCGACCAGGACCCGCTGGGCCGACAGGGCACGGTGATGTCGTCCGAGGGCGGTCGCTGGGTCGTCTCCAAGGAGATGAAGGACGGCAGCCGGGCCGTGGCCCTGTTCAACGAGACGGGCAGCGCGCAGCGGATCTCGACGACCGCCGCGGCCGTCGGGCTTCCCTCGGCCGACGCGTACACTCTGCGCGATCTCTGGCAGCACAAGAACTACAACACCGCGGGCAGGATCTCGGCGACCGTCCCCGCGCACGGCACCGTCCTGTTCCGCGTCCGGGTCGACGGCAAGTGGGCCGCACATCCCCCGGCCGTCGAACTCGGCGTGCAGGGCGGCCCGTTGGTCGAGGCCGGCAAGCCGACCGCGCTCACGACCACGGTCACCGACCTCGGCCGCACTCCGGCGAAGCGCGTCTCGGTCACCCTGACCGGGCCGGCGGGGTGGACGGTTCGCCCGGCCTCGCCCACCACGGCGGGCACGCTGCCCACGGGACGGTCGCTGCGCACCTCGTGGAAGGTGACGGCGGCGGAGGGCACGGGCACGGGGTCGTACGACCTGACGCTCAAGGCCACCTACCGGTCGCCGACCGGGGCACGGGCCGCGAGTGTGGTGCCGCTGCGGTTCTCCGTGGTGGTGGCGCCTCCCTCGGGCGCCTCGTACCTGAGCGATCTGCCGTGGCTGTCCACGGCCAACGGCTGGGGCCCCGTCGAACGCGACACCAGCAACGGGGAGAGCGCGGCGGGCGACGGCAATCCCCTCACCGTGGGCGGAGCCGTGTACGCGAAGGGGCTCGGTGTGCACGCGCAGAGCGCCGTCGAGTACTACACGGGGAAGGCCTGTGAGACGGTCACCGCCCAGGTGGGTGTCGATGACGAGGAAGGTGCCGACGGATCGGTCGCGTTCGAGATCCGCGCGGACGGTGCGACGGCCGCCTCGACGGGCACACTGACCAACGCCCAGGCAGTTCAGTCGCTTTCAGCCGATGTGAGCGGCGCCCAGGTGATCTCGCTCGTCGTCACGGACGGCGGGGACGGCACGACGTCGGATCACGGGGACTGGGGCGATGCGCGGTTGAGCTGCTAGGGGCGCCACCACGTCAAACGCCGGAGGGGCGGTATTTTCAGCCCCTTGGGGGCACCTCCCAGCGGTAGCTGGGGGAGTTTGAGGAGCGGGAGTCCGGGGCGGAGCCCCGGGCGGGGTCGAAGGGGCAGCGCCCCCGGGACTGGGACAGGTAGGGGCGGCGGGGGCGAACCAAAGAGCCGCGCCCCCTCACACCGCCGTGGCGCTCGCCCTCCGGCTCAGGGCCGCGGCGGCCGCGCCGACCAGCCCCGCGTCCGTCCCCATCTGCGCGGGCGTCACCGTCAGCCGCTGGACGAACGACAACGTGGCGTAGTTCTTGAGCGCCGCACGGAGCGGGGCGAAGAGAACGTCGCCCGCCTTCCCCACTCCCCCGCCGATCACGGCGATGTCGATCTCGACGAGCGTGGCGGTGGCCGCGATCCCCGCCGCCAGGGCCTGCGCTGCACGCTCGAACGAGGCCAGGGCCACCACGTCACCGGCCCGCGCCGCAGCGGCCACCGCGGCGGCCGACGTGTCGCCGTCGGGCCCCGCCTGCCAGCCGTTCTCCAGGGCGCGGCGGGCGATGTTGGGGCCGCTGGCGATGCGCTCCACGCAGCCGCGCGAACCGCACGGGCAGAGATCGCCGTCGAGGTCGACGCTGATGTGGCCGATGTGGCCCGCGTTGCCGGTGGGGCCGGGGTGCAGCTGCCCGTTCAGGACGAGTCCGCCGCCGACGCCCGTGGACACGACCATGCACAGCGCGTTGTCGTGGCCGCGGGCCGCGCCCTGCCAGTGCTCGGCGGCCGTGATGGCCACACCGTCGCCGATCAGCTCGACGGGCAGGTCGCCCGTGGCCGCGCGGACCCGCTCGACCAGCGGGTAGCCGCGCCAGCCGGGCACGTTCACCGGGCTCACCGTGCCGGCGGAGGCGTCCACGGGGCCCGCGCTGCCGATACCGAGGGCCCCCGCCCTGCTCCACAGCGGGGAGGCCGTCAGCTCGCCGAGCACCCCTTCGACGGCACCCATCACGGTGTCGCCGTCCTCCTGCGCGGGCGTCGCGCGCTGGGCGCGCACGAGGATCCGGCCGTGGCCGTCCACCAGCGCTCCGGCGATCTTGGTGCCGCCGATGTCGAGCGCGGCCACGAGGTCGGTGTGCATGAGTGTCAGTTCTCCCGCTGCTGTGTCGTACCCGTCGGACCGGGACGTGACAGTGTCCCTCGGAGGTGACAACGTTGTCCAGGCTCTATGCTCGACGCCACATCCCTCATACAACCCCATGGACCGACCGCAACACCATGGACTGACCGCAACCCCATGGACAACAGGACAGGACACCGCATCGTGCCCGAGGCCGCCGCCCGCCGTGGAGAACGTCTCCCGAACCGCCAGTCCGCAGCACGCTACGGCAACCGCCCGACCATGAAGGACGTGGCCGCGCGGGCCGGAGTGGGGCTGAAGACGGTCTCCCGTGTCGTCAACGGCGAGCCCGGGGTCACCGCGGACACCGAGCGCCGTGTGCAGGAGGCGATCGAGGCCCTGGGCTTCCGGCGCAACGACAGCGCTCGCGTGCTGCGCAAGGGCCGTACCGCCAGCATCGGTCTGGTCCTGGAGGATCTCGCGGACCCGTTCTACGGTCCGCTCAGCCGCGCGGTCGAGGAAGTGGCGCGCGCCCACGGCGCCCTGCTGATCAACGGCTCCAGCGCGGAGGACCCGGACCGCGAGCAGGAGCTGGTGCTCGCGCTGTGCGCCCGCCGTGTGGACGGGCTCGTGGTCATCCCGGCCGGCGACGACCACCGCTATCTGGAGCCCGAGCTCAGGGCGGGAGTCGCCACGGTGTTCGTGGACCGTCCGGCGGGGCGGATCGACGCCGACGTGGTGGTGTCGGACAACTTCGGCGGTGCCCGTGACGGCGTCGCCCACCTCATCGCGCACGGCCACCGCCGGATCGGGTTCATCGGTGACATGCCCCGTATCCACACCGCCGCCGAGCGTCTGCGCGGCTATCGCACGGCCATGGCGGACGCCGGCATACCCGTCGCGGACTCCTGGACGTCCCTGGGCGTCACCGACCCGCAGCGGGTGCGCCGGGCGGCCGAGGAGATGCTGTCCGGTCCCGAGCCCGTCACGGCGATCTTCGCCGGCAACAACCGCGTGACCGTCACCGTCGTACGGGTCCTCGCCGAACGAACCCGTCCGGTCGCCCTCGTCGGCTTCGACGACTTCGAGCTCGCCGACCTGCTCCGACCGGGCGTCACGGTGGTCGCCCAGGACTCCGCCCAGCTGGGCCGTACCGCCGCCGAACGACTCTTCAGCCAGCTGGACGGCAACCTGGTCGCCCCGGAGCGCATCGAACTGCCCACCCGGCTGATCACCCGCGGCTCGGGCGAGCTGCCCCCCGCGGACTGAGCCGCGCGTGCGCGGACGAACACTGGAGGAGCTGGGCCTCGGCCTGGCTCCGCGCGAGGAACCGCTGAGCTATCCGGGCACCTGGCCGCGGGAGTCCGGCCTCCTCAAGGGTGACCGGATGTTACCGCTGGACCCCCACGACACGTTCGAGGGCCGCGTCCCGGTGCTCGCGGTCGGCTCGAACGCCTGCCCGGGGCAACTCCGTCACAAGATGGCCGAGTTCGGCATCACCACACCCATCCCCATGGTGAGGGCGCGGGTCACCGGCCTCGATGTCGGAGTGTCGGCGCATGTGAGCCTCATGGGATACGTGTCGGCTTCGCCGTTCAACTCCCCCGGAGCCGTACGGGAGTTGTTTCTGACCTGGCTCGACGCCGAGCAGCTCGCGGTCGTCGACGCAAGCGAGGGCGTCATGTCGCCGAGGGGGTCGTACGACCGCGCCTGGCTCCCCTCGTGCGACGTGCGGGTGGAGCCCGAGCACGACTCCGGACGGCCTCTGCGGGGTGCGTACGTGTACGTCAACCGCCGGGGCGTCCTGCACAACGGCAGCCGTATGCCGCGCAGGCACCAGGACCAGCGTTCCGTGCTCACCGAACTCCTCGTCTCGACACCTAGGTTGAGGGAGCTGTTCGGTGTCACGCCCGAGGAGTTCTGCGCACGTGCCCGCTTCGACCGGCGGCTGTGCGCCCGGGGGACCCGGGTGTTCGCGGAGGAGAAACTGGTGGTCGCCTCCGGGCTGGAGCGGTACGTGAGGTGACGTGTGGGGGTGACGCGTCCGCTGTTCGGTGAGATCCCGCCCGCCGTCCGCGAGGTCAGCAGACCGGAAGGCCCGGCACCGGCTCGTCGTTGTCGCCGCCCTTGATGTAGACGTCACTGACGAAGACGTTCGTGTTGCCGCTGTCGTCGTCCGTCCTGGCCCACCACACGTTGGTCCACTCGCCGGAGGTCTCGCGGCGGCCCAGGTTCTGCTGGCAGTAGAAGTAGTTGGTGCCCGCGTTGAGGACGCCCACCTCGGTGCCGGAGGCGGTGTACGACTTGGCGGTGCGCCACACCTGGCAGTTGTACTTGCCGCCGCCGACCGCGTCGCACACGGGATCGGGGCTCGCTTCCGCCCCGCCGCCGGCCGTGCCGCCGCTGTTCGAACCGCCCGTGTCGCCCGAGCCGCCGCCTGTGGAGCCGCTGTCGGCGGGCTTCGACGCGGGGGCGGACGCCTCGGGCGTGGCCTCGCCCTGCCGGGTCGGCTTCGAGTCCGGGGTCGGGGACTTCTTGGCGCCCTGCCTGTCGGAGTTGCCGGAGTCCTTGGAGGGGTCCGCGGAACTCCCGCTCGCCTTGTCCGAGGGAGTCGTGCCGCTGCTGAGGTCCGTCGACGACCGGGCGTGGTCGTCGGAACGGTCCAAGCCGTTCAGAAGGGCCATCGTGACGCCCGTCGCGGCGAGCACGACGGTGACGGCCACGGCGGCGAGCAGGACACGGCCCTTGCGGCGTCCGGGTGGTGGGGTGGTGGTGGAGGTGGAAGCGGTGGTGTCGGCCGTGACCGCCGACGCGGGGTCACCGGGCGGAGGCGCCCCGAACCTCGTGTGCCCCGGGGAGTGCGGTGCGCCGAACCCGGCTGCGCCGCCCGACTGCGGTGCACCGGCGCCGCCTTGTCCGCTCGGCGTCGATGTCCCGGCCCCCGCGTTCCCGTCCGTCGGCGGTGGCCCGAACCCGGAGTCCGCGCCGGGCCTCGGCGGTCCAGATCCCTGCGGTCCCGCTGGGACGTTCCGTTCCGTCGCCTCCGGGGAGCTCGGGTGGGGCGCGCGGAGTCCCGTGGTCGGGGTGTCCGTGTCGGGCGCCTCCGCCACCGTCTCCAGCAGTTGCCGGGCCCGGTCCGCGTCCGGGCGTCCCTCAGGGCGCTTGTCCATGAGCTGTGCGAGTACGGGGCCGAGCGGGCCCGCGCGGTGTGGTTCCGGCAGCGGCTCGGCCACGATGGCGGTCAGGGTCGACCAGGTGGACGTACGGCGGAAGGGCGTGGAGCCCTCGACGGCCGCATAGAGCGTGGCACCGAGGGCCCAGATGTCGGAGGCGGGGCCGGGGTCGTTGCCCTGGGCCCGCTCGGGCGCCATGTAGTCCAGCGAGCCCACGAGTTGACCACTGCCCGTCAGATGGGTGGTCGCGCCGTCGCCGGGATCCTCCATGGTCGCGATGCCGAAGTCGGTGAGGACGACCCGGCCCGAGCGCTCCAGCAGGATGTTGCCCGGCTTCACGTCACGATGGAGTACGCCGGCGCGATGGGCGGCGGCGAGGGCGTCCATCACCTTGGCGCCGATCGAGGCCGCCTCGCGCGGGTCGAGCGGGCCGCGCTCGCGCAGGACGTGCTCCAGGGACGGCCCGTCCACCAGCTCCATGACGATCAGCGGCCGGCCGTCGACCTCGGCGACGTCGTGCACGGCGACGACTCCGGCATGCCGGATGCGCGCCGCCGCCCGCGCCTCACGCTGCATCCGCAGGCGCAGGGCTTCGAGTTCGGGCCCGGCGGTGTCCGTGAAGGTGCGCAGTTCCTTGACGGCGACCTCGCGGCCCAGCACCTCGTCGACGGCCCGCCAGACGACGCCCATGCCTCCGCGGCCCAGCCGCTCGACGACCCGGTAGCGTCCGGCGAGGACCCGGCCGGTGCCGTCCGTCTGTCCGGTCCCGTCCGCCTGTCCGTTCTCCCCCGAAGACACCACTGCCCCGTTCCTGTGTCATGCCGATGAGGTCGGTACAGCCTACGGGGCGAGAGTGTCGGGACCGGACCGGAGGCCACCGCTGTGACACGGCCGCTACGTGCCGGAGATCGTCAGATCCGCCCGTCGCGGTGCCGCGAAGCCCTCCAGGTCGGCGCGGGTCAGACCGCCGGTCGCCTTGGTCACCTCGTCGGCGTCGAGCGCGCCGCAGTCCAGGCCGCGCAGCAGATAGCCGCTGAGCGCCTTGGCCGTCGCGGGTTCGTCCATCACGTCTCCGCCCGCGCGGTTGGCGTACCGGGACAGGCGTGCGGCGGCCTGCTCGAAGCCCTCGCGGTAGAAGGCGAACACGGCCGCGTACCGGGTGGGGAGGTGGCCCGGGTGCATGTCCCAGCCCTGGTAGTAGGCGCGGGCCAGCGCGCGGCGGGTGAGGCCGTAGTGGAGCCGCCAGGCGGCGTGGACGTTCTCGGTGGGGCCGACGGGCAGCACGTTGGTGGAGCCGTCCGAGACGCGGACGCCCGTGCCCGCCGCCGCGACCTGCATGACCGCCTTGGCGTGGTCGGCGGCCGGGTGGTCGCTCGCCTGGTACGCGGCCGACACGCCGAGGCAGGCGCTGTAGTCGAAGGTGCCGTAGTGCAGTCCGGTGGCGCGTCCCTCGGCGGCCTGGAGCATGCGGGCCACGGTCGCGGTGCCGTCGGTGGCGAGGATGGACTGGCTGGTCTCGATCTGGATCTCGAAGCCGATCCGGCCGGGCCGCAGCTGACGTTCCGTCTCGAAGGCCTCCAGGAGCCGCACCATGGCGGTGACCTGCTCGGCGTACGTCACCTTGGGCAGGGTGATGACGAGCCCGTCGGGCAGGCCCCCGGAATCCAGCAGTCCGGTGAGGAAGATGTCGAGCGTGCGGATGCCGCGGTCGCGGACGGGCGATTCCATGCACTTCATCCGGATGCCCATGTACGGGGCCGCCGTGCCCTTCGCGTACGCCTGAGCGACGACACGGGCCGCGCGGGCCGCCGTCTCGTCCTCCTCGGCGTCGGGACGTGCGCCGTAGCCGTCCTCGAAGTCGACGCGCAGGTCCTCGACGGGTTCGCGCTCCAGTTTGGCGCGGACGCGGTCGTGGACCGGCTCCGCGAGGTCGTCGGTCAGGCCGAGCGCGGCTCCGAAGGCGGCGGCGTCCGGGGCGTGCTCGTCGAGGGCGGCGAGGGCCCGGTCGCCCCAGGAACGGATCGTGTCGGCGGCGAAGGCGTCCGCGGGGACGTAGACGGTGTGGACGGGCTGACGGGTGCCGGGGTCACCGGGGTAGCGGCGCGCCAGCTCGGCGTCGACCGGGGCGAGGGAGGCGCTGATCTCCTCGCTGACGGCACCCGCGAGGCTCGTCGCCACGTGCTCCTGTCGGCCCTGCCTCATCCCGTCCTGCCCCATCCCAGACCTCCAACTTTCCGCTGAACGGAATCATTAGTCCGCATGGCGAAGCTATCCGGCGGCTCTCACCCGGTCAACACCCCCTATGCCCTCGCCGGGCACCCCGCGGCACCCCTGCCGGTGTGTGATGCGCCATGATCACTGCAGTCCCACCGTTTTCTTCCGTATTCCAGTACGCACCCTTCATCCTGACTCCCAAAGGGGGGAGACCGCGTGCCGAACGACGCACGAGTGACGCGCCGCCAAGGTCTGAAGACCGCGGCGGCCGCCGCCATCGCCGCACCGCTGCTCACCACGGCGGGGTCCACACTGCCCGCGGCGGCCGGCGAGCACGCGGGCGCCCTGAACGTCATGACGTTCAACGTCCGCTTCGCGACCGTCGTCGACGACAGCCCGCGCTGGTCCGTGCGCCGCCCGGTCATGCGGGAGTTGCTGCGCCGCGAGCAACCACACGTCATCGGCACCCAGGAAGGGCTCTACCAGCAGCTGCGCATGATCGAAAAGGACCTCGGCGGCCACTACGACTGGATCGGGACGGGTCGTGGGGGTGGCAGCAAGGACGAGTTCATGGCCATCTTCTACGACACCCGCAGACTGGAGCCGATCGAGTACGACCACTTCTGGCTCTCAGACACGCCATACGTGATCGCCTCCAACACCTGGGGGGCGGACTGGCTGCGCATGGTGACCTGGGTCCGCTTCGCCGATCTCGCCCATGGAGGACGGGAGTTCTACGCGCTCAACACCCATCTGGACAGCGTGAGCCAGTACGCCCGCGAGCGCTCCGCACAGCTCATCGAAAAGACGATCGCCAAGTTCGACCGCTCACTGCCGGTCATCGTCACCGGCGACTTCAACGCGGCGGCCCACAAGAACCGGGTCTACGACCTGATGCTGGACGCCGGACTCGTGGACGCCTGGGACAAGGCGGGCACGCGCGGTCCGGCCTACGGTACGTACCACGGCTACAAGTCGCCGAGACCGAACGGCAGACGCATCGACTGGATTCTCACCACGCCCGGGGTGACCACGCACTGGGCGTCGATGAACACCTTCTCCATCGACGGAATGTATCCGAGCGACCATATGCCGGTGCAGGCCTCGCTCACTCTGGGCTGAGCGGCGGCCGGGAACACGCCGAAGCCCTCGCGAGCGCACCCGGTGCGATCACGAGGGCCCCGTACGCCGCTGGGATCAGCCCTTGCGGGTCTTGACCTCTTCGGTGAGCTGCGGGACGACGTCGAACAGGTCGCCGACGATGCCGTAGTCGACCAGGTCGAAGATCGGGGCCTCGGCGTCCTTGTTGATCGCCACGATCGTCTTGGACGTCTGCATACCGGCGCGGTGCTGGATCGCACCCGAGATACCGGAGGCGATGTACAGCTGCGGCGACACGCTCTTGCCGGTCTGGCCGACCTGGTTGGAGTGCGGGTACCAGCCGGCGTCGACGGCGGCACGCGAGGCACCCACGGCGGCGCCGAGCGAGTCGGCGAGCGCCTCGATGATCGCGAAGTTCTCCGCGCCGTTGACACCACGGCCGCCGGAGACCACGATCGCGGCCTCGGTGAGCTCCGGACGGCCCGTCGACTCACGCGGCGTACGGCCGGTGACCTTGGTGCCCGTGGCCTTCTCCGAGAAGGAGACGCTCAGCGCCTCGACCGCGCCGGCGGCCGGGGCGGCCTCCACGGCGGCGCTGTTGGGCTTGACCGTGATGACCGGGGTGCCCTTGGCGATGCGGGACTTGGTGGTGAAGGACGCGGCGAAGACGGACTGCGTGGCCACCGGGCCCTCGTCGCCGGCCTCGAGGTCGACGGCGTCGGTGATGATGCCGGAGCCGATGCGCAGCGCCAGGCGGGCGGCGATCTCCTTGCCCTCGGCGGAGGACGGGACGAGTACGGCGGCCGGGGACACCTGCTCGTAGGCGGCCTGGAGGGCGTCGACCTTCGGGACGACCAGGTAGTCGGCGTACTCGGCGGCCTCGTGGGTGAGGACCCGAGCCGCGCCGTGCTCGGCGAGCGCTGCGGCGGTGTCGGCGGCGCCGGCGCCGAGGGCGACGGCGACCGGCTCGCCGACGCGGCGGGCCAGGGTCAGCAGCTCCAGGGTGGGCTTGCGGACGGCACCGTCCACGTGGTCGACGTAGACGAGGACTTCAGCCATGGGACTTCTTCTCTCCTGCTTGCGAAGTGTGCGGGGCGGTAAGCGACTGCGGAGCCTCTAGATGAACTTCTGGCCCGCGAGGAACTCAGCGAGCTGCTTGCCGCCCTCGCCCTCGTCCTTGACGATCGTGCCTGCGGTGCGCGCCGGACGCTCGGCCGCGGAGTCGACGACCGTGTAGGCGCCCTCCAGACCGACCTCCTCGGCCTCGATCTCCAGGTCCTCCAGGTCCCAGGACTGAACCGGCTTCTTCTTGGCCGCCATGATGCCCTTGAAGGAGGGGTAGCGCGCCTCACCCGACTGGTCGGTGACCGACACGACGGCCGGGAGGGAGGCCTCCAGCTGCTCGGAGGCGGCGTCGCCGTCACGGCGGCCCTTGACCACGCCGTCCTCGACGGACACCTCGGAGAGCAGGGTCACCTGCGGCACGCCCAGGCGCTCGGCGACCAGCGCCGGTACGACACCCATGGTGCCGTCGGTGGACGCCATACCGGAGATCACCAGGTCGTAGCCGGCCTTCTCGATGGCCTTGGCCAGGACCAGGGAGGTGCCGATGGCGTCGGTACCGTGCAGGTCGTCGTCCTCGACGTGGATCGCCTTGTCGGCACCCATCGAAAGCGCCTTGCGGAGCGCGTCCTTGGCGTCCTCGGGGCCGATGGTGAGCACGGTGATCTCGGCGTCGTCGGCGTCCTCGGCGATCTGCAGGGCCTGCTCGACCGCGTACTCGTCGAGCTCCGAGAGCAGACCGTCCACGTCGTCCCGGTCGACGGTCAGGTCATCGGCGAAGTGCCGGTCGCCAGTGGCGTCGGGCACGTACTTCACAGTGACAACGATCCTCAAGCTCACGCCGGCTCTCCTACTGCATCGTCATTTCCGAGCTGCCTTCCACCAGGCAGCATAGGCGCCTGAAGCGGCCGATCCCGGTCGGGGCGACCCGCGCTCCCGGCGAAATATTACTCACCAGTACGCACCTTAGGTTCCCGCAGTAGGTTCCCTCTAAGCAAGCGCTTTGAACTGTGACCTTGACAACGCTGCGTAATCAAGTGGGAGTCCGCGGCAAACGTTACTCGCGCAGACCGTTGAAGCGCCCCTGGTGGTACAGCAGCGGGCTGCCCGCCCCCGAGGGATCACCGAGGACGACCTCCGCGAGGACGATGCGCTGGTCCGCCGCGGGGACCCGCGCCACCACGCGGCAGACGAGCCAGGCGAGCACGTCGTCCAGGACGGGAACGCCTTCCGCTCCCGTACGCCATTTGGTGGGTGCACCGAAGCGGTCGGCGCCGCTCCGGGCGAAGGTGGCGGCCAACTCACGCTGGTGTTCGCCGAGTATGTGCACGCCGACGTGGTCCGCCCGGGAGATCACGGGCCAGCTGGAGGCTCCGGTGCTGATACCGAAGGAGAGCAGCGGGGGCTCGGCGGAGACCGAGGTGAGCGAGGTGGCGGTGAAGCCGACGGGCGTGTCGCCGTCCTGCGCCGTGATCACGGCCACTCCGGCCGCGTGCCGGCGGAAGACGGAGCGGAGGAGGTCGGGAGAGGCGAGCTGAGCGGTGCCGAGGCCGGGGCCGGCGGTCATGGAGTTGTCCTTCTGCGGGAGGCGACGTGGGTGTCCCCCCGCTCGGGCGAAGCCGAGGGTGGGGAATGGTCCGTGGCTGCTCAACAGTCCGGACAGCGCGCGCTCGCCGTCCGGGCGAGGTCCACGTGGACGCGCTCGAAGAGAAGGAGTTCCGGGGGCATGCGGTCAGGCTGACGATAGGTGACGCGTACAGTCAAGTGCGTCCCGGCATCTGGGAGACGGTTCACCACCGGCCCCGCGACCGGTTCGGAGGGGACGGCCACACCGTCCGTCGCGGACCGACCGGTCACGGGGGACCGCCTGGTCGCCACGGACCGACCGGCTCCTCGGAACCCTCCGGCCATCGAAGACCCCAGCCGCGAAGACCGCGCCACAAACGCACCCCTCGGTTGCGGAGCCCGCACCACAGGCGCGCCCCTCGGCCGCGGAGCCCGCGCCACCAGCGTGCCCCCTGGCCGCGGAACGCGGTTCACGAACGCGTCCCCCGTGCGTGGCGCGGAGCCTGCCGGCGGGCGGACCGGCAGAGGCGTCCCCGGCGGGCGAGGACGGGCCACGGGCACAAGCCCCCGCCCCCGAGGGCCGGCCGCCGCCGGCCGGCCCGACCGCCCGGCGCGGAGCGCCATCAGGGACCCCTCCGCCGGGGACGCGGCCACCGGCCGGCCCGGGCCCTGGCGGCTCACACCGCCTCGCCGATGGCCGCGATCACGTCCGCCTTGCGGGGCTGGCCGGTGGCGCGGCGCAGGATGCGGCCGTCGGCGTCGAGGACGAGCACGGTGGGGGTCTTGAGGATGTCGAGGCGGCGTACGAGGTCGAGGTGCTGCTCGGCGTCGATCTCCACGTGGGTGACCCCGGGGACCATCCCGGCGACCTCGGCGAGTACCCGCCGGGTGGCCCGGCAGGGCGCGCAGAAGGCGCTGGAGAACTGGACGAGCGTGGCCCGTTCGCCGAGCCCCTCCCCCAACTCCGCAGCACCGAGCCGCTTGTCGCCGTCCCGCACGCGCACCCTGACCCTCCCGCTCCGCCGCCGCTGCAGCACTCCGTAGGCGCTCGCCGCCGCGAGCACCACCACGCACACCACCAGTCCTGTCATCGTCCGCTTCAGCGTTCATGAGACTGCAAAGATTCCCGACTCCACCAAGCGTGCCCTATGCGGAATGCTTGATTCATGGACATCGACGTGAGGGGCCCGCGCTTCGGTGCGGCCCTGACGACCGTAGTACTGGCGATCGTGCTGATCACCGGCAGCGCCTGGCTGCTGGCCTGGCAGACCTTCGCGTTCGCGCTCGGTGCGGCCGGCGGAGTGGCGCGGTCACCGTACGGCCTGCTGTTCCGGAAGGCCGTACGGCCGCGGCTCGGCCCGCCCACCGAGTTCGAGGCGCCCGAACCGCCGCGGTTCGCACAGGCGGTCGGGTTCGTCTTCGCCGCCGTGGGACTCGCCGGGTACACGATCGGCCCCGAGTGGCTGGGGCTCGCGGCGACCGGTGCGGCGCTCGCGGCGGCGTTCCTCAACGCCGCGTTCGGATACTGCCTGGGGTGCGAAATGTTCCTGTTCGTCCGGCGATTGACCGTACGTACGGAGTGAGGGCGGGCAGGATTCAGGAGGTGTTCAGGCAGGCGACGTGACGAGGATCTCGCACTTCCCCGGCACCAGGACTGGTTCCCCGTGCGTTCTTGGGGCACCATCTGCGAGATGCCGTAAACCTACGGCTGCGTAACTTCCCGCCGGGAGCCCTCCTTCCCTGGCAGAGAGAAGGGTCCACCCCGTCCCATGGCTGAGCTTGTCTACCGCCCCGTCGTCGGCCTTGCACGCACCCTTTTCAAGGCCTGGGACCTGAAGATCGACTGCAAGGGCTCGGAGAACATCCCGCGGTCGGGCGGTGCCGTGCTGGTGAGCAATCACATCAGCTATCTGGACTTCATCTTCGACGGCCTCGCCGCGCTTCCGCAGAAGCGCCTGGTGCGCTTCATGGCGAAGGAGTCGGTGTTCCGGCACAAGATCTCCGGACCACTCATGCGGGGCATGAAGCACATCCCGGTGGACCGGAACCAGGGCGAGGCCGCGTACGCGCACGCGCTGGACTCACTGCGGTCCGGGGAGATCGTGGGCATCTTCCCCGAGGCCACGATCTCGCGGTCGTTCACGCTGAAGAGCTTCAAGTCGGGTGCCGCCCGCCTCGCGCAGGAGGCGGGTGTCCCGGTGGTGCCGATGGCCCTGTGGGGCACGCAGCGACTGTGGACCAAGGGGCACCCGCGCAACTTCAAGCGCAGCCACACCCCGATCACGATCCGTGTCGGCGAGGCCGTCGAAGCCTCCAAGGACAAGTACGCGGGCGCCATCACCCGGCAGGTGCGGGAGCGGGTCCAGGAGCTTCTGGAGGCCGCCCAGCGCGCCTACCCCGTGCGCCCCAAGGGCCCGGACGACACCTGGTGGATGCCCGCGCACCTGGGCGGCACGGCGCCGACACCGGAAGAGGTCCGCGCGGCGGAGGCCCACTGACGACGGTCACGGGTTCCAGCAGGCCTCACAGTGCGGCGGGGAGCGTCTTCCAGAGGCACGGCCGGTCCGGGGCGGCCTTGAGGACGCCCAGTACGGCCGGGTGCGGTTGGGCGTACAGCACCGGATAGTCCAACTCATCGGACTCCGGGTCGGCCACGAAGGCCAGTCGCTCACCCCCGAGGGAGAACTGCGCGTCCACCCCCTGCTTGTTGCCCCGCGGGTCCTGACGGTGCCAGGCGCCGTTGAACCGTACGGCGACCAGACCGTGCACGACGTGACCACTGCCGTCGTCCTGCGCGAGCCGCTGATAGCAGAGGGCGGTCGGGATGTCCTCGGCCCTCAGCAGCGCGGCCAGAGCGTGGGCCTTGGCGTAGCAGATGCCCGTGCCCCGCTCAAGAACGTCGGAGGCCCGCCAGGTGACACGGAGGTCCCCCGAGTCCTGGGAGTGCGGAATGGCGTCCCGCACGAACTCAAAAGCCGCCAGCGCATAGGCATACGAGTCCTCCACCTCGCGAGCGAGCCGCACGGCCGTCTCCCGCACGAGGGGATGGTGGTGGTCGATGACCTCGTCGGCGGCCAAGTAGGCGGACAGGTCAGGGGTTTCCTGGATCAGCTGCATACCCGTGGAGCATAGGAAGACGATCACCCAAGAGTCAATGACTTTTCGAGTGATCGCATACCTATGCAGCGCCTGGAAGGTGCCGGGGTGAGCGCGGCTACCGCGCCATCTCCTCCTTCACCGCCGCCACGAACCCGTCCACGTCCTCCTCGGTCGTGTCGAACCCGCACATCCAGCGGACATCGCCGGCCGCCTCGTCCCAGAAGTAGAAGCGGTAGCGCTTCTGCAGCCGTTCGCTCACGTCGTGCGGCAGGCGCGCGAAGACCGCGTTGGCCTGCACCGGGTGGAGGATCTCCACGCCGTGGACCGCGCGCACCCCCTCGGCGAGCCGCTGGGCCATCCCGTTGGCGTGCCGGGCGTTGCGCAGCCACAGGTCCCTGGCGAGCAGGGCCTCCAACTGCACCGAGACGAAGCGCATCTTGGACGCGAGCTGCATGGACAGCTTGCGCAGGTGCTTCATGTGGCTGACGGCATCCTGGTTGATGACGACGACCGCCTCACCGAACAGGGCGCCGTTCTTGGTCCCGCCGAGCGAGAGGATGTCGACACCGACCGCGTTGGTGAACGTGCGCATGGGGACGTTCAGGGAGGCGGCAGCGTTGGCCAGCCGGGAGCCGTCCACGTGCACCTTCATGCCGTGAGCGTGGGCGTGCTCGCAGATCGCGCGGATCTCGTCGGGCGTGTAGACGGTGCCCAGTTCGGTGTTCTGGGCGATCGAGACGACCTGCGGCATCGCACGGTGCTCGTCGTCCCAGCCGTACGCCTGCCGGTCGATCAGCTCGGGCGTGAGCTTGCCGTCGGGTGTCGGGACGGTGAGCAGCTTCAGCCCGCCGACCCGCTCGGGCGCCCCGCACTCGTCGACGTTGATGTGGGCGGTCTCCGCGCAGATCACCGCGCCCCACCGGTCGGTGACGGCCTGGAGCGCGATGACGTTGGCACCCGTGCCGTTGAAGACCGGGAACGCCTCGGCACTCGCGCCGAAGTGACTGCGGATCACCCCCTGGAGGTTCTCCGTGTACGCGTCCTCGCCGTACGACACCTGGTGCCCGCCGTTGGCCAGGGCCAGGGCGGCGAGCACCTCCGGGTGGGCCCCCGCGTAGTTGTCGCTGGCGAAACCGCGGATCTCGGGGTCGTGGTGGCGACGCGCGTCGGTCTTCGGAGGGTTCACGGCTTCTCGGTCAGCCACAGACGGTTCCCGTTCACTTCGGCGGCGGGCCTCTCCCAGACGCCGACGATGGCCTCGGCGAGGTCCGTGACATCCGTGAAGCCCGCGAACTTCGCGTTGGGGCGCTCGGCGCGCATCGCATCGTGCACCAACGCCTTCACCACCAGGATGGCAGCCGCGGAGGTCGGTCCCTCGGCCCCCTCGGCCTTGCCCGCCTTGCGGAAGTAGTCGGCCAGTGCCAGCGTCCACGCCTCCGCCGCGGCCTTGGCGGCGGCATAGGCGGCGTTGCCCGCGGTCGGTTTGCTCGCGCCCGCGGCACTGATCAGGAGGTACCGGCCGCGCTCGCTGTTCTGCAGCGCCTCGTGGAAGGCGAGGGAGGTGTGCTGCACGGTGCGGACGAGCAGCAGTTCCAGCAGGTCCCAGTCGTCGAGGTTGGTCCTGGTGAAGGTCTCGCTGCCGCGCCAGCCGCCGACGAGGTGGACGAGGCCGTCGACGCGCCCGAAGTCCTTCTCGATGTGGGTGGCCCAGTCCTGCGTGGACTGCCGGTCGAGCAGGTCGACCGTGTCCCCGATGACGGTGGCGCCGCCGTACGCGTAGCGCGCCGCGTCCACGGCCTCGGCGAGCCGCTCCGGGTCGTTGTCGGAGCCGATGACGACCGCTCCGGCGTCGGCGAGCCGCATCAGCGTGGCCCGGCCCGCGGGACCGCCCGCGCCGGCCACCGCGATCACCGCACCGCTCAGTGCCCCGTTCCTGTTGGTCATCGTCGCCTCCTGAGCCGGCTGGGCGTTCTCGGTACGGGCGGCGCTCACGCGGCGACCCGCTGGGTGCTCTCCGCGGTGATACCCCGGGTCGAGGCGATCACTGCTTTCAGCTTCTTGGAAAGCGCCTCATAGAACATGCTCAGCGGAAACTCGTCCGGAAGCACGTCGTCGACGAGTTTGCGCGGGGGCTGCGTCAGGTCCAGGGCATCCGGGCCCTTGGCCCAGTGGGAGCCCGGGTGCGGGGCGAGGTAGGTGGAGACCAGCTCGTACCCGGCGAACCAGTGCACGATCTTGGGGCGGTCGATGCCGTCGCGGTACAGCTGCTCGATCTCGGCGCACAGCTCATTGGTGACCTGAGGAGCGCGCTGCCAGTCGATGGAGAGCTTGTTGTCGGTCCAGCGGACGACGTCGTGCTTGTGCAGGTAGGCGAACAGGAGCTGACCGCCGAGGCCGTCGTAGTTGCGGACGCGCTCACCGGTGACGGGGAAACGGAACATCCGGTCGAACAGCACCGCGTACTGCACGTCACGGCCCTGCGGGAAGCCGTCGGCCTCCAGCTTCACGGCCTCCCTGAAGGCGGTGAGGTCGCAGCGCAGCTCCTCCAGGCCGTACATCCAGAACGGCTGCCGCTGCTTGATCATGAAGGGGTCGAAGGGCAGGTCGCCGTGGCTGTGGGTACGGTCGTGGACCATGTCCCACAGGACGAACGCCTGCTGACAGCGGTCCTGGTCGGTGACCATCTCGCGGACGTCGCCCGGCAGTTCGAGCCCGAGGATGCCGACGGCGGCCTCGGTGACGCGGCGGAAGCGGGCGGCCTCGCGGTCGCAGAAGATACCGCCCCAGGAGAACCGTTCCGGCGCCTCGCGCACGGCGATCGTCTCCGGGAAGAGGACGGCCGAGTTGGTGTCGTAGCCGGCGGTGAAGTCCTCGAAGGTGATGCCGCAGAACAGCGGGTTGTCGTAGCGGGTGCGCTCCAGCTCGGCCAGCCAGTCCGGCCACACCATGCGCAGGACGACGGCCTCCAGGTTGCGGTCCGGGTTGCCGTTCTGCGTGTACATCGGGAAGACGACCAGGTGCTGCAGGCCGTCCTCGCGGTGGGCCGCGGGCTGGAAGGCGAGCAGCGAGTCGAGGAAGTCGGGCACCTCGAAGCCCTCGTCGGCCCAGCGGCGCAGGTCCTTCACGAGCGCCTGGTGGTACTCGGCGTCGTGCGGCAGCAGCGGCGAGAGCTCCTCGACGGCATGGACGACCCGGCGCACGGCCAGGTCCGCGTCCGACGGGTCCGGGGCACCCTCGGCGTCGAAGTCGATGGAGCCGTCCTTGGACTGCCATGGCCGGATCTGCTCCACGGCACCCTTGAGCACAGGCCAGGCCGGGTGATCCACCACCTTGCCCCCAGGAGGAACCTTTCCCTCCGAGCCCACTTGCACAAGAATTTCCGTCATGACCCATCCTCCACGGGAGAACCTCGCGTAAGGACACCGTATGTAGAGGTGGATCGTCCCCGCAAGACCAGCCATCGGGAAGTTGTCCCGCGACACTCCGGATTCACCGGCAATTTTCCTGCCGGAGGATGGTTTGGCGACGATTTCAGCTAGGCTCGACCCTTCAGGTGAGCCCGCCGCGGACACTCGTGTGACGGGAGTCAAACGTTCGCCGGACTCGCCCACCCACGGGTGACCGAATCCCCGCGGTCGGTGAGGGAACCTTCCTGTTCTCCGGCGGCGTACGCCCTCACGACCCCGTGCACGACCGGATGCATCGCGCGTGCGGACGACTACGCTGCGGCCTTGCCGCGTGGAGCGCTCCCTTCCGGCCACGCGGCCCGAGCCGCCGTCGACGGAAGCGAGTCAACCTTGAACTTCCTCACCATCGGTCATCGCGGAATCATGGGTGTCGAGCCCGAGAACACCCTGCGGTCCTTCGTCGCCGCGCAAGCGGCCGGCCTCGACGTCATCGAATGCGACCTCCACCTGAGCAAGGACGGCGCCCTCGTCGTCATGCACGACGCCGACGTGGACCGTACGACGGACGGCATCGGGGCCATCGCCGACAAGACCCTCGCCGAGCTGCGCGCCCTGGACGCCGGGCGTGGTGAGCGCGTCCCGACGTTCGAGGAGGTCCTGGACGCGGTGAAGGCCCCGCTCCAGGCCGAGATCAAGGACGTGGCGGCGGCGCGGGCGCTCGCGGAGGTGATGCACCGCCGTGACCTCGTCTCGCGCGTGGAGGTGCTGTCCTTCCACGACGAGGCTCTCTCCGAGATCGCCCGGCTCGTCCCGGGCGTGCGCACCGCGCTGGTGGCCAGCCGGTACGGCACGGACGTCGTGGCGCGCGCCACGGCGGTCGGCGCGACCACGCTCGTCCTGAACATCCGGCGGATCACCCTGGAGGTCGTCGAGCATGCCCGCAAGGCGGACCTCAGGATCATCGGCTGGGTGGTGAACACGCAGGACCACCTGCGGCTGGTGCGCGCTCTGCAGCTGGACGGCGCGACGACCGACTACCCGGAGATCAAGCGCACGGGCCGCTTCACGGCGTAACGGTCCCGCGGACGGTTCGCCCGGCTACACCAGCTCCTTGACCAGCAGCTCGAACTGCAGGTCGTCGCGCTGCGGGATGCCGAACCGCTCGTCGCCGTACGGGAAGGGGGTCATCCGTCCCGTACGGCGGTAGCCGCGCCGCTCGTACCAGGCGATGAGGTCGTCGCGTACGGAGATCACGGTCATGTGCATCTCCCTGGCGCCCCAGGTCTCGCGCACGGTCCGCTCGGCCTCCGTGATGATGACCTTCCCGAGTCCGGCGCCCTGGAGCCGCGGGCTGACGGCGAACATCCCGAAGTAGGCGTGGTCGCCGCGGTGCTCGAGCTGGCAGCAGGCGACCACGGTGCCGTCGCGCTCGACGGTGAGCAGACGGCTGTCGGGCGACTTGATGACCGCGAGCACGCCCTCGGGGTCGGTGCGCTGCCCCTGAAGGATGTCCGCCTCGGTGGTCCAGCCGGTCCTGCTGGAGTCCCCGCGGTAGGCCGACTCGATCAGCGCGACGAGGGCGTCCACATCGGCGTCGGTCGCGTCGCGGAAGGACAGGTCGGTGGCGGCGGTGTCCATGGGCTGGCTCCTGGATCGGTCGGCGGCACGGCGCGGGCACCCGTGAGCGTAGCCCTCGGACCATTACGCTTCACCTGTATGGTCCACGTACTGAGCAGCCGCGTCCTCCTTCGTCCCACCGACCCCGACCGCTCCCGCGCCTTCTACGGCGAGCAGTTGGGCCTTCCCGTGTACCGCGAGTTCGGCACGGGCCCCGAGCGCGGCACCGTGTACTTCCTCGGCGGCGGCTTCCTGGAGGTCGCGGGCCGCTCCGAGACCCCGCCGTCGCCCGCGCTGAAGCTGTGGCTCCAGGTCGCGGACGTGACGGCGGCGCACGAGGAACTGACGAAGGCCGGGGTGGACGTGCGCCGGCCTCCGCTGAAGGAGCCGTGGGGGCTGGTCGAGATGTGGATCGCGGACCCGGACGGCACTCAGATCGTGCTCGTCGAGATCCCCGCGGACCATCCGCTGCGCTACCGCCCGGGGATCTGAGAGCCGGCGTACACCCGCGGGCCGGGAACCGGTGTGAGGGCCGTCAGACGCGTGGGGCGCCGAGTCTGCCTTCCAGCTGGATCAGCAACTCGCCCAGCAGCGCGGCGAGGTCGCGCTGCTGGTCGGCCTCGACCCCGGACAGCACGGCCCTCTCGTAGGCGAGTTGCTCGGGGAGGATCGCGTCGACGAGATCACGTCCGGCGTCGGTCAGCCGTACGTGGGCCACACGGCGGTCACGGGCGTCGCCGCGCCGCTCGACCAGCCCGCGTTCGGTCAGCAGCTTGAGGCGTTTGGTGACGGCGGCGCCCGAGGAGAAGGTCTCGCGGGCGATCTCACTGGGGGTCAGTTCGTGGCCGGTGCGGCGCAGGGTGCCGAGGACGTCGAACTCGGGGCGGGCCAGCCCGGCGCGGCGCAGTGGCGCGTCCTCGGCCTGCTGGAGGAGTGAGGCACAGCGGTTCACCCGGCCGATGATCTCCATGGGACCGGTGTCCAGGTCGGGGTGGACCGTCTGCCACTGGCCCACCACCTTGGCCACCGTGTCCCCGGTGACAGTCCGCCCGTTGCCTGCCGTCATGCCGGTGTGCCCTCCGCAGCGTGTCGTCGTACCGTCGCCGCGAGCGTACGGTGTCCGGCCCGCTCGGCGCGCATGACCCGCTCCTCGGGCAGTTCGCGTTGCCACCACTCCCCCGCCGCGGCGTCGACGGTGGCGCGCAGATCGACGAGTGCGGCGGCGAGGCCACGGCGGGCGGTCTCCAGTGCGCCGGGGGTGGCACAGGCGTCGGCGACGGTCCGCGCGGCGTGTTCGCGGGCGCGCTCGACCACGGCGAGGGCGCTCTCGACACGGTCGCCCGCACGCCGGTTGGTGACGGCGACCGCCGCCGCGAAGCCCACGAGGGCGCCGACGAGGGTGTCCAGGATCCGGTCGGTGATCAGCTCGGCCGGCCGCTGGAACCGTGCGAACTCGGTGACGAGGAGTGCCATCGGGGTGACACAGACACTGCCGAGCCAGTAGTTGCGGCTGATCAGCGCCTCGGCGCCGAAGCTGAGAGCGAGGCAGCACAGCACGAGGGCGAGCGGGCCGAGATGGGCGAGCGGAGCGACGGCCACGAAGGCCAGGACGCCCACGAGGTTGCCGACGACACGCTGTACGGCGCGGTTCCAGGTGAGGGTGAGGTTGGCCTGGTAGAGCGAGGCCGCGGTGACCAGGGCCCAGTAGGGGCGCCCGACGCCGAGCGCGAGGGAGGCGTACCCGGCGAGGGCGCATCCGAGCGCGGTGCGGACGGCGAGGGGCGCGAGCGGACCGAGGACGCGCCACAACGATCGTGCGGGCGCTGCCCGTTCCGCCTCCACGCCGAGGATGTCGTCGGCCGCGTCCCCCAGGGTGCGCGCCTGTGGCACGGGCCCGGTGCCGCGCAGTGCTCGCGCCCAGGCGCGCAGTCGCTCGGGCTCGGCGTCGGCGGGCGCGGCGAGCGCGACCTCGGCGCGCACCAGAAGCCGTTCCAGGGCGTGCCGGGGTGCCGAGCGGTCGCCGGCGGAGAACAGCGCCCGCCAGGCGGCCTGGACGGCGGCGGCGCCACGGGCCCTGGTCTGCGCACCGACCGTCCCGGAGCTCGCCGTGGCGTGGGCGGCGGCCGCGTGGAGGGCCTGTGCGACGGCCCGGCGCTCCGGTCCGTGCGGCCGCAGGAGGCCGGGGGCCATGCACACGATCCAGGCCCAGACACCCGCCACGGCGGCCGTCGCGAGATGGCCGGGGACCTGGTCGAGGTTCTGCGGCACGAACAGGGCCGCGGAGCTGACGAAAGTGAAGATGACGTTGGCGGGCGGCCCGAGGCGGGTCGCGTCGCACAGGGCCTTCTGCGCGGCGGCGAGCAGCGCTCCCACGGTGACCAGGACGACGGGGTCGGTGGTCAGCGAGGCCGTGACGAGCGCGATACCGAGTCCGCCGAGCATGCCGAGGACGACCCCGGCGAGAACGCGGGCGCGAGAGGCGTACGGGCGGTTGTGCGCGTAGAGCGCGCAGAGCGATCCGGCCATCGCGTACGCGGCGAGGTCGAGGCGGCCGAGCGCCACCAGCGTCAGGTTCGGCGGGGCCACCGCCGCGACCACGCTGAGCGCGGGCTTGAACCAGATGTCGGAGGGCCGCCCGAGGCGCAGTGTGCCGGTGAGCGGGAACCGGCGTGCGCGTGGAGGTCTGATGCTGCTCACCCAAAGAACCTTAGCAGGTAATTTACTCGTGAAGCACATATGGCGACCAAGCAGCCACGCCCCGAGCCTCCCGCCCCGCTCACCTGCATGCCCCCTCCCGCACGCCCCCACGTACTCCTGTGCGCTCGCGTGCGCGCCACGCCCTCCGGGCATGTCCTGACCGTCTGTCCGTCCTCCACCCGAACCGTCGAGCGCGGAGGTGCGCGGTGCACGGACCGGTTCCACCCGGCTGGCTGCTGGTCGCGCTGTGTGCGGCGACCGGCCTGTACTGCCTGCTGCGCACGCGCAGCGCCGTCGAGGAACAGCGCCGCGCCGCCGGTGGCGAGGCGCTCATGGGCTTCGGCATGGCCCTGATGGCGGTGCCAGCCGCGGCTCTGGCGCCGCCGCGCTGGGTCTGGGCGGCGTACGCGGCCGTGTTCGGCGCGGCCGCGGTCCGCGCGCTGTGGGCGGCCCGGTCGGGCCCGCACCACCTGCACCACTCGGTGGGCGCGCTGGCGATGGTCTACATGGCGGCGGTGATGGCCGCCGCCCCCGGTGCCCATGGCGCGCACGGCGCCTCCGGAGTGCCCCTGCTGACCGGTGCGCTCCTGCTGTACTTCACCGCGTACGTCCTGTGGGCCGGTGTGCGGCTGATACCCGCGGCGGCCGTCGCGGGAGGCGCCCCCTCCACCGGCACCGCGGGCTGGGGCGACCGGCCCGAAGTGGCGCGGGCGTGCCGGCTGTCGATGGGCATCGCGATGGTCGCCATGCTGCTGGCGCTGTGACCGGCCCCCTCGGCACAGACCGTCGCCCCAAGGGCCGCGCGAAACCGTGGTCTGCGTCACTTTGCCGCCCGTGACCATGTCCCGGTGGGCCGCGTCACTCATAGGCTTCGCCCCATGATGGTCCCCGCAGCGCTGATGCTGCTCGGCGCCCTGACCGCCGTCGTCGCCCCGCGGCTGCTCGCCCGGGCCGAATGGCCGGACCGTGAACCGGTGGTCGCCCTGTGGATGTGGCAGTGCGTGGTCGTCGCCGTGCTGCTGTGCTGCGCGCTGTCGATGACACTGAGCGCGGCCGCCGCCTGGGCAGCCGTACGGGGCCATGTGTTCGCGCCCGCGCCGCACGAGGTGGTGGAGGCGTACGCGCTGAGCACGGGCCACCCGTGGGCCGCGACGACCGCCGTGGCGCTCGCGTGCGGTGGCCTGTGGACCGCGGCGATGCTGGTCCGGGAGATCGTACGGGCGCGTCGGCGCCGCCGGCAGCGGCGGACCGAACTCCTGGTGCGCGCCCCGCTGTTGCCGGGCGAGGAGCCCGGCTCCGACCGTCTCGTGGTCCTGGAGGGCGAGCGCGCCGACGCCTGGTGGCTGCCGGGCACGGCGCCCCAACTGGTCATCACCACGGCCGCGTTGCGGCGTCTGAAAGGGCGGCAGCTGGACGCCGTCCTCGCACACGAGCAGGGACACGCGCGGGCGCGGCACGACTGGCTGCTGCACTGCTCGGCCGCGCTCGCGAACGGGTTTCCGCAGGTGCCCGTGTTCGCGGCGTTCCGTGACGAGATGCACCGGCTGGTCGAGCTGGCCGCCGACGACATGGCCTCCCGCCGCTTCGGCCGTCTCACGATCGCCCTGGCGCTCGTCGGGCTCAACGAGGACCGGGGGGTCTTCGGCCCCTGTCCGACACCGGAGGCCCATGTCCCGCAGCGTGTGAACCGGCTCCTGACTGCCCCGGACCGGCTCACCGCCGCCCGGCGGCTCCGCCTGACGGCGGCCGCGGCGCTGGTACCGGTGATCCCCCTGCTGGTTGCCTTCGTACCTGGGCTGCGGGCGCTGGGCTGACCGCTCGGGGCACGTCGCCCGCGACGCGACCGGAACTCGCGGGGGCCCTCCGGGCATAACTCAACGAGCCAACCGGACGACATGGTTCCCGTCGCGCCACGTGATGGGAACCTCACGTTCCGGCATTGGCCTCCGGCCCCACAGTTCGGCGAGGATCGTCTTATGCACCCCGCGTCCGTCGCCTCACCGCCCCGACCGCCCGGCAGCCGGACCGTCGTACGCACCGCCGGCGCCCTCGCCCTGCCCTTCGTGCTGCTCCTGCTGCTGGTGGCCGCCTCCTGGCAGCCGCTGATGTCGCTCGACGGCGACGTCGCGCGCACCACGCACGGCTGGGCGGTCGACGAGCGGGGCGTCACCCACGTGTTCCGCATCCTGACGGACTGGGTCTGGGACCCGGTGACGATGCGTCTCGTCGCCGCGGCCGCCGTCGTGTGGCTCGTGTGGAGACACGCGGCCCGGATGCTCGCCCTGTGGGTGGCGGTGACCTGCGCCCTGGGCACCCTGGTGCAGCAGGGCCTGAAGGCCGCGATCGACCGTCAACGGCCCGTGTGGCCCGACCCCGTGGACTCGGCCCACTACGCGGCGTTCCCCTCGGGCCATGCCATGACGGCCACGGTGGTGTGCGGCCTGGTGCTGTGGCTGCTGCACCTCTACGGCGCCGGACGCGTGGTGTGGCGGACGGCGGTCACCGTGTCGGTGGTCTCCGTCGTGGGCGTCGGTGTGACCCGGATCTGGCTGGGCGTGCACTGGGCGACGGACGTGCTGGGCGGCTGGCTGCTGGGAGCGCTGACGGTGGCGGTGGCGGTGTGGTCGTACGAGAAGTGGCTTGGCGCGAGGCGTTCTTGACCGGCGCGGGGCACGGCACGAAGGATCCTCGTCATGACGATCAAAGCCGTGCTCTTCGACTTCTCCGGCACGCTCTTCCGTATCGAGTCCGCCGAGTCCTGGCTCCGCGCGGCGCTGGCGGAGGCGGGTGCCGCCCTGCCGGAGCCCGACCTGATCCGGGCCGCCGAGGCGCTGGAGCGGGCCGGTGCGCTACCGGGCGGGGCGTTCCCCGAGGAGCAGCCGACGGGTGAGCTGGGTGCGCTGTGGGCGGTCCGGGATCAGAGTGCGGAGCACCACCGGGCCGCGTACACCGGCCTCTCCCGCAAGGTGACGCTGCCGGATCCGGGGCTCCACGACGCCCTGTACGACCGCCACATGACGCCGGCCGCCTGGGGCCCGTACCCGGACGCGGCGGAGGTTCTGGCCGCGCTGCGCGAGCGCGGGGTGGCCGTCGGGGTGGTCAGCAACATCGGCTGGGACCTGCGGCCGGTGTTCCGGCACCACGGTCCCGACCCGTACGTGGGCGCCTACGTGCTGTCGTACGAACACGGCATCCAGAAGCCCGACCCGCGGCTGTTCGCCGTCGCGATCGAGGCACTGGGTGTGGCGCCCGAGGACACGCTGATGGTCGGCGATCACCCGGCCGCCGACGGCGGTGCGGCGGCCCTGGGCTGTGCGGTGCACTTCGTGCACCATCTGCCGGCGGCGCGGCGGCCCGACGGACTGCGGCCGGTACTGGACCTGGTCGGCTGACAGCGGCGCCGAGGGCCGAGACGTCGACCGTCGCGGCGTCGGCGGCTCTCCCACCCGTCCCGGACCATCCCCCGCGTGGCCCGGGACGGGCAGCTCAGGGTGCGTCCACACAGAGTGGTCACCCGGAGGCGCTGAGTATAGTTGGCCGACAGCCAGTCAACGCAGGAGTTACAGGATGTCCCCGCGCAACGCCTCGGTCAACGAAGAATTGCGGCGGCGTTCCCGGGAACGGCTTCTGCGGGCGGCAGTTGAGCTCGTCAGCGAGCGCGGGTACGAGGAGACGACGCTCGGGGACATCGCGGACCGGGCCGGAGCGGCGCGCGGACTGGTGCCGTACTACTTCCCCGGCAAGCGGCAGTTGGTGCGGTCGGCCGTGCACCGGCTGATGCACCGCACGCTGGAGGAGGCACTGGAACGGGAGCCGCGCACCGAGGACGGCCCGGAGCGGATGGCGCGGGCGATCGACGCGGTCCTCGAACTGGCCCGCGAACAGCCCGTGCTGATGCGCCGGCACATGGCGGGGCTGCTGCGGGCCGGGGAACGCGCGCGCTGCGCCGAACAGCAGCGGCTCGCCGAACTCCTGCGGGACACGGTTGCCCGGCACGGTTCGACGGGCGCGGCCCTCGCGGCCGGCGACTACGCGCTGCTGGGCCCGCTGCTCATGGTCCCGAAGGCCCCGGCGGGACGCGTGCCGGCGATCTGTCACGGTTCTTCGCGACGGCCGTCCGCCCCGTGGGCGGAGCGGACGGCCGGTGTGCGGACGCGGACGAAGCGGATCAGCCGAAGTAGTCCGGCTGCGTCTGCACGTTGAGCTCGCCCAGGCGGACCCACTTGGCCGGGTCCGTCCGCCGGTCGCTGATCTTCAGGACGTCGAGGCCCTTGGTGATGTCGTTCGAGTAGATGTAGCCGTTGTAGTAGTACGCCGACCAGGCACCGCCGGTCGTGATCCGGTCGGTGGCCAGCGGGCCGCGCTCGAAGTAGGCGATCTCCTTGGGCTTCGAGGAGTTGGTGAAGTCCCAGACGGAGACGCCGCCCTGGTACCAGGCCTGGACCATGATGTCCCTGCCCTTGACCGGGATCAACGAGCCGTTGTGAGCGACGCAGTTCTCGGTGTCGGCCTGGTAGCGGTCGATCTTGAAGTAGCTCCGGAAGACGAGCTTGCGCTGGTCGCCCTTGCCGACGATGTCGTAGATGCCGTCGGCACCGCGGTTCGGTCCGATCTCCGCGTTGCACGTGGCCGCGCCGCCGCCGCCCAGCTCGTCGGTGAAGACGACCTTGTTCGCCCTCTGGTTGAAGGTCGCCGAGTGCCAGAACGCGAAGTTCACGTTGTCCTGGACCCGGTCGATGACCTTCGGGTTCTCCGGGTCCTTGATGGAGAACAGGATGCCGTCACCCATGCAGGCGCCCGCCGCGAGGTCCTTGGAGGGCAGCACGGTGATGTCGTGGCAGCCGGTCGTCTTGGACACGCCCGGGTTGGTGGGCCCGCCCGGGTTGCCGCCTCCGTCCGGTCCCTCGCCGGGGAAGAGCACCGGGAAGTTCACCACGGCCGCCTTCTCGGGCGCCTTGCGCGGCACCTTGATGACCGAGATGCCGTCGTGCGGCGGCTTGCAGTCCGGGAAGGAGGCGTCCGGCGAGTACGAGGAGACGTACACGTAGACGTTCTTGCGCTCGGGCACCAGCGTGTGGGTGTGCGAGCCGCAGGCGGTCTCGACGGCGGCGACGTACTTCGGGTTCTTCTTGTCGCTGATGTCGAAGACCTTCATGCCCTCCCACGAGGACTTCTCGGTCGCGGGCTGCGTGGTGCTGTTGCAGGAGTTGTCGCTGCGCGAGGAGTCCGTGGACAGGAACAGCAGGTTCCCGGAGACGGAGATGTCGTTCTGCGAGCCCGGGCAGAGCACCTGGGACACGGTCTTCGGCGCCTTCGGGTTGCTGATGTCGAAGATGCGGAAGCCGTCGTAGTTGCCGGCGAAGGCGTACTTGCCCTGGAAGGCCAGGTCCGAGTTGGTGCCGGCCAGCAGGTCCTTGGGGATGTTGGTGACGTGCTGCATGTTGTCGGAGTGGACGACCTCGTCCACGCCGGGTATGTCGCCGTCCTCGATCGCCGCCCTGGCCTCGGCGGCCTCGCTCTTGGAGGCCTTCTTCGGCGCGGCGGGGCTGTCCCCGGGGTCGGGGGTCGCGGCCGCCGGCCCGGCCGTGAGCAGCGCGGCCAGGAGCCCTGCCGCGGTCGCGGCAACTCCGAGGCGTCTACGGCGCGTTCGCAGGTCGTTTAACAGGGTCACTGTGTCCTCCCTCGTTGCCGTTCCCTCAGGAACGGTGCACGGACCACCGAAGTATCGTCTGCATCATGCACAGATCAACAGACGGCAACGCACTCGTAATGAATCTTTTTTGATCACTCACGCGTCGAATCGTGCTAGACCGGTCATCAACACTCACGAGGTGTACGTCAGTTCGTGTGTCCCAGGAGGTCACTGTGCTCGTTCGCCGTACGTCCCGTACGTCACTGATCGCGGCGTTACTGGCGGCCGCCGCGCTCGCGCTGGCGGGCTGCGACTCCGGTTCGGACTCCGGCGACAACGCCGACTCCGCCAAGGCGAGCGGGCCGAAGGTGATCGCCCCGGGCAAGCCGGGCGAGGCGGCTCAGACCCTCTCCGCGGAGGACGCCGAGAAGCACCGCACCGAGGACGACTCACCCAACTCGGCGGACTTCGCGTACGCGCGGATGATGATCAAACATCACTCCCAGGCCCTGGAGATGACCGGGCTCGCCCCGAAACGCGCCGGGTCGACCCAGGTGAAGCGCCTGGCGGAGCGGATCTCGGCCGCGCAGCAGCCGGAGATCTCCACCATGAAAAGCTGGCTGAAATCCAACGGCGGGGAGAAGAAGGACACTTCGGGCGGGCACGCGCACGAGGCGATGCCCGGGATGGCGACCGAGGCGCAGCTGAAGAAGCTGCGCGCGGCGAAGGGGAAGGCGTTCGACCAGCTCTTCCTGACCCTGATGATCACCCATCACGAGGGAGCGATCACGATGGCCACGGACGTGAAGGCCCAGGGCAACAACATCCTGGTCGAGGAGATGGCCGACGACGTGATCGCGCAGCAGGCGGCGGAGATGAGCCGGATGCGCCAGATGCTGTGAGACATCGCGACACGTCGCGCGGAGCGCTCAGCGCCGCTGGTGACGTGGCGCCAGGAAACCCTCGTCGCGCGCCTGGGCGATCAGCTTGAGCGATCTGCGGCGGCTGTGACCGGTCGCGCGCATCACCGCGAGGACCGGATCGGTCCCCCTCTCCTGGGCGGCGCGGTACTCCTCGGCGACACGCCGCGACCCCTCGACGCCCTGCGGCCAGGCGGACCGGGCCCCGCACGCCTCGAAGAGCGGACCCTCGATCCAGTCGGCGAGCACGGTCAGGTCGTCCAGGGAAAGCGCCGGCTGAGCCCGTACTTCTTCGAGGAGGACGTGCCCTCCGGTCACCACGGCGAGCAGGTCGACACGGGCGCCGTCAGGAAAGGCCAGCCGTGCGTTGTACCAGGCGGTGGCTCCGCCGCGCTCCTGCACTTCCCACGCGGGCCACACGGAGACGACCCCGTCCGGACGGTTTCGACCGGAAAGGTGGACAAACGATGCTTCCAGCACATGCGCAACGTAAGCGAGCGATCACATCCGCCGCGCACCACCACGCACGCCTGGTCCCGTACGGCACCCCGTCAGCGCAGCGGTGTGCCACCCCGTCGGGTGGTGTCGCGCCCGATCCCCTCCCGTCGTGAGCGGTGCGGTGCGATCCTGAAGGCATCAGCGATCTCCTCGCTCAAGGAGTTCCACCGTGCTGCGTGTCGCCGTCGTCGGCTCGGGACCGAGCGGGGTCTATGCCGCGCAGAGCCTGGTGCAGCAGGATCCCGCGGTGTGCGTCGACGTCCTGGACCGTCTGCCGTGCCCCTACGGCCTGGTGCGGTACGGGGTCGCGCCCGACCACGAGAAGATCAAGTCGCTGCAGAACAACCTGCGCACCGTGCTGGAGCACGAGCGGGTCCGTTTCCTGGGCGGCGTCGAGGTCGGTCAGGCCGGACTGCCGGTCGAGCGGCTGCGGACGCTGTACCACGCGGTGGTGTACTGCGTGGGCGCCGCCACGGACCGGCATCTCGGCATCCCGGGCGAGGAGCTGCGGGGCAGCTGGTCCGCGACCGAGTTCGTGTCCTGGTACAGCGCGCACCCGGACTCCCTCGCCGACGGGTTCGCACTCGGGGCGCGGGCGGCCGTGGTGATCGGCGTGGGGAACGTCGCGGTGGACGTGACCCGGATGCTGGCCCGGGGCACGAGGGAACTGAGCCCCACCGACATGCCGCAGGCGGCCCTGAGCGCCCTCGCCGCCAGCACGGTCGCCCAGGTCCACATGGTGGGCAGGCGCGGCCCGTCGCAGGCCCGCTTCACCACCAAGGAACTGCGCGAGCTGAGCTCCCTGCCGGACACCAAGGTGAGTGTGAACCCCACGGAGCTGGAGCTCGACCCGGCGTACGTCGATCCCTCCGGGCTCCCCGCACCCCAGCGCCGCAACGTGGAGGTGCTGCGAGGCTGGGCCTCCCTGCCCACCGGGGGCGACCGGCACAGCATCCGGCTGCGGTTCTTCCTGCGGCCGGTCGAGTTCCTCGCCGACGGCGACCGGGTGTGCGGGGTGCGCTTCGAGCGGACGGCGCCGGACGGGCGGGGCGGGGTGACGGGCACCGGGCGGTACGAGGAGATCGAGGCCCAGCTGGTGCTGCGGTCCGTGGGGTATCGCGGGGTGCCGCTCGAAGGGCTGCCGTTCGACGCCGAGCACGGCACGGTGCCGCATCTGGCCGGGCGGGTGCTGCGCGAGGGCGTGGTGGCTCCGGGCGAGTACGTGGCCGGGTGGATCAAGCGGGGTCCGACCGGAGTGATCGGCACCAACCGTCCGTGCTCGAAGGAGACGGTGACGTCACTGTTGGAGGACGCCCCCGTCCTCGTACGGCGGGAGGTGCCCGGCGATCCGCTCACCGCGCTGCGGGCGGCGGGCATCGCGCCCGTGGAGTGGTCCGGGTGGCAGGCGATCGAGCGGGCCGAGGCGGAGCTCGGGGCCTCGCTCGGACGGGGCGTGGTGAAGCTGCCCGACTGGGAGTCACTGCTGACGGCGGCGCGGACGGCGCACGGCTGAGCCACGCCTCAACGGGATCGGTCGTTCGGGATCGGACGCTCTTCGGTGGGCATGACACCTAGCGGCAACGACGCCGAAATCAACAAACTGTTCAAACGCCGTACGTTCTCGTGCTGTCCGGAAGTCCCCCACTCGCCCCCCGCTCACCGCCGCCCCTGGAGTGCCCATGGCCGCCCCCGCCCCCGTACACCCCGTGGACGAGGTCCCACCCGTACGCCAGTTGGCCGCCTTCGGCCTGCAGCACGTGCTCGCCATGTACGCGGGCGCGGTGGCCGTACCGCTGATCGTGGGCGGGGCGATGAAGCTGTCGCCCGCCGACCTCGCGTATCTCATCACCGCGGACCTGCTGGTGTGCGGGATCGCGACGCTCATCCAGTGCGTGGGCGTGTGGCGGTTCGGGGTGCGGCTGCCGATCATGCAGGGCTGTACGTTCGCGGCCGTGTCGCCGATGGTGCTCATCGGCACGGACGGCGGCGGACTGCCCGCGATCTACGGGTCGGTGATCGTGGCGGGCCTCGCGATCATGCTGCTCGCACCGGTCTTCGGCCGGCTCCTGCGCTTCTTCCCGCCGCTCGTCACGGGCACGGTGATCCTCATCATCGGGGTCTCGCTGCTGCCGGTCGCCGGCAACTGGGCCGCTGGCGGGGTGGGCGCGAAGGACTTCGGGGAGCCGAGGAACCTGGCGCTCGCCGCCTTCGTCCTGCTCGTGGTGCTCGCAGTGCAGCGGTTCGCGCCGGTGTTCCTGAGCCGGATCGCGGTGCTGATCGGCATCGGCGTGGGGCTCGCGGTGGCGGTGCCGTTCGGGTTCACGGACTTCGGCGGGGTCGGGGGCGCCGCCTGGCTGGGCATCAGCACGCCGTTCCACTTCGGCGCGCCCACCTTCCACGTCTCGGCGATCGTGTCCATGTTGGTCGTGGCCTTGGTGACGATGACCGAGACGACGGGTGACCTGATCGCCGTCGGCGAGATGACCGACCGCGAGGTCGAGCCGCGCTCCCTCGCCGACGGACTGCGGGCCGACGGCTTCTCCACCGTCCTCGGCGGTGTGTTCAACACGTTCCCGTACACGGCGTACGCCCAGAACGTCGGCCTCGTCGGCATGACCCGCGTGCGCAGCCGCTGGGTCGTCGCCACGGCGGGCGGCATCCTCGTCCTGCTCGGTCTGCTGCCCAAGCTGGGCGCGGTGGTCGCCGCGATACCGGCGCCGGTGCTCGGCGGCGCGGGCCTGGTGATGTTCGGCACCGTCGCCGCGAGTGGCCTGCGCACGCTGACCCGGGTCGACTTCCGGGGCAACCACAACCTGACGGTCGTGGCGGTCTCGGTGGCCGTGGGGATGCTGCCGGTCGGGGTGCCGACGGTCTACGACAAGTTCCCGGAGTGGTTCCAGACGGTCATGGACAGCGGGATCAGCGCGGGCTGCCTGACGGCGATCCTGCTGAACCTGCTGTTCAACCACCTGCCCGGGAAGGCCGGTTCGAAGGCCGGGAAGGACGGCGTGGTGGTCGGTAGCGGTGAGGAAGACGCCGGGAAGGCCCGGGAAGAGGCCGCCTAGTGCTGTGGCCTCGGAGCCTTCGGCGGTGGCACCGTGCGTCACACCGCTCCTGCACGGCGCCACCGTCCGCCCCTATCGGCGCCCCCAGGCCGTGCATCGGACGGTTGACGCCGAGACGATCGGCGCGGCTGCTGCGTCGCGCCCAGGTGCGACGCCGTCAGGAGGCGGAGTCGAGGCGGTGGGCGGCGAAGGCGCCGACGGTGAAGACGCCGGCGCCGCGCGCGGCGTCGAGGGCGTGCTTGCCGGCCTGGATCAGTTCGCCCCCGGGACCGTCGTAACCGAGCCACTTCGGCCGATCCTCCGGCGGGGTGCTGCCCCAGCACGGGACGCCGGGGAAGAGGTCCTCGGCGAGGGTGACGTGGTACCCGGCGTCCTCCAGCATCGACTCGTAGTCGTGGAGGGTGCCGAGGCCGGCGAGGCGGATGGTGTCGTTGACCGGGTCGATGAAGCGCGCGATCTCCTCCGGCGTCCGATGAGCGCCGAATGGCCGTTGCAGCCAGTCGACGCCGACGAGGGCCCCTCCGGGTTTCAGGAGCCGGTGGGCCGACCGGAAGAACCGCTCCTTGTGCGGCAGATGGCATACGGACTCGTAGAAGGTGATGGCGTCGAAGCTCATGCCGGGCCAGGCGGCGAGGGTTGTGTAGTCCTCGTCTCCGACGGTGAGGAACTGCACCCGGTCGGCCAGTCCCCGTTCGGCGGCCAGTCGGCGGGCGCGCTGGGAGAGCCCTTCGTTGTTGGACAGCCCGACGAAGGTCGCCCCCGTGAAGGCGGCCATGTGGACGGTGGCCCCGCCCACGCCGCTGCCGAAGTCGAGCGCCCGGTCGCCCGGGCCCAGCCCGGCCAGGCGGACCAGCCGTTCCTCCAGTGCCCGGGCGGCCTGCTGCGGCGACAGGCCGCGGGCCTCCGCCACCGGGTCTCCGTGGTGCCAGACGTCGTCCATGAGCGCCTCGTAGGCGGGTCCTGCGTAGTCGTAGAAGGCGCGCACGCGCTGCTCGTGTCCCATGGGTGGGGTGCCTTTCGTGAGGGATGTCGAAAGTGGGTTCCGCAGGGTCCGCGCCTACGGGGCGACCGGGGCGAGCCTGGCCCGGAACTGCCGCAGCGAGGCGGGCTGTTCGGTGATGCGCAGGCCGGGAATCCGGTGGGCGTCACGGACCGTGCGGGCCAGGGTCCGCCCGACGTGGTCCCAGTGGCCACGCGTGTACGTCCTGCGCGGCACCGCCAGTCGCAGCAGTTCGTAGGGCGCACTGGTGAGTGGGGTGCCGTTCTCGTCCTCCGTCCCCAGGTAGAGGGAGCCGAGCTCCACGCTGCGGATGCCGCCCTCCAGATACAGCCGGCAGGCCAGGGCCTGGCCGGGGAAGTTGTGCGGCGGGATATGCGGCAGCAGACGGCCCGCGTTGAGGTAGAGCGCGTGCAGTCCGGGCGGCTCCACGATGTCGACGCCCGCCGACCGCACGAGGTCCGCCAGGTAGGCGGTGTCCTCGGCCCGTGCGCGCAGATACCGCGGATCGGTGACCTCGGTCAGGCCCTGGGCGACCATGTCCAGGTCGCGTCCGGCCAGTCCGCCGTACGTGGGAAAGCCCTCGGTGGCGATGAGCAGCAGTTCGCAAGCCCGGGCCAGGTCGGTGTCGTGCAGGCCCAGGAAGCCCCCGATGTGGGCGATGCCGTCCTTCTTCGCGCTCATGGCACAGCCGTCGGCGAGCCGGAACGCTTCCTCGGCGACCTGCCGCGGGCTGTGATCACGGTAGGCGGCCTCCCGCTGGGTGACCAGCCAGGCGTTCTCCGCGAACCGTGCCGCGTCCAGGATCAGAGGCACGCCGTGCTCCCGGCAGAGCGACGAGGTCAGCGTCAGGTTGGCCATGGACACCGGCTGGCCCCCGCCGCCGTTGTTGGTGAGCGTCATGATCACGGCGGCGACGCGAGGGCCCTCCGGTCCGTCCAGGACGGCCTTCAGACGGGCGGTGTCGATGTTCCCCTTGAACGGCTCCGTGCTGTCCAGGTCCCGGGCCTCGGGACAGGGCAGGTCCCAGGCCTCGCCCCCGGCCAGCGCTACGTTGGCTCGCAAGGTGTCGAAGTGCGTGTTGCTCAGGAAGATCCTGCCGGGGCCGAGCAGCGTCGAGGCCAGGAGCCGCTCGGCCGCCCGTCCCTGGTGCACCGGCAGGATGTGCGGACAGCCGGTCAGCTCCCTGACGGTGTCGTGGAAGCGCTGGAAGGAGCGCGACCCGGCATACGACTCGTCACCCTCCATCCCAGCGGCCAGTTGGGCGGCGGAGAGGGCTCCGGTCCCCGAGTCGGTGAGCAGGTCGACGGTGACCTCGTCGGCCCGCAGGTCGAAGAGGTTGTAGTGGACGCGGGCGAGGGCGGCCTGCCGCTGCTCGCGGGTGGTGACGGGGATCGGCTCGACAACCTTGATCCGGTACGGTTCCACGGTCGATGTTCCTTTCGGGCTACTGGTCCGCCGACGCGCCGGCCGAACGGGCGGGGTTTGTGGCGGAGCGGCCGTCGGCCGCGGCTTCGGGTCCGGGTCCGGGTCCGGTGTCGTCCCGTGGTGGGAAGGCGCGGTACGCCTCGGAGGAGAAGTAGGCCGTGATCCGCGGTGCCTGCCGGCCGGCCTGGACAAGACTCAGGTACGAGATGAGGCCCACTCCGGCGCTGAGGTGCCGAGCGGTGAGCGCGGCGAGCGCACGGTCGAGCGGGTCGCTCGGGACGCCGTACTCCCGCAGGAGCCGGACGGCGTGGTCGCGCGCCTCCTGGTCGTCGCGGACGTAGGCGCGGACGGGGACATAGATGCTGTGGCCGGTGGGACTGCCGGTGTCCGCGCCGGTGAACGAGTAGCAGGAGATGAGGGGGAGCCGGCTGAAGGGCCCGTCCCCGCCGATCCGGCGGCACAGATCCGCCACGCGGTCCGGACACGCCCCGGGCACGAGACGGGCCGCGTCCCCCGCGTCGGCGGCCGTGGCGTCGTGGTGGACGACGTAGACCTTCACCCGCGGCTCGGCCCACGGGCCCACGTCCAAGGCGAAGAACATGAGGGTGGCCCGTTCGGGGAAGCGGGACCTCAGGTAGCACCGCACGGGCTCGAACGCCGGTCCGTGGCCGAGCCTCGCCATGGCCTCCTCGACGGTCTCCAGGCTCCGATCCGCGCCCCGCACGCCGGGGTTCAGATACAGCTTGAGTCCCGGTGGGCCGCCCGGCCGCAGTTCGAGGGCGCACCACAGGGTGAACGGCCCGTGCGGCACCGGCGGGAGGAAGAGGTCGCTCACGCGCGTCAACTCGTCGAGGCGGAACCCCCATTGCGCCGCCAGCCGTCCCACGGCCGCCCATGCCGTACGGGCGTTGCCCGACAGCGTCCGGGCGGCGCACCCCGGCTCGGCCAGCACCCGCAGCACGACGTCCGCCCCCATGGGGAACGTCAGCGAGAACTCCACCGGCGTGTGATCGTCGGAGACGAACGACGGTGAGGGCGGCGGAGAGGCCAAGGGCCGTGCGGCAGCAGGGCCCAGCAGGTCGCACAGCACCTGCTGATGGGCGGTCCGGCGCGGTGCGTCGATCCCGACCACGTCGCACAGCCGTCCCAGCTGCGCGGCGGCGAACCCGCCCAGCTGGTCCAGGCCGGAATGCTCCGCGGTCCTCCCGTCCGGCCCGGTGGCTTCCGGCAGCAGACCGGAGGCGGGGGGCGGTGTGCCCACAGCTCCGCCCTGCCGTCCGGCGCACTGTCGCGTGTACGCGTTCATACGTCCTCCCAGATCGGTCCTGCTCGCGGATCGGTGAAGTCGGTCACCGTCAGGCCATGTCGCCGACGGGCTTGGGCTTTCGGCTCTCCTGCGAAGTGATGCGTTGTGGTGCGAAGGGATTCGCAGGGGAGACAAGCGGCCCGGGTGCGGCCTGCGCCGACTTCCGATCGCTTTCCGGCCCTCGTGCGGGGCCTGATGCACCGTTTGTAGCCGCTGCCCGTTGTTCACGATCGGCGGGCTGGCACTGAACAAACGCATGGTGAACAATCCGAGTGACCCGAGAAAGGTGCGTACAGGTGCCACGTGGAGAGCGCCCGCTGGATACGCGGGGCGGTCCGCTGCTGGATTTCGCCGCGGGATTGCGGAGGTTGCGGGAAGAGGCCGGCGGTCCCACTTACCGGGAGCTCGCGCGACGGGCGCACTATTCGATCGCGGCGCTCTCCGGAGCCGCGGCGGGACGTCAACTGCCCACACTGGCCGTCACCCTCGCCTACGTTCGTGCCTGCGGCGGTGACGAGCGGGAATGGGAGTTGATCTGGCGCAGGACGGCGGCCGAACGCACTGCCGGGACTGTGGGCGCGACCCCGGATCGGGACGGCGACACGACGTCGCCGCCCTATGTCGGGCTGGCACCTTTCCAGCAGTCCGACGTGGACACGTTCTTCGGCCGTGAGAATCTCACCGGCAAACTGGTCGAACACCTGAAGAAAAAGAGATTCCTTGTTCTGTTCGGGGCATCGGGATCGGGAAAGTCCTCGGTGCTGCGCGCCGGGCTGCTTCCCGCGTTCTCCGGAACACCAGCCCTGGTTCTCACTCCGGGCCCGCACCCATTGGAGGAATGCGCGATCCAGCTGGCGGCTCACGCCCACATCGCGCCGGGATCCCTGCACGCCGAACTCGCGTCAGAGCCGCGCACTCTCCACCGTGTGGTGCGGCAGATCCTCACCCGCTCGCCCGACCCGTCGGACGAACTCATCATCATCGTGGACCAGTTCGAGGAAGTGTTCACCCTCTGCCGCAGCGCCCAGGAACGCGACGCCTTCGTCGCCTCACTCCTGCACGCCGCACAGACCTCCGACAGCCGCTGCCGCGTCGCCCTCGCCGTGCGGTCCGACTTCTACACGCACTGCACCCGGCTCCCCGACCTCGTCGACGCCCTGGCCGACGCCCACGTCCCCGTCGGCCCGATGACCACCGACGAACTCCGAGCGGCTGTCGTCCGGCCCGCCACCCGCGCCGGACTGACCGTCGAAGGCGCCCTCCTCGCGGCCCTCACAGCCGGCGCCCACGGCCGGCCGGGGGCGCTGCCCCTGCTCTCGCACGCACTCCTGGAGACCTGGCACCGCCGGCGAGGCAACGCCCTCACTCTCGCCGCGTTCCAGGCAGCGGGCGGTTTCGAGGGCGCCCTCGCCCAGACCGCCGAAGCCTTCCACTCCGGTCTGAGCGACACCCAGCAGCTGATCACCCGACAGCTCTTCCTACGGCTCATCGCCCTGGGCGAGGGTACCGAGGACACCAAGCGCCGCGTACCGCGCCACGAACTCGACGACACGCAGGACACCGCGCTGGTCCTCGACCAGGCCACCCGAGCCCGCCTGCTGACCGTCGACCGTGACCATGTCGAGCTCACCCACGAGGCACTGATCCGCTGCTGGCCCCGGCTCGGCCGCTGGCTGAGCGAGAACCGGGACCAACTGCGCCTGCACCGCTCACTCACCGAGGCCACCGCCGTCTGGGAGTCCTTGGACCGCGACCCCGACACCCTCTACCGAGGGGTACGCCTGGCCGCCGTGAAGGACCTCCCCAGGGAGGCCCTGACCGCCCGGGAACGCGCCTTCTTCGACGCGAGCGAGACCGCGGAGACGACGGAGGCACTGCGTGTACGCCGCAGGGTCCGCCGTCTGCGCCGCCTCGTCGCCGCCCTCATCGTGCTGCTGCTCTGCGCCGTGACCGCCGTCGGCTTCGCCGTGCATGCCCAGAACACCGTCACGGAGCAGCGCCGCGGAGCCCTCGCGCTCCAGGCCGCCGACGCGTCGGTGAACCTGCGCCCGCGCGACCAGTCACTGGCCGTTCAGATCGCTCTGGCCGCCTACCGTCTGGTACCGGGCACGGACACCCGGGACAGTCTGCTGAGCACGCTGTCGAACACGCCCGCCGGCCGCTCCTTGGCCGGGTACGCGCTGGCTGTCAGCCCGGACGGCCGCACCGTCGCCACGGCCGGCGACAGCCGACGGATCGTCCTGTGGGACATGACGGATCCCCGGCACCCCCGTCGGCTGAGCGTGTTCGACTGGCCCGACGACAGCACCCATGCGCTGGCCTTCGGACCGCGCGGGGAGACGCTGTCGGCTGTCGGCCTCGACCGTGTGATCCATCTCTGGGACGTGTCCGACCCGCGGCGTCCCGCGCTCCTGTCGCGGACACCCACGGGCCACAGCGAACTCGTCTACGACATGGCCCTGAGCCCGGACGGCAAACTGGCCGCCACCAGCAGCTACGACAACACCATCCGGTTGTGGAACGTGACCGATCCGGACCGCCCCCGCTTCCTCTCCCGGCTGACCGGTCACACCCTCAACGTCAAACCGGTCGCCTTCAGCCCTGACGGCAGGACACTGGCCTCGGGCTCCGACGACCGCACCGTCCGCATCTGGGACGTGACCGACCCGCACGACGCGCCCACCATCGGCATCCTCAGAGGCCACGAGAACTTCGTCGACGTCCTTGCCTACAGCAGTGACGGTCGCACCCTGGTATCCGGAAGCGACGACCGCACGGCACGCCTGTGGGACGTGACCGACCCTCGACGCCACCGCCGGCTGAGCAGACTCCGCGGCCACACCGACGTGGTCACCGGCGTGGCGTTCGCTCCTGACAACAGCGCGGTGGTCACGACCGGCGAGGACGGTCGGGTGCACGAATGGAATGTGACCGACCGCTCGCACCCCACCGAACAGGCCTTCCTGACCAATCCCGCGGGGTCGGTCAAGGCTGTGCGGTACCTCGCTGCGCACGGCACGATCATCACGGCGAGCGGCGACCAGACCGCCCACATCTGGAACACCGACCTGGGCTCCGCGCTCTCCCACGCCTGTGGGTACGTCCGGGACACGATCAGCCGCGCCCAGTGGGCCGGCCACTTCCCCGGCGTCGACTACCGTCCGCCCTGCGCGGGCCGTAGGTGAACAGCCCCCTGCAGTGAACAGCCCCCCTGCCGAACGTCGTGTCAGAGGCCGAAGGCCGCCAGTGAGGGCTCGCCGATGGGCAGCGACTGCTCCGCCCAGATCGTCTTGCCCGTGCCGCTCGGGCGGGTACCCCAGCGGTCGGTGAGCTGGGCGACGAGGAGGAGACCGCGGCCGCCCTCGTCGTAGGTGCGGGCGCGGCGCAGGTGGGGTGAGGTGCTGCTGGCGTCGGAGACCTCGCAGATGAGGGAGCGGTCGCGGATGAGGCGCAGCTGGATCGGGGAGCCGCCGTAGCGGATGGCGTTGGTGACCAGTTCGCTCACCACGAGTTCGGTGACGAAGGCGGCCTCGTCGAGGCCCCACAGCGTCAGCTGCTCGGAGGCGTGCCGGCGGGCCGTCGCCACCATGGCCGGATCGGAGGGCAGGTCCCACACGGCCACCTGTTCCTCGTCCAGGGCGCGGGTGCGGGCGATCAGGAGAGCCACGTCGTCGGCGGGGTTGTCGGGAAGGAGCGACTTCAGGACGGTGTCGCACATGGTTTCGAGGCTCTCGGCCGGGACCGCCAGGGCGGAGCACAGGGCGGCCGTGCCCGCGTCCACGTCGAAGGTGCGGGCCTCGATGAGACCGTCCGTGTAGAGGGCGAGGACCGCGCCCTCCGGCAGCTCCAGCTCCGTGGCCTCGAACGGCAGCCCGCCGACGCCGAGCATCGGGCCTGCGGCCACCTCGACGACCTGCACGGTTCCGTCGGGGCAGACCACGACCGGTGGCGGATGGCCGGCGGCGGCGATCGTGCAGTGCCGGGACACCGGGTCGTACACGGCGTACAGGCAGGTCGCCCCGATCTCCCCGGCGGTCTCGCTCTCGGCGGTGGCGAGGTGTCCGACCAGGTCGTCGAGGTGGGTGAGCAGCTCGTCCGGCGGCAGGTCGACGTCGGCCAGCGTCCACACGGCCGTACGGAGCCGGCCCATCGTCACGGAGGCGTGGATGCCGTGGCCGACGACGTCGCCGACCACCAGCGCCACCCGGGTGCCGGACAGCGGGATCACGTCGAACCAGTCGCCGCCCACGCCCGCCTGTGACAGCGCCGGCAGATAGCGGGAGGCGAACTCGACGGCCGCCTGTCCCCCGACGGCCTGCGGGAGCAGGCTGCGCTGCAGGGCCAGCGCGGTGGTCCGCTCCCGGGTGTAGCGGCGGGCGTTGTCCACGCACACGGCCGCCCGGCTGGCCAGCTCCTGCGCCAGCGACACGTCGTCGCGGTCGAAGGCGTCGGGGCTCTCGGGGGTCAGCAGCCGTACGAAGACCGCCACGCCCAGAGTCGTGCCGCGCGCCATCAGAGGCACGGCCATCAGCGAGATGTCATGGTCCTCCGCCTCGCGCAGCTTGTCGGACCGGGCGCCGTGCCGCGTGAACCACGCGTCGAGGTCCGGTACGCCGGTCCGGGTGAGCACCACGTCGCCGGAGGCCAGCGCCTGGGCCGGGGGTGACGAGGGCGGGTAGACGTCCGCCGCGCCGAGGTCGATCACGGCCTCCGGAACCCCCGGCGTGAGGGAGTGGTGCGCGGCCCGGCGCAGCTCCACCTCGGCGCCCAGGACGCCCACGGTGGGCTCCTCGCCCTCCAGCACCGCGTCCAGCAGGTCCACGCTGGCGAAGTCGGCGAGCCGGGGCACGACCAGATCGGCCAACTGCTGGGCGGTGTGGACCACGTCCAGCTTGGTGCCGATGGCTCCGGCGGCCTCGTTCAGCATGGCCAGGCGCTGCCGCGCCGCGAACTGCTCACTGCTGTCGAACGCGGCGAGCGCGGTGCCGATGAGCGCTCCGGACGCGTCCCGCACCGGCCACATCTCGGTGTTCCAGGCGTGCATGCGCCGGCCGGAGGGTGAGCGCGTCCAGCTCTCGTAGTGCACCGGCCGCCCGGTCTCGACCACGATCTCCAGATGGCGCAGGAAGCCGCGGCTGTGCACGGCGTCCTCCACGGTGTCCGGGAAGTACCGGTGCCGGAACACCTCCCAGGGCTGCCCCATGACCTGGCATCCCGTGTCGTTCATCCGCAGGTAGCGCTGTCCGGTGTCGAAGACGGACATCGACATGGAGGCCTGCTGGAATGCCAGGTCACCCAGGCTCCGCTCCCACGCGTCGGGCGGCGATGCGGTGATCACATACGCCTGCCGCTCACCGTGGAGGGGGAACACCCGCAAGGTCAGTTCGATGCGCGATCCGTCGCGGTGCCGTACGGGGACGACGGCGGCCCCCTCGCGCAGGTCCCGCCAGGCCCCGGCCGGGTCTGCGTCCACCAGGTCCGCCGCCGGCCGGCCGGTGACCTCCGGGGCCGTGTACCCGGTCAGCAGCCGGGCGCCCTCGCTCCAGCCCGTGACGATGCCGCGCGCGTCGACCACAGCCATGGCGTCACCGGCCGGGGCCGCCCGCTCGTCGTCGCGCGGAGGCGTCACCATATGCCCAAGAATGGTCCCGCCGGGTGCCCGCTTCAAGCGGAGTCCGGCACCGGGAGTAGGCCAAGGGGGCGACCGGCTTCAGTCGTCGGTGAGGCCGGCGGGCCCGGGCGGGGTGCGAAAGAGCCGGGTGGGGACGGCTGCGGCCAGGGTCCGGTAGCCCTCGGGGTTGAGGTGCAGCCAGTCACCGTCGTGGAGTTCGGCGCGCAGACGGCGCGGGTCGGCGGGGTCGCGTACCGCGCGGTCGAGGTCGATGACCGTGTCGAAGGTGCCGCTGGTGCGGATCCAGTCGTTGACGGCCTGCCGTGTGTCCTCTCGGAGCCCGTCGGGGTCGTCGTACGGGGTGTTGCCGCCGAACGGCAGGAGCGTCGCGCCGTACACGCGGATGCCCTGCGCGTGGGCGCGGACGACGATCTGCTCGTAGGCGGCGACGAGGTCGGCGGTGACGGCGCGCTGGGCGGCCCCGGTGGCCGCGGCGGTGCCGATGTCGTTGACGCCCTCGAAGACGATCAGCCAGGCGACGCCGCTGCGGGACAGGATGTCGCGGTCGAGGCGGGCGAGGACGTTGGGGCCGAGGCCGTCGTTGAGGACGCGGTTGCCGCCCGCGGCCTGGTTGAGGACGGCGACGTCGGCGGTGTCGGGGCGGGCCTGGAGCCGGTCGAAGAACTGGTCGGGCCAGCGGTTGTTGCCGTTGGTCGTGGAGCCGCGGCCGTCGGTGAGCGAGTCGCCCAGGACGGCGACGGCGGCCGTGGTGGCGCGGGAGGCGACCTCGACGTCGCTGAGCAGGTACCAGTGGTTGGTGGCGGTCGCCCCGGGCAGGTCGGCGGCCGTCGTGTGGTCGCCGTGCTGGAGGTACGAGGTGGTGCGGGAGCCGGGGTGGGAGGTGAGCGCGAGCGACTTCTGGCCCTCGGCGAGGTAGGCCGTCACGGTCAGGTTCGTGCCCGGCCGGAGAGGGAAGTCCAGGGAGTCGGAGACCAGTTGGGCGTCGGCGGGCACGGTGGCGGACCCTCGTCCGTTGAACGTCACCCGCTCAAGGCTCCCGGGTTGGATCGCGTCGACTCCGGCCTGCCCGTCCCGGGGCAGGGCCACGGTCACCGCGGTGAGGGGAAGGGCGGTGGTGCCGAAGGCGTTGGAGAAGCGCAGTCTGATGCGCTCGCCGCCGGTGGAGACGCGCAGCGTCTGCCGCAGGGTGGTGTCGACCAGGGCGGCGTCGCTCCCGGTGAACGGTGGGGGCGGCATGTTGCCGGGCTCGGTGAGCTGCGGCATCGCGGTCCAGGTGTTCACCCAGTGCCGTGGGGCGGCGACGGACTGCCGGTCGGCCGCCGGTTCACCGCTGTGGCCGATGGCGCCGAACGCGGACGAGGTGGCGACGAGGGCCAGCGCCAGGACGCACACGGCGATCAGGTGGGCGAGCGCTGCGTTTCTCGAAGCCCGCTTCGTCGACTTCGGCCGCTTCGCCGACCTCGTCGGCCTCGTCGGCTTCGGCACTCCGGTCGACGGCTTCGGGGCTCTCGACGACGGCTTCACGGGCAACGTGCCTTCCTGTGCGCGGGGCATGACCTCGGGGGCGCGCGCCGGTGGTCCACCAGCGCGCGCCCGGCTTACGGCATGGGGAGTGAGCGACGTCAGGTGGTGCAGTTGGCGCCGTTGAGCGTGAAGGCGCCGGGACCCGCGCTGCCGCCGGTGTGGCTCGCCTGGTACCCGATGCCGACGCTCGCGCCCGGGGCGATCGTGGCGTTGTACGTGGCATTGGTGGCGGTCACCGCTCCGCTCGCCGGGGCGTAGGCGGCGCCCCACCCGTTGGTGATGGTCTGGCCGGCGGGGAGCGTGAAGCCGAGCTTCCAGCCGTTGACGGCGGTGGTGCCCGTGTTGGTGATGGTCACCGAGGCGGTCAGGCCGGTGCTCCAGGCGTTGGTGGTGACGGAGACCTTGCAGCCGCCGGGCGGGGGCTGGGGAGCGGGGCCGCCGCTGTCCAGGCCGAAGAAGGTGATCACGCGTGCGGCCATACCCGTCGTGATCAGGTTGTGGCCGACGCCTTGGAGGCTGATGGCCTCGACGGGGGCCCGGTCACCGGTGGAGCCGTAGCGGGTGCGGGTCCAGCCGGACGCGGGCGAGTCGGTGCGTGCGGGCGTCTGGCTGATGCCCTGCACGTCGGTCCACTGTTTGATCATCTCGCCGAAGTTGGGGTAGCGCAGGACGTCGTCCTGGGTACCGTGCCAGAGCTGCATACGGGGGCAGGGCCCGCTGTAGCCGGGGTAGGCGTTCCGGACGAGGTCGCCCCACTCCTTGGGGGTGTGGGTCACGGTGCCGTTGGCGCAGGCGCTGTTCCACTCGGAGCCGTCGGTGGTGGCGAAGCAGCCGAAGGGCACGCCCGCGAACGCGGCGCCGCCGGCGAAGACGTCCGGGTAGTCGCCGAGCAGGACGTTGGTCATCATGGCGCCCGAGGAGACGCCGGTGGCGAAGATCCGGCCGGTGTCGGCGTGGTAGGTGCGGGTGACGTAGTCGATCATGGACTTGATGCCCACCGGGTCACTGCCGCCGCCCCGCTTGAGCGCCTGCGGCGAGGAGACGTCGAAGCACTTGCTGCTGCGGGTGACCGACGGGTAGACCACGATGAACCCGTAGCGGTCCGCGAGCGAGGCGAACTCGGTGTTCTGGTAGAACACCGGGCCCGAGCCGGTGCACCAGTGGACGGCCACCAGGACGGCCGGGTTCTCGGTGACGGTGTCCGGCACGTACAGGTACATCTGGAGGTTGCTGGGGTTGGTGCCGAAGTTCGTCACCTCGGTGAGGGACGCGGCGGGTGCCGCGCGTTCGGCCGGGGCGGCGGGAGCCGCCTGGGCACCCGGCGGAACCGCTGCGGCTCCGGGGGCGGCCGAGGACTGAGGGGCGGCGAACAGCACCGCCGCGAGTAAGGGAACCAGCCCTGCGAGGAGTGTCGTACGCAGCGGTCTCCTCGCGGTGGTGCCGACAGTCGTGGACACGTCCTCGTCCCTTTCTGATCGCGGCTCGTACGGCATCGCTCAGCGGAACAACTGCGGGAAGCGAAGGCATCGTGGCATGCACATGCCTGTCACGGAAGCGCTCCCACACTCCGAAAAGATTCGATGGTCATCCGTGGCCGGACGGCGCCGGGCCCGGCGAAATCCTTCTGCGCGAACCGTTGACCAGAAAGCGCTTACCCCCTACCTTCCGTTCAGAAGCGTGACCCGACAGCTTCATCTCGTATATGAGATAGGGGCAACGGGAGGTCTGCACCACCTGGGGAATTGCATCCCTTGAAGCTCAGCCTCCTCCCCGTCGGTCGGCCTCGCTCGCGCGCAGCGATCAGCATGGCGAACAACGGTCACATATGTGCTCACCCATGATCCACCGTGATCCACCTGGTACTTCTGAAGGGAAGCACCCGCATGCGCACTCTCCCCCCACGCACAGCAGCGCACAGATCCGCCCTGGCCGCGGTCGCCGCGGCCGCCCTCGCAGCCGTCACCGTGGTCGCCGTCCCGCAGCCGGCGGGCGCCGCCGAGACCTCGCCCATCGGATTCGGCGCGGGCACCACGGGTGGCGGCAGCGCGTCCCCGGTGACCGTGTCGACGCTGTCCGCCTTCAGGACGGCCGTCACCGGGAACGCGGCGAAGGTGGTACGCGTCAACGGCCTGATCTCGCTGAGCGGTCAGGTCGACATCGGCTCCAACACCACCGTCCTGGGCGTCGGTTCGTCGTCCGGTTTCACCGGCGGCGGACTGCGGATCAAGGAGGCGGCCAACGTCGTCGTCCGCAATCTCAACATCAGCAAGCCGGTCGCGCCCGCCGACGGCATCACGGTCCAGGAGTCTACGAAGGTGTGGATCGACCACAACTCCTTCTCGGCGGACCGTGATCACGACAAGGACTACTACGACGGACTCCTCGACATCAATCACGGCTCCGACTCCGTGACGGTGTCCTGGAACACGTTCAAGGACCACTTCAAGGGCTCGCTCGTCGGCCACAGCGACAACAACGCCTCGGAGGACACCGGGCACCTGAAGGTGACGTACCACCACAACAGCTTCAGCAACGTCTACTCACGCATCCCGAGCCTGCGCTTCGGCACCGGGCACTTCTACAACAACTACGTGAGCGGCGCCGACACCGCCTGCCACTCGCGCATGGGCGCCCAGATGCTCGTCGAGAACAACGTCTTCCGCTCGACGAAGGTCGCGGTCACCACGAACCGCAGCAGCGACGTCGACGGTTACGCGAACCTGCGCGGCAACGATCTCGGCGGAGCCGCCACCGAGATCTCCAGGACCGGCAGCTTCACCAGCCCGCCCTACGGCTACACGGCCGAGCCGGCCTCGTCCGTCGTCGCCTCGGTGACGTCCGGAGCGGGCGCGGGGAAGCTCTGACCCCCCACGGGACCACCCCCCCCCACAGTCCCCCCACACACAGCCACTCACCCACACCGAAGAGAACAGCCCACACCACACCGGACAGAAGGAATCGGGACATGACTTCTGCGGCACGCCCGCGCGCCCGCACGCGCGCGCTGACCGGAGCGCTGGCCACACTCGGCCTCTCGGTTGGCATGATCATGGCAGGAAGCGCCTCTCCGGCGAGCGCCGCCACCTGGCCCACCCCGAACGGCAGCCAGGGGGTCTCCTCGACCATCCCGGTCTCCGGCACCAAGGACTACGGGATGAAGCGCCTCTACGGCACCGGGGACCTCGGCTCCGGCGGCCAGGACGAGGACCAGGGGCCGATCCTGGAACTGGCCAACGGCGCCGTCCTGAAGAACGTCATCATCGGTGCCCCCGCCGCGGACGGCATCCACTGCAAGGGCAGCTGCACGCTGCAGAACGTCTGGTGGGAGGACGTCGGCGAGGACGCGGCGACGTTCAAGGGCTCCTCGTCGTCGAGCGTCTACACCGTCTCCGGCGGTGGCGCGAAGGAAGCCACCGACAAGGTGTTCCAGTTCAACGGCGCCGGAACCCTGAACATCTCCAACTTCGCGGTGAAGAACTTCGGCACCTTCGTCCGCTCGTGCGGCAACTGCAGGACGCAGTACAAGCGGACGATCAACCTCAACAGCATCGAGGTGAACTGGAAGGGCGGCAAGATCGCCGGCATCAACACCAACTACGGCGACAGCGCGACCCTGAGGAACATCACGATCATCGGGGACTCCAGCAAGAAGATCGTCCCCTGCCAGAAGTACATCGGCAACAACACGGGCGCGGAGCCGTCCACGAACGGCAGCGGGCCCGACAGCACGTACTGCAAGTACGCGACGTCCGACATCAAGTACAGCTGAGTCACAGCTGAGCCCACCGCACTCGCTCCGGACTCCCTCCGGCCCCGGCCGGAAACCCGGCGGCTGTGCGGGGCGCCCTCGGTGGGCGCCCGCGGCAGCCGCTCCGGCGTGAGCGGAGGGGCGAGAGCCGCTACCAGGTCTTCCGCCCCCACAGCGGTCCGACGCGCTCCCACTCCTCGTCCCACTCGTCCATGCGGCGGCGCTCCAGGCGACCGCGTGCCAGACGGCCGCCCACGAAGGGCACGCCCGCCGCGGTCACGCCCACGATGACGCCGATCAGTGAGGAGCGCAGACGGGCCTCGGACCGCGTGGCCGGCTGGGTGACCATGCGGCCCTCGGTGTCCGTCCAGACGGTGACCGGCGTGCCCACGGTGCTGGCGGGCGCGACCCGGGTCTGCCCCGTGTGGGGGGAGCCGTCCGTCGCCGTCCAGCGGACCTCGGCCCACACGCGTTCGGATCCCGAGCCGGACGGCGCCGTCGTTCCCGGAGCGTCCTCGGTGAGCTGGGCGACGACGGGGTGCCACTCGACCCGCTGCCGGTCGAGGTTGTGCTCGACGGACCGTGTCGCCAGCAGACCGGCGACCACCCCGCCGAGGACGGTGAGACCCCAGGCCGCGAGGACCACCCATGCCTCGAGCCGGTCGCTGCGGCGCCGCAGCGGGTTCCGCTGCCATCGCCACAGCCACACCTTCGGACCTCGGAATGCCGCCATCGTGGGCACCCTCCTCACGCACGCACAGAAAAGCCAGGCCGCTCTCCCATACGCGGGTGGCTTCCCCGATGCTCATGACGAATACGTCACCCCGGCCGGACGGCGTGATCCGCGCGGTCGTCGCCCGCTCGGGCAGCGTCGGATCCAAGCCAGGAGGGCAGCCCGGCCAACCTGCCCGTTCCCTGCCGGACACCCGCTCCGACCTGCGGTGACGTCCTTGGCGGGGACGATTGTCAGTGGTGGGGTGCAGACTGGCCCGTGTCTGAGACAACGACGTCCCGGAGGTGGCCGGTATGGCCGACATCCTGCTCACCGTAGGCACACGCAAGGGTCTGTTCGTCGGACGGCGACGCGGCGGCGGCGCTTGGGAGTTCGACGAGAGCCCATACTTCAACGCGCAGGCGGTGTACGCGGTCGCGATCGACACCCGCGCCGACACCCCCCGGCTGCTGGTCGGCGGCGACAGCGCGCACTGGGGGCCGTCCGTGTTCCACTCCGACGACCTCGGCCGGACCTGGACCGAGCCCGCCCGGGCCGCCGTGAAGTTCCCCCAGGACACCGGGACGTCGCTGGAGCGGGTGTGGCAGCTGCACCCCTCGGCGGCCGAGCCCGACGTGGTGTACGCGGGCACGGAGCCGGCCGCGTTGTACCGCTCGGCGGACCGCGGGGAGAGCTTCGAGCTGGTCCGGCCCCTGTGGGAGCACCCCACGCGCGACAAATGGGTGCCCGGTGGCGGAGGGGAGGGCCTGCACACCATCCTCACCGACCGGCGCGACCCACGGGCGATGACGGTCGCCGTCTCGGCTGCCGGCGTGTTCCGCACCAAGGACGGCGGCGCGAGCTGGGCGCCGTCCAACTCCGGTGTCTCCGCGGTGTTCATGCCGGATCCGAACCCGGAGTTCGGCCAGTGCGTGCACAAGATCGCGAGAGACCCGGTGACACCGGACCGCATGTATCTGCAGAACCACTGGGGTGTGTACCGCAGCGACGACGCCGGCGCGCACTGGACGGACATCGGCGAGGGACTGCCGTCCACGTTCGGGTTCGCCGCGGCGGCCCATCCGCACCAGGGGGACACCGCGTACGTCTTCCCGATCACCGCCGACGCGGACCGCGTCCCGGCGGGACGGAGGTGCCGTGTCTTCCGCACGGCGGACGCGGGCAAGACGTGGGAGCCGCTCTCGGCGGGCCTGCCGCAGGAGGACCACTACGGCACGGTGCTGCGCGACGCGATGTGCACGGACGACGCCGACCCGGCGGGCGTGTACTTCGGCAACAGGAACGGAGAGGTGTACGCGTCGGCGGACGACGGCGACAGCTGGCAGCAGTTGGCGTCCCATCTGCCGGACGTGCTGTGCGTGCGCGCGGCGGTGGTGAGCTGACGGCACGCCGAGGTCCGGGTGTGTCCCAGGGGAGTTCGTGAATCAAGTGCGCTTAGTAGGTGGGCCTGTTCGTCGACCTGACGGTCAGGTGCGGTCAGTCTTCGGCCACCGGGTGTGCGGGGTCATCCATCGGCTCATGGACCTTTTCACCGGCCCTCACGGGGCGCGTGAGCAGCTGTCTCTCACCTGTGGGAACAGAAACGCCGTGTCGCGGCCCTGCGAGGGCACGCCAAGCGGCACGGGCCGTACGGTGACGTGCGCAGGGCCCGGGAACGGTTCACGACGCCGCCAAGGCCGGCGGCCACCGGTCGGCTCATGGGCCGGCCGGGGGTCGACGGCCGCGGGCGCCGCGGTGAGTGTGTCGCGGACCGCCCCGGTGACCACGGCCTCGGCGTGCTCCAGGGTGATCACGTTGAACGCGACGACGGCCCGTCTTTACATTGCACGCGGAGCTCACCACGTCGACGGTGAGAGTCAGCGGCACGGACGGGCTCCGATCGCGGCGTGGGAGAGCCGCGACAGCGGCAGCAGGTAGCGGGTAGTGCAGGATTTTGCTCGTTTGGCGACCATAAAACACCCAATCATGCGCTGTGGTTTCATGGTGGTGCGCACCTCGTGGCGCACACCAGCGACAGGAAGTTGTGAGACATGGCGGCACCGCAGGCCCGGTGGAGCGCGCTGCTGGAGATGCTGACGCGCGACGGGCGGATCGAAGTCGAGCCGGCCGCCGAGGAGTTGCGGGTCTCCGCCGCGACGATCAGGCGCGACCTCGACGAGCTGGCCCGCCAGCAGATGGTCACCCGCACGCACGGCGGAGCCGTGATCAACGCGATCGCCTACGACCTGCCGCTGCGCTACAAAGCCGCGCGTAAGGCTCCGGAGAAGGAGCGGATCGCGGACGCGGCCGCCGGGCTGGTGAAGGCCGGCGCCGTGGTGGGGCTGAACGGCGGCACCACGACCACCGAGGTGGCGCGGGCCCTGGCCACCCGCGCCGACCTGAGTTCCGGCGGCGCCGAGACGGCGGTCACCGTGGTGACCAACGCTCTGAACATCGCCAACGAACTGGTCGTACGGCGCCACGTCAAGCTCGTGGTGACCGGCGGGGTGGCCCGGCCGGCGTCCTACGAGCTGATCGGGCCGCTGGCCACCGAACTGCTCGCGGAGATCGCACTGGACCAGGTCTTCATCGGGGTTGACGCCATCGACGTGGCCCACGGGGCGACCGCCCACCACGAGGGCGAGGCCAGCATCAACCGGGCGCTGGCCCGCCGCGCGCAGCAGGTCGTCGCCGTAGCCGACTCCTCCAAGTTGGACCGGCGGGCCTTCGCCCGCATCTGCCCGGTGGAGGACATCGACGTCCTGGTGACCGACAAGGCCGCCTCCGACGAGCTGACCGAGTCGTTCACGGCGGCCGGCGTGAAGGTCATTCGCGCCTGACACCGAACGCCGCTTCCGTGGCGGCCCCGGCCACGGCCTTGGCTGCGATGCGCATCCCGGCGTCATCCCCGGACGCAGCCCGCGGTCAGGCCGGCGACGAGGTGGCGCTCCACGAAGACGAACAGCACCACCACGGGCACGATCGCGACGAGCGACGTGGTGAACAGGTACTGCCACTGCTCGTGGTAGGAGGTGACGAAGCCGGGAATCGCTCTGGTCAAGGTCATACGGTTGCTGGACGAGGTGACCTCGTCGTGGTGCACCGGCTGGCCGCCACCCTGGCCTCGGAACGCGGGCTGGACCCGGACAATCCGCGCCATGTGACCCGTTCCGTGATCCTGGCCTGACGGCACCTCGGAAGGATCTCGGGGGCACAGAATTTACCCGTCCGTTACGAACGGTTCCCGGGCCCGCCGAGGCCACTCAGCGGGCCCCGGGACCGACCCCCACCAGGACAACAGCTGCTCCACGAGAACCCTCCGGGCACTCGGGAGCCCGCGGGTCCCGCATGTTGACAGGTGACGGTTACCGCAAGAGCATGAGCGAAATCACTTGGAATCTTGCATCTGCAAGCAAGATCAAGCAGCTCGCAAGCCTTGCCAAGCACCGCGCTTCCTCGTGACCGTGCACTCCGCACGCCACCGGCACCACGCACCGCCGCTCCTGAGCCACCGTCCTGTCCGACAGGAGGACACGAGTGCACGCCCGACTGAGCAGTCCTGGCGGCCTGTTGCTCGCTGCCGCCCTGACCTCCGCCATGCTGATGGCGCCCGTCACCGGCTCCAGCGCGGCGGCAACGGCTTCCGCCCGCCCCGCCACCTCCATCACCGGCGGACCTGAGGTGGCCCACACCGAGCACGCCGTCACCGTCTCCGTGCCGGCCTCCGCCGGCGCCCCCGGCTACACCCTCGACGTGGCCACCGACGAACTCGCCCTGACCACGCGCCGCGCCGGGAAGACCGTGCTGGCCACCGCCTCCGGCGACACCGGCGCCCTGCGCTTCACCGCGGCCGACGGCACGTGGCAGCACGCGACCGGCGTCACCGACTGGACGTGGAAGAACGGCGTCCTGACCGTCACCGCCGACAGCACGCTCGACGGCGCCACGGTGGAAGCCCGGATCACCCCCCGCGCCGACCGCTACCAGCTCGACTGGGACGTCCACGGCGGCGGACCGAAGCATCTCGGCCTCGCCTACGACCTGTCGTCGGCCGGCCACTGGTACGGCCACGGCGAGGCGGAGACCCCGCAAGGCGGTCCCGGTGTCAACCAGCCCTGGCCGCTCGACACCGGCGAGGTCGACCACAAGACCTTCGGCCCGGCGTCCTACAACATGATCGACCCGTTCTGGTACACCTCCAGGTCGACCGGTCTGCGCGTCGACACCGGGGACGTCATGGACGTGGCGCTCAACAAGGGCGGGGACGGCCTCGGCACCTTCACCGTCGCGTCGCCCGACACCTACAAGGCCACCGTGTTCGTCGAGTCGACCCCGCTGGAGGTCTACCGCGACTACGTAGCCATCGTCGGCAAACCGGCCAAGAGCGACGCCACGTACGAGCAGTACGCCAAGCCGCTGTGGAACTCCTGGGCGCAGTTCTACACCAAGGTCGACCAGGAGAAACTGCTCGACTACGCCACCGACCTCCACGACAACGGCCTCGACGGGCACACCATCCAGCTCGACGACAAGTGGGAGTCGAACTACGGCAATCTCACCTGGGACCCCAAGACGTTCCCCGATCCCAAGGGCCTCTCCAAGAAGATCCACGACATGGGGTTCGACTTCGGCATCTGGGTCACCCTGTGGATCAACCTGGACTCCGTCAACTACCAGTACGCGGTCGACCACGGCTATCTGCTCATGGACGCCAAGGACACGACCAAGCCGTGCGAAGTGACCTGGTGGAACGGTCGGGCCGGGATCATCGACCTGGCGAACCCCGAGGCCAAGGCCTGGTACGAGGGCAACCTCAAGAAGCTGATGGACACGTACGACATCGACGGGCTGAAGTTCGACACCCGCTTCTTCGACGAGAAGTGCGCGCCGCGCGAAGGCCATCAGGCCACGGACTACCAGAAGCTCGGCACGCAGCTCGCCGACGAGTTCGACCTCCAGGGCGCCGGCATCCGGGTGCACTGGAACCGGACGGCCCACGAGGCCGGCTTCGTCACCCGTCAGGTCGACAAGGGCACCGGCTGGGACTCCCTGCGCGCCTCCGCCACCCAGAACCTGGCCATCTCCACCATCGGCTACCCGTTCGTCGAGTCCGACATGATCGGCGGCTCGGGCGGCCAGCCGGCACCCTCGAAGAACGTGCTGGTGCGGTGGGCGCAGTCCGCCTCGCTGATGCCGCTGATGTACGCCTCGACCTCCCCGGTGGACACCAACGACACCACCACCGGGCAGAAGGTGGACTACGACCAGGAGACGGTCGACCTCTACCGGCAGGCGATCGAGACGCACGAGAAGCTCGCCCCCTACATCTGGGACCAGGTGCGGAGCACCCTGAAGACCGGCGATCCGATCATGCGGCCGCTGTTTTTCGACTTCCCGAAGGACGAGGCGAGTTACACGGTCACCGACGAGTGGATGCTCGGCCCGGCCGTGCTGGCAGCGCCCAAGCTGAGCAGCGGCGCCACCCGCTCCGTCCATCTGCCGCCGGGCACCTGGTACGACGTGAACCAGGGCACCGTGATCCGCGGCCCCAAGGCCCTGAAGGGGTACGCGGCGCCGCTCGGCGTCACCCCGGCCTTCGTCGACCTCAAGGCCAAGGGGGCGGCCAAGGCCATCAAAGCGCTCAAACGCGACGACGCTCCGGCCGCCTCCGTCCTGATCACCCCGGACGCCCCGTCGACCGACGCGGGCAAGCCGTTCGAGGTGACCACCGAGGTGACCAACTGGGGCACCGGGACCCTCCGGAACACCAGGGGGGCACTGGACCTGCCTGAGGGATGGACCGCCAAGGCGACCGGCCCGACCACCGCGACGTCACTCAAGAACGGCGCCACACTCACCACCACCTGGACGGTGACCCCGGCCGACGACACCCGCTGGGGCAGCCACGACCTCACGGGCACGGCCACCTACAACGGATACAACGGATCCCAGAAGGTTTCCGACACCGTGCAGGCGCGGGTGAAGGCCGCCCCGGGCAGCGTGCGGGAGCCGTACCTGACGACGGACACCACCACGTCCGGGGACGCGCAGTACGCCCAGGCCGGCGACCAGTTCGCCATCTGGGCGGGCGGCCAGGACCTGTCCGGCTGGAGGGACGAGAAGGGCGTCATCTACCGCGACGACGCGGCCGGCGAGAAGGCCACCGTGCAGGCCCAGTTGGTCTCCCAGGACAGCGCCTCACCGGTCGGCAAGGCCGGCGTCGCCTTCGCCAACGACCTGACGGCGCCCGAGAAGGGCGGTTACGCCGTGCTGGCTATGACGCAGAGTTACGGACTTGAGTTCATGACCGACAGCGACGGCGACGGGAAGCTCGACACCTGGGCGGGCGGTGGCTCGACCTACCACCCGGCGTATCTCAAGCTGACCCGGGACGGCGCCACCTACACCGCGTACGCCAGCAAGGACGGCGACACATGGTCGCAGGTCGGCACCGCCCGAGTGCCGTCGGCCACAGGCACCGGTGACGCAGGGATGGTCGCCAGCGCGGCCAACGTCAACTACCCCGGCGAGAACATCGAAGCCGTCTTCAGCGGATTCTCCGTCACTTCCTGACACCCCCACCGGCGCCACCGATACCCGCAGGCGCACCTGATCCCCACCGGCGCCACTGGCAGACCCCCGTTTCCCCGGCAGGCCTCCCACCCCCTGGGACCCGCCCCGGGACCACTCCCCGCACGCCCGTGAGAGAGGGAACCCAGCTCATGGCACGTACGTCCTCAGCTGTCGCCGGCTTCGTCGCGGGCGTGGTCGTGGCCGCCGGCACCACCGCGATCGCCGTCACCGGTACGACAACCACCGGCACCGACGTCAACTCCAAGGCCACCACCACCTGGCTGACCGTCAAGGTCGCCGACGCCATGGGTACCAGGGACACCATCACCTGGGTTCCCACCGGCTCCTTCGCCGGCTCGGCGGAGGAACGGGTCCCGCGCTACCCGATGACCGCCGTCCAGGGCAAGGACACCAAGGAGCTCAAGCTCTCCGCCGTGCGCAACGAGCAGGTCTCGGCGCAGTTGGCGATCGCCTCCGGCCAGGACCTCGACGACGTCAAGGCCGTGGTCGGCGATCTCACCGGGCCCGGCGGGGCGAAGCTGTCCGGTGCGGACACCCAGGTCCGGTTCGTCAAGTACGTACCCGTGCAGCGCTCCAAGAGCGAGGTCGACTGGTCCGCCACCATCGACCAGGTCAGTTCCGCCAAGGAGGTGTCCGGCGACCGCAACCCCGACGTGGTCGGCGACGCACTCGAGGAGCGTTCCTCCGTGGACGTGCCCGCGTATGCGGCGCAGCCGCTGTGGTTCACCTTCCACATCCCCGAGAAGGCCGGGCCCGGCACCTACACCGGCACGGTCAAGGTCAGCGCCAACGGCCGCACCCAGGCGAACTATCCGCTGGCCATCGAGGTCGCCGACACAAGCGTGCCCGACCCGAAGGACTACGACTTCTTCCTCGACGTATGGGCGCAGCCGGAGACGATCGCCAAGAACCACGGCGTCAAGCTCTGGTCCGACCGGCACTGGAAGCTGATCGAGAAGTACGACCGCGACCTGGCCTCGCGCGGCCAGAAGGTCATCAACACCACCATCGTCGACAACCCGTGGCACCACCAGTGGTCGCTCGGCACCCGGGAGTCGCAGACCGCCACGCCGTACACGAGCATGGTGGGCTGGAGCTGGAACGGGAGGACGTTCTCCTTCGACTTCAGCCGCTGGGACACGTACGTCCAGACTGCCAGACGCGCCGGTCTCGGGCCCGACATCGGCGCCTTCTCCATGCTGGCGTTCCAGGACCGGGAGCACCTCACCTACACCGACACCCGCACCGGCAGGACCGTCTACGAGAACGTCGATCTGGGCGGGGACCGCTGGCGGGAGGCATGGGGAACATTCCTTCCCGCCTTCGAGAAGCACCTGAAGGCGAAGGGCTGGCTGGAGGACACCTGGCTGTCCTTCGACGAGCGGCCCATCGACACCATGACGGTGGTCAAGGACTTCGTCCACGAGGTCGCGCCGGCCTTCGACGACCATATCTCCGTGGCCGGTTCGATCAGCACCGAGGGCGTCGCGTCCAACCTGTCCGTCGACTGGGGCGGCATCGACGCGATGACGAAGGAGAAGGTGGCCGAGCGCCGCAAGGCCAGGAAGATCACGACCTTCTACGTGTACGGCTCGCCGGCCCATCCCAACACCCTGTCGTACTCGCCCGCCGTCGAGTCGCGGATGCTGCCGTGGATCTCCGCCCAGCGGAATCTGGACGGTTTCCTGCGCTGGTCGTACAACAGCTGGACCAGCGCCCCCTTCAGGCAGCCGGTGCACATCTTCACGCAGGGCGACGAGTACCTGGTCTACCCGGGCAAGGACGGCCCGATGTCCAGCATCCGCTGGGAGCAGCTGAAGGAGGGCATCGAGGACTACGAACTCATCGCCCAGCTGCGGAAGAAGGACGGCGGCGCCGACAGCGACGCCCTGACCGAGGCCCTCACCACCGCGACCCGGAACCTCGACGGCCGGACGAAGGACGTGGGCGACATCGAGACCGCGCGGGCGGCAGTGGTGAAGGGGCTGACGTCATGAGGGCCAAGTGGAGATACCTGCTGCTCGCCGGAGCACTGACTGTCATGCCCCTGACCAGCGCGGGCGTTGCGGCACCGGCACGGGCGGAGCAACAGGCCCCGTCGCGGCACACCGTCACCTACGACCAGTACTCCGTGCGGGTCGACGGCAAGCCCCTGTACATCTGGGGCGCCGAGTTCCACTACTTCCGGCTGCCCAGCCCGGGCGCGTGGCGCGATGTACTCCAGAAGATCAAGGCGGGCGGATTCAACGCGGTCTCGCTCTACTTCGACTGGGGCTACCACTCCTCCAAGCCGGGCTCGTACGACTTCACCGGCATCCGTGACGTGGAGCGGCTGCTCGACGAGGCCGAACGCGCGGGCCTGTATGTGATCGCCCGCCCGGGCCCGTACATCAACGCGGAGGTCTCCGGCGGCGGCATGCCCGCCTGGCGGAAGACACAGGCCGGCGTGAACCGCACCTCCGAGCCGGAGTACATGCAGGCGGCCCGGGAGTGGATGAGCCGCATCAACCCGGTCATCGCGCGCCACCAACACACCCGCGGCACCGGGTCAGTGATCCTGTACCAGGTCGAGAACGAGTACCAGGGCGGCCGCCAGGACGCCGACTACATGCAGACCCTCATCGACTGGGCGCGGGAAGACGGCATCGACGTGCCCACCTTCGTCAACGACGGCGGCGCCAACAGGAACTGGGTCAGCGGCAAGGGCGCCCCGGACATCTACGGCTTCGACGCCTACCCACAGGGCTTCGACTGCAAGGACCCCGACACCTGGAAGAACCTGCCCGACTATGCGTACGTCAACGAGTGGAAGCCCGAGTCACCGCTGATCATCCCGGAGGCACAGGGCGGTGCGTTCGACCCTTGGGGCGGCACCGGATACGAGGACTGCGCGAAACTGACCGGCACCGACTTCACCCGGGTGTTCAGCAAGATGAACATCGCCGCCGGGGTGAGCGGTCAGTCCTTCTACATGACGTACGGCGGCACCAACTGGGGCTGGCTCGCCGACCCCAACGCGGTCTACACGTCGTACGACTACGGGGCCCCGATCAACGAGTCCCGCCAACTGACGACGAAGTACCAGGAGTTCAAGCGCCTCGGGTACATGGTCAACTCCGTGACCTCGCTGGCGCGCACGGACAAGGCCGAGGCCCCCGTCCCGTCCGACGACGCGCTGCGCGTAGACCGTCGCGTCAACCCCGACGACGGCACCCAGTTCTTCACCGTCCGGCATGCCGACACCCGCGTGAAGGACAAGGACGAGACCACGATGTCCCTCTCGGGCAGGGACGGCGATTACCCGCGCGTCCCGCAGCAGGGAGACATCACCGTCGACGGCCGGGACGCCAAACTCCTCGTCGCGGGCTACGACCTGGGCGGGACGCGGCTCGTCTACTCCACCTCGGAGATCATGACGCACGCCCGGATCGGCGACCGGGACGTGGCGCTGCTGTACGGGCGTGCGGGCGAGGCCGGCGAGACCGTCCTGCGGTACGCCGAGCGGCCCGAGGTCACCTTCCTCGACGGCGATGTCACCACCACCTGGGACGCCGAACGCGGCGACCTGCGCCTGAACTACACGCACAAGGGCCTGGCCCGCGTGCTGGTGAACGGCCTGGAGCTGCTGATCGCCGACACCGCCGAGACCGCCCGCTGGTGGCGGCAGGACACCGCCGCTGGCCCGGTGCTGGTACGAGGCCCGTCCCTTCTCCGTACGGCCGAACTGGTCGGCGGCACCCTGAAGCTGACCGGTGACTCCACCAAGGCCGTGAAGATCGAGGTCGTCGCGGACGCCAGGAAGGTGACCTGGAACGGCCGCAAGGTCGCCGTCACTCAGGCACCGCGCCCGGTCGAACCGCCGCCGCTGACGACGTGGAAGTACAAGGAGGAGGCACCGGAGTCCGCCCTGGGCTTCGACGACTCCACCTGGATCACCGCCGACCACCTCACCGCCAACAACCCGGAGTTGGCCGGGTCCCTGCCGGTCCTCGCGATGGACGAGTACGGCTTCCACCACGGCGACGTCTGGTACCGCGGCCGGTTCAGAACCACCGGTGCCTCGACGGCGCTCGCACTCGACGCCAAGACCGGTAACACCGGGCAGTACGCGGTCTGGCTCAACGGCCGTTACCTCGGCAGCTCCGGCAGCGGCGCGCACTCCTTCGACATCCCGGCAGGCGCGCTGAAGGACAGCGGGGACAACATCCTGGCCGTCCTGGTGGAGAACGCGGGCCACAACGAGGAGTGGGGCCACGACTACTCCAAGGAGCCGCGAGGCCTGCTCGGCGCCGAGGTGATCGGCGGGGCCTCCACCCTCACCTGGAAGATCCAGGGCAGCCGCGGCGGCGAAGACCCGGTCGACACCGCCCGGGGGCCGTACAACCACGGCGGGCTGTACGGGGAACGGGCCGGCTGGTCCCTCTCCGGTTACCCCGACGGCGGCTGGAAGAGCACCACCCTCTCCGGGCAGACCGGGAGGACCGGGCCCGGCGTGCGCTGGTACCGCACCTCCGCGCGGCTCGACCTGCCGCAGGGCCAGGACAACGCGATCGCACTCGATCTCACTGAAGGGGAAGGCGCAGGCGCAGGCGGCAACACCGGCTACCGCGCCCAGATCTTCGTCAACGGCTGGCTGATCGGCCGCTACCTGCCGGACACCGGACCGCAGACACGGTTCGTCATCCCCAAGGGCATCCTGCGCGAGCAGGGCATCAACACCATCGCTCTGGCCGTGTGGTCCACCAAGGCCGGCGCGGGCCCGGGTTCGGCGAAGCTCGTCGACCTCGGCGCCTCGGCGGGCGGGATCAAGGTCGCCGCGGTGGCCGCGCCCTCGTACGGCGCCAAGACGTACGCCATGCCGGACTCCGGCGCCCGTGTCACCGTCGACGCCGAACCGTTCCTGAGCACCGGAACCGCCGCCATGGTCCCCGTCACCCTCACCGTGCCGAAGGACGCGCCGACCGCACGGAACGTCGAGCTGGCGCTGAAGGTCCCGGACGGCTGGAGAGCGACCACCGGCGACACCACCCGTTTCGGCCGGGTCCGGCCCGGCGACACCGTGACCGCCGACTACACCGTCACCCCGCCCGGCGACCCGGTGCACTACGCCGTCCTGTCCGCGACCGCCAAGCTCACCCAGCCCGGCCGTCCGGGCACCGTGACCGGTGTACGGGCCGTACAGGTGCCACCGCCCGGGCTGTCCGCCGACGCCTATGTGAGCGACCTCACCCTGGTCAAGGCGGTCAACGGCTGGGGCCCGGTCGAGAAGGACACCTCCAACGGGGAGTCCGCGGCCGGTGACGGACGCCCTCTGAGTATCGGCGGCACCACCTACGCCAGGGGCCTCGGCGTGCACGCGAACAGCGATATCCGGGTCTATCTCGGCGGCGGCTGCACCCGCTTCACCGCGACCGCCGGGGTGGACGACGAGGTCGGCGACAGCGGCAGCGTCTCCTTCCAGGTGATCGCCGACGGCCGCTCCCTCACCACGACCCCCGTGGTGCGCGGCTCCGACGGCGGCACCGACATCGACGTGGACGTGACCGGCGCGCGCTGGCTGGACCTGCTGGTCGACGGGGACGGCGATGTCTCCACGGACCACGCCGACTGGGCCGACGCCAAGCTGACCTGCGGTGGCGGTGCCTGATGCCCGGGCCGAGACGAACCGTCCGCCGCGGCTCGGCGGCGCTGATCCTGGCCGCCCCGCTGCTCGGCGCGGCCCCGGCGGCCGCCGACTCCGAGTCGATCACCTTCGGGACAGCCGGCTACGAACTGCGTGTCGCCACGGACCGGCTGGCCGTCACCACCGTGCGGGCCGGCCGGACCGTCCTGGCCACCGCGCCCGCGGCCTTCCGGTTCCGGATCGGCGCCGGCTGGCACATCGTCCGGGAGGCCACCGGCAGCACCCGTAGCGGCAACACCCTGCGCGTCACCGCCGCCACCGACCTGCCGGACGTCACCGTAGATCTGCGGATCACCCTGCGCTCCGACCGGTACGACATGAACTGGTCCCTGTCGGGCGCGCAGGCCGACGCACTCAGCACGGCGTACGACCTCAAGCGCGCCGGGCACTGGTACGGCCACGGCGAGAACAGCGACCAGACCGTCCAGCCCTGGCCGCTGGACTCCGGGCAACTGGTGGACACCGGGTTCAGCCCGGCCTCCTACCAGGTGGTCTCCCCCTTCTGGTACACCTCCAGCGCCACCGGACTGCGGGCGGACACGAACGACCCGATGGACGTGCGGATCAACTCCGGCGGCAACGGGCTCGGCGAGTTCACCGTCACCGGGGACCGGCCCGCCGCCTCCACGGTGTTCGTCGAGGACACCCCCGCCGAGGTGTACCGCGACCACATCGCGCTGGTCGGCAGGCCCGAACGCTCCGACACCCCCTACGAGCAGTACGCCACCCCCCTGTGGAACTCCTGGGCCCAGCTCTACGGCGAACAGACCCAGGAGAACGTCCTCGACTGGGCCCGCGCGCTGGCCGGCGCCGGGCTCGGCGGACACGCTCTGCAGATCGAGGAGAGCGTGATCGCCGCCGACTTCGGCGAACGCTTCCCCGACCTGCCCGCCCTGTCCGGGCAACTCGGCCGCCTCGGCTTCGACCTCGGCATGTGGACGGGCCTGTACATGCCCGAGACCGCCGCCAACTTCTCCGAAGCCGTCGACAACGGGTATCTGCTGAAGGACCCGTCCGACCCGGCCAAGCCGTGCCTCTTCACCTGGTGGAACGGGCGGCAGACCGGCTTGATCGACCTGGCGAACCCGGCCGCACGGCAGTGGTACACCGACGATCTCAAGGCCCAGACGGATGAGTTGGGGGTCGCCGGGTTCAAGTTCGACACCGCCTTCTTCGACGACCGGTGCGCCCCCTATCCGGGGGCCACCCGCACCGCCGACAAGCCGACCACCTTCGCGGGGCTGCGCGCCGCGGTCTCGGCCAACCTGGCGGTCTCCACGATCGGTTACCCCTTCGTCGAGACCGACATGATCGGCGGCTCGCTCGGCTACCCGCCGCCCAGCAAGCAAGTCCTGGCCCGCTGGGCGCAGGCGGCGTCCCTGATGCCGCTGATGTACGCCTCGACCTCGCCGACCGGAGTACGGGACGCGACGACCGGCGAGTGGGTCGGCTATGACCGCGAGACCGTCGGCCTCTACCGGTCGGCCATCGCGACGCACGAGCGGCTGGCCCCGTACATCTGGGATCAGGTGCAAAGCACCCTGAAGACCGGCGATCCGATCATGCGGCCGCTGTTCTTCGACTTCCCGAAGGACGAGGCGAGTTACACGGTCGCTGACGAGTGGATGCTCGGCCCGGCCGTGCTGGCCGCGCCGAAACTCGACGAAGGCACAACCCGGGACGTCTTCCTGCCGACCGGAACCTGGCATGACGTCACCGACGGCAAGGTCGTCCGTGGCCCCGTGACGCTCAAGGGATACGCGGCCCCGCTCGGCGTGACCCCGGCTTTCGTCAACTTCAAGGCCAAGGGCGCCGCCAAGGCGTACCGGGCACTCGCGCGCACCGGCGCGGAACGGTAGGGGGCGGGATGCGTTCGACACGCGGCACGTTCGCCGTGCTGATGCTCACGGTCGTGGCTGCCCTTGCGGCCCTGCTCCCGGCGCCTCCGGCCGAAGCCGGGACTCGACAGCACGGCTGGACAGGGACCTGGGCGACCGCGCAGCACGCGTCGTACGACCCAGGCACGTCGGAGGTGACCGTGCGGATCCCGGTGCACGTCAGCGCCGGTGGGACGAGCGTCCGGATCCGGCTGACCAACGCGTTCTCCGACCAGCCGGTGACGATCGGGCACGCGACCGTGGCGCGGCGCGCGGGAGGCTCGTCCGTCTCCAGCCCGCGCGACCTGACGTTCGGTGGCGAGGGGACGGTGACGATCCCGGCCGGGGGGCAGGCGGCGAGCGACGGGGTGCGGATTCCCGTGGCCGCCCGGAGCGACCTGGTGGTCAGCCTGTACTTCCCCGGCAGGCTCACCCACGTGAGCCAGCACTGGATGGGGCTGCAGACGGTCTACTGGACGCCTGACGGCGGCGGCGACCACGCCGGGGACACCGGTGGCGACGCGTTCACCACGACCGACTCCACCTTCCCGTTCCTCACCGGTGTCGACGTGCGGGGCGGGCGGGCGCGGGGCTCCGTCGTCGCGCTCGGTGACTCCATCACCGACGGAGCCGCCTCCACCTCGGACGCCAACCGGCGCTGGCCCGACTACCTGGCGGCCCGGCTGTCGGCCTGTGCCTCCCCCGCCGGAGTACTGAACGCGGGCATCAGCGGGAACCGCATCACGGCCGGGATCGACGGCAACCCCTCGGCACTTCAGCGGCTGGAGCGCGATGTGCTGTCCCAGCCGGGAGCCAGGACGGTGATCCTCTTCGAGGGCGTCAACGACCTCAGCTGGGGCGGCGCCACCGGCGACCAGGTGATCGACGGCATGAAGGAGATCGCGCGGCGGGCCCACGCCCGGGGGCTGCGGGTGATCGGCACGACCGTGGTCCCGTACCGGGGCTGGGGCGACTACTGGACCGAGGCCAAGGAGGCCGACCGGCAGAAGGTCAACACCTTCGTGCGCGACTCCGGCGGCGTCTTCGACGGCTACGCCGACTTCGACAAGGCGGTGCGGGATCCGGCTGACCCCACCCGCTACGCCGCCGCGTTCGACTCCGGTGACCATCTGCACCCGAACGACACCGGGATGAAGGCGTTCGCCGACGCGGTCGACCTCGCGGTCCTCGGGGCGGCCCGCGACTGCCCCTCGGCGCGTGTCCGGCTCATCCCTTACCGCCCGAGCCTGCACAGCGGCCGGAGTACGGAGATCACCGCGACCGTCACCAACTCCGGCACCAAGGTGGTCACCCGGGTGACCACCGGGCTGCGCCTGCCGGACGGCTGGACCGCCGCAGTGGAGGGGGAAACGGGCAGCGACTCCCTTGCCCCTGGCGGGAGTTCCATCGTCACCTGGCGCGTCACCCCGTCCGCCGACGCGGCATGGGGACCGTACGACATCGGCGTACGCACCTCCTACCGGCAGGGCGGCCGGACGCGCCGCGACACCGACAGCGTGACCGCCGACCTCACCCCCGTCCCGTCCGCGGTCCAGCTCCCGTACCGGACGTTCGCCACCGCCGAGGCCGCCCAATACGCACAGAACCACGGCCAGTTCGCGATCTGGGCCGGCGGTCAGGACCTGGCCGGCTGGAAGGACGAGAAGGCCGCCATCCATGTGCCCGATGCCGTGCCCGCCTCCGGCAGCGTCACCGCCCGCCTCGTCGGCCAGACCGGCAGCGGCCCCTCCGCCAAGGCTGGGATCGCCGTCGCGAACGATCTGACCGCCCCGGAGAACGGCGGCTACGCGGTGCTGACCATGTCGAGGAGCTACGGCGTGGAGTTCATGACCGACAGCGACGGCGACGGGCGGCTGGACACCGGTGGGGGTCCCCCCGCTCGAGCGAAGCCGAGAGTGGGGGAGGGCGGCGGCTCCTCGTACCACCCGGCCTGGCTCAGGCTCACCCGCGAGGGCACCGCCTACACCGCGTACGCCAGCACCGACGGCACGTCCTGGCAGCGGATCGGGACCGCGACCGTGCCGTCCGCCGACGACGGAGCCGGTGGCGGCGGCCTCGACGCCGGGATGGTCGCGAGCGCCGTCAACCTCGGCCACCCCGACCAGACCACCACAGCCGTCTTCGACTCCTTCTCGACCATCGACTGAGAGGTCTCCCGTGAACGTCAGCCGTAGACGCTTCCTGACCACGGCCACTGCTCTCGGCTCAGCAGTGCTCCTGGCACCGCCCGGTGCCGCCCACGCGATCAGCGACGGCATCCCCGACTACGAGCCCACGAAGAAGTCCCTCGACACCCACCCCGTACCGCGCTGGTACAAGGACGCCAAGTTCGGCATCTTCGTCCACTGGGGCGTCTACTCGGTCCCCGCCGGCTCCGCCCGGCAGATGGCCGCCGAGTGGTACCTCTGGTACCAGAGCTTCGACACCGATCCCACCTGGAAGTACCACCGCGACACCTACGGCCAGGACTTCCTCTACGACGACTTCATCCCGCGGTTCACGGCCGAGAACTACGACCCGGACGCCTGGGTGCGGCTGTTCGAGCAGGCGGGCGCCGAGTACTTCGCACTGACCAGCAAGCACCACGACGGATTCGCCCTGTGGCCGAGCAAGGTGACGGACCGTCATGCCGGGAAGTACGGCCCGAAACGCGACCTGGTCGGCGAACTGATGACGGCCGCCCGCAAACGCGGCACCGTACGGCCCGGCCTGTACTACTCGCTCGGCGAGTTCTTCAACCCGGCGATCGGCCGGCCGATGAAGAACTTCTACACCGGTGAAGAGGTCCCGATGACCGGCTACAGGCCGGTCGACGACTACATCGGGGACTACGAACTGAAGCAGCTGTACGAGATCATCGACCGCTACGACCCGGAACTGCTGTGGGCGGACGGCCAGTGGTTCCGGCCCACCGGCGAACCGCCGTGGCGCAGTGAGGAGCCCCTCTCCCACTACTACAACAAGGCGAAGAACCGCAGCCGCCCCAAGGGTGTCGTGGTCAACGACCGCTTCGACACGCACTTCGACTTCGCCACCTACGAACAGCGCACCAACCCCACGATGGATCCCCAGAAGTGGGAGTGCTGCATCACGATGGGCTACTCCTGGGGCTACAACAAGTTCGAGGTCGAGGGGGACTACAAGACCTCCGAGTTCCTCGTCCACCTGCTCGCCGACGTCACCAGCAAGAACGGCAACCTGCTGCTGAACATCGGGCCGAAGCCGGACGGCACGATCCCGGACGTCATGCAGCGGCGGCTGCGGGACATCGGCGCCTGGCTGAAGGTCAACGGGCCCGCGATCTACGGCTCGACACCCTGGGTGCGGGCCGAGGAAGAGGGCAGCGCCCTCGGCATCCGGTACACCGTCACCCCGGGCAAGTTCAACATCATCGTGCTGGGTGCCCCGAGTGGCACCCTCTCCGTGCCCGCGGACATTCCCCTCTCCGCGACCTCGCAAATCCGGCTGCTCGGTCACGACGGGCCGCTGAAGTGGACGCGTTCCGACGGCAAGGTCCACATCAGTGTCCCGGGGAAGCTTCCCAGCGAACTCGCCAACACCTTCACCGTCGACTGGGAGCGGCGGTGAGCGGCGTGAGCACCCGTACGGACACCCTCGGCCCCACCCTCACCGTCACCACCGAACCCGCCGAACCGGCCGGCGGTGACGCCGTCACCGCCACCGCGGTCCTCGTCAACTACTGCCCGTTCCCGCTGCGCGGTGCCGTCCTGTACCTGGTGGACCCGGGCGCGGCGACCGCCGCGCGCACCGTCCCGCTCGGTGATCTGCGCCGTGGCGCGAAGGTCACGCGCAGGTGGCGCACGTCGATGCCGGCCGATGTCGCGGGGGACGTCGCTTTCACCGCGCACGTGCTCTTCGACGTGGACGGACGCAGCGCCGACTGCGCGCGGGCCGCGAAAACCGTCAGCGTGCCCTACGAACCGAACGGGGTGCGCGACCCGTACAGGACGTTCGCCACCACCGACGACGCCCGGTTCGGCCAGTACGGCAGCCAGTTGGTGATCTGGGCGGGCGGCGGTGACCTGTCCGGCGGCCGTGACGAGAAGGGCGGCATCCTGTTGCCCGGCTCCGCCCCCGCGTCGAGCGTGGTGCAGGTCAAGACGGTCGGCCTCACCGGGAGCGACAATCCCGCCGCCAAGTACGGGATCGCCGTCGCGAACGACCTGACCGCGCCGGAGAAGGGCGGCTACGCCGTGCTCACCATGTCGAAGTCGTACGGCGTGGAGTTCATGACCGACAGTGACGGCGACGGACACCTCGACACCTGGGCCGGCGGCGGCGCTTCCACCCACCCCGCCTGGCTGCGCCTGGTCCGCTCCGGCACCACCTACACCGCGTACTCCACCACCAACGGCCTCGCCTGGAACGAGATCGCCGGCTTGACCGTGCCCTCCGCGAACGGCGCCCTGGACGCCGGTGTGGTGGCGAGCGCCGTGAACCTCAACTACCCGGGCACGACGGTCCGGGCCGTGTTCGACCACTTCACCGTGGAGGAGTCGTGAACGCCTACCGCCCCGAGGAGGACTTCCTCCCGCCGCCCGTCTCGCTCACCGTCACCCCACCCGCACCCGAGCCGGGCAAGGCCGTGACCCTGACGGCCGTCCTCACCAACACCACCGGGATCGCGCTGCGCGGCGCCGTGCTGTACCTCGCCGTGGACGATACGTCGAAACCGGACAGCGTGGGCAGCCTCGCCCCCGGACGGTCGGTGACGCGCACCTGGCGGACCCGCCTCTCCGACGACGTCGAGGGACGGATCACGTTCACCGCGCACGCGCTGTTCGACGTGCACCGGCACGGCTCCGACTGCACCCGTTCGACCTCTTCCGTTCTGCTGCCGTACCGGTCGCTGCCGGGCGCCTTCGACAACGCGGGGATCGCCTCCGACGACGCCCTCACGGTCGCGAACATCGACGGCTCGAACTCCAGCCTGTCCGCCGAGGCGCTGGCGTCGGTGGGGCTCGCTCCGGGTGCCACGGTCACGTACGACGGGGTGCCCTTCACCTGGCCGGACACCCGGCCAGGGAACAAGGACAACGTCGTCTCCTCCGGCCAGACCGTGCTGCTGTCCGGCTCCGGGAGCCGGCTGTCCTTCCTCGGCACCAGCACCTGGGGCGAAGGCAAGGGCGAGGGCAAGGTCGTCTACGCCGACGGCACCGAGCAGGCGTTCCCGGTCGCCGTCCCCGACTGGTACGGGGCGAGCTCCTCCGCCGCGGTGGTGGTGCCCTACCGCCACATCACCACCGGCCGGGACGACACCCCTGTCAGCCTGTTCACCTTCGGGGTCGACCTGGCGGCCGGCAAGGAGCTGCGGTCCCTGGTCCTGCCCAAGGTCAGTGACGGCCTCCAGTCGGGCGTCCCCGCCCTGCACATCTTCGCCATGACGATCACGACGAACAACTGAGCTCTGTCGGAAGGACGTTCATGCAGGACAACCGAGGCGACCTCGACTGCACGGGGATCAGCCGCAGACGGATCCTCACGGGTGCGGTCGCGCTGGGCGGCGCCGCGCTGCTGACCCGCCCGCAGGACGCGTACGCGGCCGGCCGCGCCCGGTTCGACACCGCTCCCGCCGCGGCCGCGCTGAAGCGTCTGCTTCCCGACCACCACCGGCAGTTCACCCTGCGGCCCGTCGACGGCGACACCGACCGCTTCCGGGTCACCGGCCGGGCCGGGCACCTCACGGTGGAGGGCACCAGCCCCGCGGTGCTGCTCGCCGGTCTCCACACCTACCTGCGGCGGACCGCCCACGCCTCCGTCTCCTGGACCGGCGAGCAGCTGAACCTGCCGCACACCCTCCCCGCGCCCGCCGAGGAGATCACGGGAACGGCCGACGTGCCGCACCGCTTCGCCTTCAACGACACCAACGAGGGTTACACCGGCGCCTACCGCGACTGGGACGCGTGGCAGCGCGAGCTGGACGTGCTGGCGGTACACGGGGTCAACCGGGTCCTCGTCTACATCGGCGGCGACGCGGTGTACTACGACGCCTTCCGTCGTTTCGGTTACTCCGACGCCGCGCTGCGCGCCTGGATCCCGGCCCCCGCGCACCAGCCCTGGTGGCTGCTGCAGAACATGTCGGGCTTCGGCGGACCGGTCTCGCGGCAACTCATCGAGCAACGTGCCGCGCTCGCCGGGAAGATCGTGGACCGGATTCGCGACCTGGGCATGACGCCGGTCCTGCCGGGTTACTACGGCACCGTGCCGGACGACTTCCCCGCCCGGCACGGCGGGGACGCGACGGTGGTGGCGCAGGGCACCTGGGGGGCCTTCAAGCGCCCCGACTGGCTGGACCCGCGGACCATGGCCTTCGACGAGGTGGCCGCCGCCTTCTACCGGGCCCAGACGGAGCGGTTCGGCGAGAGCACGATCTACAAGATGGATCTGCTGCACGAGGGCGGCAACCCCGGTGACGTACCGGTAGGCGAGGCCGCGAAAGCCGTGGAGTCGGCGCTGCAGAAAGCCCACCCGGGCGCGGTCTGGGCGATCCTGGGCTGGCAGACCAATCCGTCCCGGGCGATCCTGGACGCCGTCGACAAGAGCCGGATGCTGATCGTGGACGGCCTGTCGGACCGCTACACCACCGTCACCGACCGGGAGGGCGACTGGGGCGGCACCCCGTACGCCTTCGGCAGCATCTGGAACTTCGGCGGCCACACCCCGATCGGCGCCAATGCCCCCGACTGGGTGGAGCAGTACCCCAAGTGGCGTGACAAGCAAGGCAGTTCGCTCGCCGGGATCGCGGCGATGCCGGAGGCCGCCGACAACAACGCACCCGCCCTCGCCCTCCTCACCGACCTGGCCTGGACGCCCGGCACCGTCGACCTGGACGACTGGTTCGCCGCGTACGCCCTCTCCCGCTACGGCGGCCCGGACCGGCACGCCGCCGCGGCCTGGCAGACGATCCGCGACACCGCGTACAACATGTCCCGGGCGGACTCCTGGAGCGAGGCACCCGACGGCCTGTTCGGTGCCCGTCCGAGCCTGACGGCGAACAAGGCCGCCGCCTGGGGCCCGGAGAAGGACCGCTACGACACCACGGCCTTCGACGGCGCACTCACCGAACTGCTCGCCGTTCGACCGGAGTTGAGGGACAGCTCGGCCTACCGGTACGACGTCGTCGACGTGGCCCGGCAGGTCCTGTCCAACCGCAGCCGTGTCCTGCTGCCGCAGATCAAGGCCGCGTACGAGGCCGGGGAGAAGGCCCTGTTCGGCAGGTTGACCAGGACCTGGCTGGACTGGATGGACCTCCTCGACGACCTGCTGGCCACCTCCCGTCCGCACCTCCTCGGCCGCTGGCTGGCCGACGCACGCACCTGGGGCGCCGACCGCGCCGAGAAGGACCGCCTGGAATACGACGCCCGCTCCCTCCTCACCACCTGGGGCGGACGCGCCAGCAGCGAGGAGGGCCTGCACGACTACGCGAACCGGGAGTGGTCCGGGCTGGTCGGCGGCCTGTACCGCACCCGCTGGCAGACGTACTTCGACGCGCTCGCCAAAGGACTGGCCATGGGAAAGGCCCCGGCGACGATCGACTGGTTCGCCCTGGAGGACCGCTGGGCGCACGCGCACGAGACGTACCCGACCGAGCCCCACGGCTCCCCCTACGCCCTGGCCCGCCGTGTGCGCGACCTGCTCGCCGCCACTGCCCATCAGGCGGTCCTCACCGCGGGGGCCGACCGGGGAGCGGTGGCGGAGGGCAGGCCCGCGACGCTGACGGTCACCTTCACCAACAGGAACGGGTTCGCGGCGGCACGCGGCGTGACGCTCTCCGTCACCGCCCCCGACGGCATGGCGGTGAAGCCGCTCGGTCCGGTGCGCTCGGCGTCGGTGGCGTCCGGCGAAACGTTCGCCGCTCGCTTCGAGGTCTCGCTGGCGGGTGAGCCGACGGAACTGGTAGGCCGGGTCGTCGCAGCGGCGGCGTACCCGGGCGGTGGGAAGGCGGTCGGGCCGGTACGGCTCGTGGCCGCGGCCGGGGTCGGCGACCCGTACCGCACGGTCTCCTTCAACGACGCCGTGTTCGGCCAGGCCGGCGACGCGATCGCCGTCGAGGGCGCCGGGGCCGACCTGTGGGGCGGCACCAACGAGTTCGGGTCGGTGTACCGGGCGGGCGCGTACGGCGACAAAGCCGTGGCCGAGGTCACGGTCACGTCCCAGGACGCGACCGGTGGCTGGGCCCGGGCGGGCCTCGGCGTCCGCAACGACCTGGGCACTCAGGGCAGCGCGGGTTATGTGAACCTGGCGGTCACACCGTCCAACGGCTGCGCGCTGAGCTGGGACGCCGACGGCGACGGCCGTTTCGACTCGATCGCGCTGTCGGGCTCCTTCACCGCGCCGGTGCGACTGCGGCTGACCAGGTCCGGCGCCTCCTACACCGGGGAGGCCAGCTCGGACGGCGTCACCTGGACGACGGTGGGCACGGCGACACCGTCGGGCGCGACCGCCGCACAGGACGTCGGGGTCTTCATGACCGCGGCCAACGGCTGGAACGGCGCACGGGGCATCGCCACGTTCGACGGATTCACGGTGTCCTGACGGGACGGCCGCCCCGCGTTGTGTGAGGGCGCGTGCATCGACGTGGGCGAGGGTCTCGCCCGGTCGCCGACCGGCAGTCGGCGACCGCGCTTCGGCAGGAGGCTCGGCCGCCGCGACAGCCCTGCCTTACGGCAGGCGCCAGTCGACCGGCTGGGCACCCTGCCGGACCAGCAGTTCGTTGGCCCTACTGAACGGCCGTGAGCCGAAGAAGCCACGGTCCGCCGACATCGGGGACGGGTGGGCGGACTCGATCGCAGGAAGATCCCCGAGCAACGGCCGCAGATTGCGGGCATCCCTGCCCCACAGCACCGACACCAGCGGCGTACCCCGCGCCGCCAGCGCACGGATCGCCTGCTCGGTGACTTCCTCCCAGCCCTTGCCCCGGTGCGCCGCGGGCTTCCGGGGCGCCGTCGTCAACGCCCTGTTGAGCAGCAGCACACCCTGCTGGGTCCACGGCGTCAGATCGCCCGTCGACGGCCTGGGCAGCCCGAGGTCGGAGTGCATCTCCCGGAAGATGTTCTCCAGGCTTCCCGGCAACGAACGCACCTCGGGCGCCACCGCGAAGCTCAGTCCGATGGCCATTCCCGGAGTGGGGTAGGGATCCTGGCCCACGATCAGGACACGCACATCGTCGAACGGCTGCTGGAAGGCCCGCAGGACATTCGCCCCTGACGGCAGATAGGTCCGGCCCGCCGCTATCTCGGCCCGGAGGAAGTCCCCCATCGCCGCGATGCGTTCGGCAACAGGGTCAAGAGCCTTCGCCCAGCCGGCTTCAACAAGTTCATGCAAGGGTCGTGGTGCCACAGCGCGCCACTGTACTGGTACGCGCCGCACCCCAGCACGAACAGAGCGGCCCTGCGCGCGGACGCCGTCCCTCGACGCTACTCTTCCTCCTCATCGAGGTCTTCGAGCCTCTCGAGGAGATCACGCAGCCGATCACCGGGAAGGAGGGGAGCTTGTTCCGTCCAGTGATCAAGCCGCTCCGCCATGGCCGTCATTCTCGGTCGGCACCTCATCCCGGACATCCGGAACGCGGAACTCCCGCACACGCGGCGGGGCTGTCGTTCCCGGTCGCGCAGTCCATGAGCCGGCGTCTGTCGTGACCGCCAACGGGGCGGCGCCCGTCGTGCTCGCCGTGGACTCGGGTGGCTCCGGGCTCCGCGTGGTGCTGGCCTCCGAAGGCCGGGCCCGCACCGCCGCGTTGGTGTCCGGGCAACCGGTGCGGACCGGTCCGCGCGGCATCGACGCCGGGCATCTGCTGGAGCAGCTCGTGCCCATGGCGCGGCAGTTGCTCGACGACGCCGGGAGCGGTCCGCCGCGGGCGGTGGCCATCGGCGCCACCGGGTTCGCGAGCATGGGCGACCAGATGCGCGCAGAACTCCCGGACGCTCTCGGGCGCGAGCTCGGTGTGCGTCGCGTCGCGCTGGCCGCCGACGCGGTCACCGCGTACGCGGGCGCTCTCGGGGCGCGGGCGGGTGCGGTGGTCGCCGGCGGCACGGGACTGATCGCGATCGGCACCGATCTGAAGAGCTGGCGCCGGGCGGACGGCTGGGGTCATCTCCTCGGCGACTGCGGTGGCGGCGCGTGGATCGGGCGGGCGGGCCTGGAGGCCGCGCTGCGCGCCCACGACGGCCGGCCGGGCGGCTCGGCGCAGCTGCTGGCCCGCGCCGAGGAGCGGTTCGGACCGGTCGCCTCCCTGCCCGGACGGCTCTACCCGCGCACCGACCGTGCCGCGGTGCTGGCCTCCTTCGCACCCGAGGTGGCGGCGTGCGCCGAGGCGGATCCGGTGGCGGTGGAGGTCCTGCGTACGGCGGCCCGGCACATGGCCGACTCCGCGGCCGCCGTCTGCCCCGCGTCGGGCGAGCCCGGTGTCGCCCTCACCGGTGGCCTGTTCAGGATGGGCGCCCCTCTCCTCGTACCCCTGGAGGCGGAGTTGGCGGAGCGGGTGCCGCACGCTCGGCGCGTGGCGGCCGAGGGTGATCCGCTGCACGGCGCGGTGCGCATCGCGACCGAGTTGGCCGAGGGAGTACCGGTCCTGCCGGACAACGAGAGGATGCTGCACGTGCACCTGGCCGAAACCTAGTACCACAAAACGGACTTGTTTCTTCCGGTCTGTCACACTGTGAGATGAGCCACTCTCGCTACCGCACGTCAGCGAGAAACGCCACGGTTTTCCGCCGATCGTCACACAACTCATCAGACAAATCAGGACGGATACCGCTCACCTGCACCCTCCCCGAACAGGGGAGCCCAGGAAGCCAGTAGCATGCGGCGCCATGAGCTCCCCCACTGGGCCCGCATCCGGCCTGCCTGTACGAATGCCGCGACCCCGCCAGCCGGGGCGGCACCGCCGCCCCGAGCCGCTGGCGGCTCCTGAAGGCGCGCCCGCGCTCGTCCTCGCGGTGCCGGGCACGCCCAGCGCCGCCACACGCAGCCTCGCCGAGGAGGTCGTGAGCATCGCGCGCTCCGAGCTGCCCGGCCTGGACGCGCGGATCGGGTACCTCGACGGGGGCGGCGACGAGTTCCCCACCCTTCAGTCGGTGCTGGCCCGCGCCGCCGAGGAGCGCACCGCCCGCTTCGAGCAGGCCCGTGCCGCCGGCATGGACGTCAGGGAGCCGGACGGCCCCGTCGCCGTCGTCGTGCCCCTGCTCGCGGGCCCGGACAGCTCGCTGCTGCGCCAGGTCCGCCAGGCCGTCATGGAGAGCCGTATCGCGGCCGACCTGACCGACGTCCTGGGCCCGCACCCGCTGCTCGCCGAGGCGCTGCACGTGCGGCTGTCCGAGGCCGGTCTGGCGCGTGCCGACCGCGCCCGGCTGTTCACCGTGGCGACCGCCGCGGACGGCATCATCCTCGCGTCCGTCGGTGGCGACGAGGCCGTGCAGGCGGCCGGGATCACCGGCATGCTGCTCGCCGCGCGCCTCGCCGTGCCGGTGATGGCCGCGGCCCTCGACCAGGAGGGCTCGATCGCGGCGGTGGCCGAGCAGCTGCGCTCCTCGGGCTCGCAGAACCTCGCGCTCGCCCCGTACCTGATCGGCCCGGAGATCGACGCCGGTCTGCTGGACGCGGCCGCCAAGGAGGCGGGCTGCTCCACCGCCGAGGCGCTCGGCCCGTACCCGGCGATCGGCAAGCTGGCGCTCTCGAAGTACACGTCGGCGCTGGGCATCACCCCCCAGCAGCCGCAGGGCATGCCGGTGCGCTGAGCCACGTACCGCGCTCGCGGGAGTCCGTGGATGCGCGAAGGGCCCGCTCCCTCTTGGGAGCGGGCCCTTCGCTGTGGGGTCCCTCGGCGCGTGAGGGGTGTGCCGCGGGGGTGCGCGCGGCTGCGGGTCCGTGGTGGCTTGTCGCGCCCACGCGGCGGAGCCGCATGTCCAACACAGCCCCGCGCCCCTTGGTGGGTGGGGCGCGCCCCGGTTTTTCAGGGGCACGGGGAACTGCGCGAGCAACCACTCCAGACCCGCGGCCGAAGAACGGCGATCAGTACCGGTCAGCGCTTCTGCCCAGGATCACGCACGAAGCCGCGGCGACCTCGACCGAACCCTCCGGGCCGGGCATCCCCGTGTCCGGGTCGACCGCGAACCAGCTCACGTTCCCCGAGCGCTCGTTCGCGACGTAGAGGAATCCCTCCGAGGCAGTGAGCGCGCGCGGCCAGTGGCCACCACACGGCACCGTGCCCGCGAGCGCGAGCTTCTCCCCGTCCCCGTCCACCGTGAGGACGGAGAGCACGTCCTGGCCGCGTGTCGCCGTCCACACGAAGCGGCCGTCGGGCGACACGACGATGCCCGACGGGTAGGCGTCGCCGTCCGGGGTGCCCGGCAGCACGGGGGCCTCGCCGAGCGGTGTGAGCTCGCCGCTGCCGGAGTCCCAACGGCAGACGGTGACGATCGGGGCGAGTTCGTGCAGCACGTACGCGTACGAGCCGTTCGGGTGGAAGGCCAGGTGGCGGGGCCCCGAGCCGGGCCGGAGCGTGGTCTGGCGGTGCAGTACGGGCACTCCGGCGTCCAGCTCGTACACCAGCACCCCGTCGGTGCCGAGGTCGACGCCAACGGCCCAGCGGCCGCTCGGGTCCGGCTGCACCTGGTGAGCGTGCGGTCCCTCCTGGCGCTGCTCGTCGGGCCCCGAGCCGGTGTGCCGGAGGACTCCGGACGCGGCCTCCGCGAGGGTGCCGTCAGCGCGCAGGGGGACGGCGGTGACGCTGCCGGAGCCGTAGTTGGCGGCCAGGACGTGCCCGGCGACGAGGCCGAGGTGAGTGGGCCCGTCGCCCTGGACGGGGACGGGCGGCCCGGTGAGCACCAGCTTGTCGGCCTCGTCACCGGTCACGCGGTACGCCGCGACCGCTCCCTCGGCCGTCTCGCTGACCGTGTAGAGGGTGTCGCCGCCCGGGGACAGGGCGAGGTACGAGGGATCGGGGACGTCGTCCGCGCGGCTCAGGACGGTCAGCGCGCCACTCGCCTCGTCGACGGCCGCCACGACGACGCCGGGACCGCCCGCGCTCGTGAACGAGCCGATGAACGCCCGTCGCCCGCCGCCGCCACCCGCGCCCACATCTGTCACTGCCACTGCCGTCCCCTCTCGGTGACACGCCTGCCGGCACCGTGCCGTTGGCGCAGACGGTAGCAGTAGGTCTAGACCAGATGGCCGTCACCCGGGTGCCGCCGCGGAGAGTCACAGAGAGTCGCCGTTCAGCGCACCACGCTTTCGGGTGATCAAGGGGGCGCCCACGAGCTCTGCTCGCCGGTACGTCGGCAGCACCGTTCAAGCCCTCGCCCACGACGACCGCAGGGGCGCGGCCAGGGCGGTGAGGGAGTGTTCCAGGCCGCGCAGGTGGGCGAGGGCCTGGTCGGCGCCCGGGTGCCGACCGGGCTCGCCCGCGTACGGCGGCACGGTGCGGCGCGGTACGGCGCACCTCGGTACGGCGCCGAGCAGCGTCTCGACCGCCGCCTCGACGCGCAGGCAGGCAGCCGTGAGGCGGGTGTCGTGCGAGGCGTCCGGGTCGGCGGTGACGGCCACGAGACCGCCGGCCTCCCGGGCGCAGTCGTCCAGGAGGGCGAGCACCTGACGGGCCCGTTGCTTGCGTGCCCGCAGCGGATTGAGCGGGTGGACGAGCGGGGCGACCGCCAGCCGTACGCGCCCCAGCAGCACCTCCAGCTCGGCCGCGTGCGGTGCGGGGTCCGCGTCGGCGTCCCCGGCGAGGCGGCGGGCGGCAGCGGCGGTGCACCCGTGCACCGCGTGCAGGGCCCGCCGCACCCACCGGTCGGTGACCGTGTGCGTGGTGACCGGCAGGACCAGTGCCACCGCGAGTACGGCGCCCAGCGCACCGGCACCGGTCTCGGCGAGGCGGAGGCCCAGCAGCCCTGGATCCAGCACACCGATCAGGCCGTACAGCAGGCCGGCCATGACGGTGACGAAGAACATCATCCAGCTGTACGAGAGCGGCGCCGTGTAGAAGATCCCGAACACGCAGACGCCGACGAGCGCGACGGTCGGCGCGGGGGCGCCGTGCAGGGGGATGGCGACGAGCAGACCCGCGGCGATGCCGGTGACGGTGCCGACGACACGGCGGAAACCCCGCACCAGGGTCTCGCCGCGCGACGCCGTGTTCACGAAGATCCACCAGGCCGTGCCGACGGCCCAGTACCAGCGCTCGTGGGAGAGCACCTGGCCCGCGGCCATCGCGAAGGCGCAGGCGGCCGTGGTCTGGAAGGCCTGGCGGGTGGTCGGCCGGGCGAGCCCGCGCCCGTCGGGCGGAGGCGGAGCGGCGGCGGCCGGCATGCGCCGCTCGACGCACCACACGCCGAAGCGCACGACGGAGGCAACGACCAGCGACAGAGCCATCGCCCCGTACAGCTCCGGCAGCAGGCCGGGCACCGCGTGCAGGAACTGGGTGACGAAGAAGGTCATGAACGCGAAGATGCCGAGCGCGTGTCCGCGCGGACCCCACCGGCGCGCGTACACGCCGCAGAAGACGACCAGCAACCAGATCGCGTCACGCAGCAGGGGTACGCCGTGGAGGGCGGTCGCGAGCGCGAGGACCGGGAAGCCGACGGCCGGCAGCAGTGCCGTGGTGACCGCCTGGCCGCGCACGGTCGGGTCGGCGACCGTGAACAGCGCGAGCAGAGCCGCGAGCCCGCCCGCGATCGACGCGGGCAGCGACAGCCCGGCGGTCTCGGTGGCGATCACCGCGAGGCCGATGCCGAGCACCGCCCGCAGGGAGACCCGCAGCCGGGCCCGTCCGGGATCCGGAGCGACGAACATCCTCTTCACCGTCGGCAGCCCGCCCCCACCCAGCGACACGGGTCCCAGCAACACCGGCACAGCACCACACCTTCAGAACACGGGATCAGACACAGGGGACAGGATTCGGACATGGGAATGGCGCCGCGGGCACGGATCGGGCTTCGTTGCCTGTCCTGCGCTGCGCGGCGCCATTGATGTCCTCAGGGTAAGCAGCGGTGCGGCGATGGCTCAACAGGTGCCCCGCCGACTGGGCCATTGGTACAGTTGTTCGCGATCAGCCGAGGAGACAGGGAGGCCAACGGACCATGGCCGTGGACGAACTCGACACCCGCATCCTGCGTCTGCTCCTGGAACAGCCGCGCACCAGCGTGCGCGAGTACGCCCGCGTCCTCGGTGTCGCCAGAGGGACGCTCCAGGCCCGGCTCGACCGGCTGGAACGGGACGGCGTGATCACGGGCACGGGCCCCTCCCTCTCCCCCGCCGCGCTCGGCCACCCCGTTCTCGCCTTCGTGCACATCGAGGTCACCCAGGGGCATCTCGACGAGGTGGGCGACGCGCTGGCCGCCGTGCCAGAGATCATCGAGGCGTTCTCGATCACCGGCGGCGGCGACCTGCTGACGCGGGTCGTGGCCCGGGACAACGCCCACCTGGAGGACGTGATCCAGACACTGATCAGCCTGCCGGGCGTGGTCCGCACCCGCAGCGAGGTGGCGCTCCGCGAGCGCGTGCCCCACCGGGTGCTTCCGCTGGTGGAGTCGGTGGGCCTGGCGGCGCGGAGTTGATCACTGGCACCCTGTGGCCATGAGCGGTCTCGACAGCACCTCGGTCATCTTCGATCTCGACGGAACCCTCGTGGACAGCGAGCCCAACTACTTCGAGGCGGGCCGGCAGACGCTCGCCGAGCAGGGCGTCGCCGACTTCGCCTGGGCGGACCACGAGCGATACGTGGGCATCAGCACCCAGGAGACGATCACCCTCTGGAAGGAGCGGTACGGCCTCTCCGCGTCCGTCGACGAGATGCTCGCCGACAAGAACCGCCGCTATCTGCGGCTCGCCCGCGCCTCCACCCGCGTCTACCCGGAGATGCGGGCGTTCGTGGAACTGCTGGCCGGCGAGGGTGTTCCGATGGCCGTGGCCTCGGGATCGTCACGGGAGGCGATCGAGGCGATCCTGACGGGTACGGGTCTCACCGACCGGCTCAAGACCGTGGTCTCGGCCGACGAGGTGGCCCGCGGCAAGCCCGCGCCCGACGTGTTCCTGGAGGCCGCGCGGCGGCTGGGTGCCGCCCCGGCCGACTGTGTCGTCCTCGAGGACGCCGCGCCCGGCGCGGCCGCGGCCCACGCGGCCGGTATGCGGTGCATCGCGATCCCCTACGTGCCCGCTCAGACGGACGACCCCGCGTTCGCGACGGCGGGGCTCCTGGTGCGCGGCGGTCAGAGCGCGTTCACGGCACGGGAGGCATACGACTGGCTCGTACGCTCACGCCCGGTTCGGCGCGACTGACCGGCGCCGCCCCCGCCGGGCGGCCGTCGGCAGCCTTTCAGCGTCGCAGCATCCTCGCCACGGCGCCGGTGACACCGGCCGCGGCGCCCGCGGCGGCGAGGCCGATGCCCGCGAGGGCGAGGGACCTGGCCAGGCGGCCCGGTGGCGCGGGCCGTGCGCCGGGGGCGACGCCGTACGCCGTGCGCGACGGATCGCCGCTGTCCGGGAGCGCGGACGCCAGCAGTTCCGCCAGGTGCACGGCCTCGTGGCCGCCGCTGTCCAGTTCGTGGATCTGTGTGCGGCAGCTGAAGCCGTCGGCCAGCACAACTGTCTCGGGGGCGGCCGCGCGCAGCCGCGGCAGCAGGACCCGTTCGGCGCAGGCCTCGCTGACCTCCGCGTGGCCGCGCTCGAAGCCGAAGTTGCCGGCCAGCCCGCAGCACCCCGACTCCAGGTGCTCGGCGTCCACCCCGGCGCGGCGCAGCAGTTCCTGGTCGGCGTCCCAGCCGAGGACCGCGTGCTGGTGGCAGTGCACCTGGGCGAGGGCCCGCGCCGAGCGGTCGGGGACGCGCGGGGGTTCGTAGTCCGGGCTGTGCTCGGTGAGGAGTTCGGCGAGGGTCACCGTCTGGTGTCGCAGCCGTCGGGCGTCGAGGTCGCCGGGGAACAACTCGCCCGCGTCCGAGCGGAAGACCGTCGTGCAGCTGGGCTCCAGCCCCACGACCAGTCCCCCGTCGCGCAGGTGCCCGGCCAGGTGGCGCACCGTGCGCCCCAGGATCCGCTTGGCGGTGGTGAGTTGTCCGGTGGAGATCCAGGTGAGCCCGCAGCACAGGGGCTCGGTGGGCAGGGTGACCCGCCAGCCCGCGTCCTCCATCAGCTGGACGGCGGCCCTGCCGAGGTGCGGGTGGAAGGAGTTGGTGAACGTGTCGGGCCACAGAAGGACCGTGCCCCGTGTCCCGTCGCCCCTCGGCTCGTGCCGGGCGAACCACTGCTGCAGCGTCTCGTCCGCGAACAGCGGGAGTTCGCGGTGCTCGACTCCGGCGACCGCGGAGGCGATGCGGGAGAGCGGCGGCGTGTGGGTGAGCGCGTTCACGACCGGGCCGGAGCGGGTGCGGCCCACCGCCTGGGCGAGCGCGGGCAGCCAGCCCGTCGTCCAGTCCGAGCGGGGGCGCTCCCACGGGCGTCCCGCGTAGTGGTGGGCCAGGAACTCGGCCTTGTACGTGGCCATGTCGACGTCGGCGGGGCAGTCGCTCTTGCAGCCCTTGCAGGCCAGGCACAGGTCGAGGGCGTCGCGAACCGCGTCCGAGCGCCAGCCGTCCCGTACGGCGCTGTCGCCGTGCCCGTCGAGCATCTCGAACAGCAGCCGGGCGCGGCCTCGCGTGGAGTGCTCCTCCTCCCGCGTCACCTGGTACGAGGGGCACATCACCGTCCCGCCCGTGTTGGTGAGTTGCCGGCACTTGCCCACACCCACGCAGCGGTTGGCGGCCTCGGCGAAGGATCCGCCGTCGTCCGGGTAGCGGAAGTACAGGTCCTGCGGGTCGTGCGGGGACCAGTCGCCGCCGAGCCGGAGGTTCTCGTCGAGCTTGTACGGCGCCACGACCTTGCCCGGGTTCATCCTGTTCTCCGGGTCGAAGAGGGCCTTGAGGCGGCCGAACGCCTCGACGAGGTCCGGCCCGAACATCCGCTCCAGCAGTTCCCCGCGGCTCTGGCCGTCGCCGTGCTCCCCGGAGAAGGAGCCGCCGAACTCGGCGACGAGATCCGCGGCTCGCTCCATGAAGCGGCGGTACGTGGCCACCCCGTCCGCGGAGTAGAGGTCGAAGGGGATGCGGGTGTGGACGCAGCCGTGCCCGAAGTGGCCGTACAGGCTGGGCCCCGTCTCGTCGGCGTACCCGAACTCGGCGTAGAGGTCGTGGAGTCGGCGCAGGTAGTCGCCGAGCCGTTCGGGCGCGACCGCCGAGTCCTCCCAGCCCTCGAAGGTGTCGGGGTGGCCGGGCACGTGGGCGGTGGCGCCGAGGCCCGCCTCACGGACCTGCCAGAGTTGCTCCTCGTGGGCCGGGTCGTCGAGGAACGCCACCTCGGGGTCGTGCTCGGACTCCTGGAGCGCGTCCAGCATCCGGTGCGCCAGGTCGTCGGCCTCCTCGATAGTGTCGCCGCCGAACTCGACCATCAAGTAGGCGTTCCCTTCGGGGAGTTCGTCGAGCATCCGGGGGTTGAGGTGCTTGATCCGCTGGTCGCGGATCAGCCGCTCGTCCACGCCTTCGAGGGCGATCGGCTCGTACGGCAGGATCGCGGGCACGGAGTCGGCGGCCTGGTAGACGCTGGGGAAGCCGAGGACGACGAGCGAGCGCTCCTTGACCACGGGGACCAGTTCGAGCTCGGCCCGCAGGACGGAGACCAGCGTCGACTCGCTGCCGACGAGCAGGCCGGCGACGTCGAAGCCGTGTTCCGGCAGCAGCGAGTCGAGGTTGTAGCCGGAGACGCGGCGCGGGATGTCGGGGAAGCGGCGGCGCACCTCGTCGGCGTAGGTGTCGCGCAGCCTCCGCAGGCCGCGGTACACGGCCGCCGTGGGGTCGCCGCGGTGCTCGATCCGGGCGTACTCCTCGTCGCTCGTCTCTCCGCACCAGAAGCGGGTGCCGTCGGGGAGCAGCACTTCGAGGCGGGCGATGTTGTCGACGACCTTGCCGGTGCGCTGGGCGGTGGCGCCGCAGGAGTTGTTGCCGATCATGCCGCCGATGGTGCAGTTCATGTGGGTGGCCGGTTCGGGGCCGAAGCGCAGGCCGGTGGGGGCGAGTTGCCGGTTGAGTTCGTCGAGCACGATGCCGGGCTGGACGACGCAGGTGCGGGCGTCGGTGTCGACGGACTCCAGGCGCGTGCAGTACTTCGACCAGTCGATCACCACGGCCGTGTTGGTGCACTGCCCGGCCAGGCTGGTGCCGCCGCCCCGGGAGAGCACCGGGGCATCGTGTTCGCGGGCCACCGCCACCGCCTCCGCGGCGGCCTCCGGGGTGCGGGGGACGACCACGCCGAGGGGTGTCTGCCGGAAGTTCGACGCGTCGGTGGAGTACGCGGCACGGCTGCCGGCGTCGAAGCGGACCTCTCCGTCCACGCGTTCGCGCAGCGCGGCGCTGAGCCGCGTCTCCCTCACACCCGTCCTCGCACCCATCGAGCCCTCCGTGTCTCCCGGCCGTCCTGCCGGACGGGACCGCCGGGTACCCAGGTGGGGCAGGGGACAAGCACGGCCGGGTGCGGGTCAGCCCGGCGGACCGGCCGGGGTGCCGTCCTCCTCGGATGCCCGCCAGCCGCTCCACCCCACGACACTGACCACGATCACCGGACCCTCGGGCGGCCGGCTCCGGTACTGCGGGTACTTCTGCCGGAGCAGGTCGACGGCCGCGGCGTACTCGGCCCGCGCGTCCGCTCCGGGCGCGTCGGGCGGTACGACCCGGGCGCCGCCGTCGGCCCGTACCCACCACAGCTGGTCCCAGTCCTCGTCGTAGGCGTCCGCGAGCAGGCAGACGGCCGGGTGGACCGCGATGTTGTGCAGCCGCCTGAGCTGCTGGGACCTCTTCGGTTTGTGGTCGACGGCGGTGACGATCGTGCCGTCCCGCTGGGCGAACACCACCGGCACGAGGTGCGGGCGTCCGCCGGCGTCGACCGTCGCCAGCCGCGCGACCCTCGCCTCGGTGAACCACCGTCGTGCCTCCTCGGGCGCCATGTCCGGCACCGTGCCCTCCCTCCGGTGCTCCCTCAGCCGCCGTGCAGCGCCGCGAGCACGTCGTTGTCCGTCAGCTGGTCGAAGTTCCGGTACCACTCGCCGACGGCCATGAAGGAGCGCGGCCGGTCCAGGCACACCACGTCGTCGGCCTCACCCTCCAGCATGTGGGCGGCTTCGGGTGCGGCGACCGGTGCGGCCATGACGACGCGTTCGGGCTCCCGGCCGCGCACGAAACGCAGCGCGGCGCGTGCCGTCGATCCGGTGGCCACCCCGTCGTCGACGACGATCACGGTGCGGCCCCGGAGCTCCGGAGCCTCGCGGCCCTGCCGGTAGAGCGCCTCGCGGCGGTGCAGTTCCTGCCGCTCGCGGTCGACCACGGGGGCGAGGGAGGCCTCGCTGAGGCCGAGCCGCTCCAGGGCGTGGGTGTCGAACAACGGCGGATCGTCGCCCACGATCGCGCCGATGCCGTACTCCTCGTGGAACGGGGCACCGATCTTCCGTACCACGAGGACGTCGAGCGGGGCGTCGAGTTCCCGCGCCACCTCACGGGCCACCGTGACGCCGCCGCGGGGCAGGGCGAGGACGACGGGGTCGGGCAGCGCCCCCTTGTCGTACAGGATGCGCAGTTGTCCAGCCAGTTCCTGCCCGGCCTCCCTGCGGTCACGGAACAGCATGTGCTCCCATCTCCCCTCTGTTGATCACGGGGAGCATCCCCGCCCTCACGGGGAGCTACGAGACGGCCGTGTCCTTGTCGGAGGTGCCGTGTACCCGCCCCGACGGCTCGCTACACGGCAGCGCTCACCGCACGGCGGTCTGGAGGCGATCGGCCGGGCGGCGGGCGAGGAGGGCGGCGCGGATCTCCCCGGCTCGTACCGCGACGGTGGACAGCAGGGTCGAGGTGAGGCCGTGGGTGTGCTCGGTGCCGCCCTGGAGGTAGATGTCGGCGGCGACGTTGGGGGCCGTCTCCACGCGGTGGTCACGTCCGACGCAAAGGGCGTCCTCCTCGTCGCGCAGGCAGAGTTTGCCGACCTCGCCGAGGTTGTCGCCGACGCCCCGGGGTTGGTAGCCGGTGGCGTAGACGAGCAGGTCGCAGGCGAGGACCTCGCGTTCGCCCGTCGGCAGGAACTCCACCGTCACGCGCACCTCGTCGGCGCCCGGCTCGACCTCGCGGATACGGGAGACGTTCATCATCCGCAGCCGCTTCAGGCCCTGGACCTTCTCCTGGTACATCGTCCGGGACAGCGACTCGATCAGATCCATGTCGACGACGGAGTAGTTGGTGCCCCGGTGGTAGTCGAAGAGCGACTGCTTCACCTCGGCCGGCGCACCGAAGTACAGGTCGACGGCCTCGGGGTCGAAGATCCTGTTGGCGAGCGGGCTGTCGTCGGCGGGCGTGTAGCCGTACTTGGAGAAGACGGAGCAGACCTCGGCGTCGGGGAGGCTGCGGTGGAGGTAGTCGACGGCTTCGGCGGCGCTCTGGCCCGCGCCGAGCACGACCGCGCGGCGAACCGGCGTGCCGGAACGGAGGAGTTCGTCGACCCGGGGCAGCAACTCGCTGTTGTGCCAGACGCGTTCGGACAGTGAGGCGTCGGGCGGCAGGTGCGGTTCCAGTCCGGTGGCCACGCAGACACTACGGGTGCGGCGGACGGTCGAGCGCCCCGTGCCGGGAACGCGGCTGGTGACGTCGTAGAAACGGATCTCGCCGTCCTCGGTGACGGGCCGTACGGAGACGACCTCGGCGGAGTACTCGACGAGGTGCGCGACGCGGGCGGCGGCCCACTCGAAGTAGTCGTGGAACTCTATGCGGAGCGGGAAGAGCGTCTTCTGGTTGAGGAAGTCGACCAGCCTGCCGCGCTCCCGCAGGTAGCACAGGAAGCTGAAGTCGCTGGTCGGGTCGCGCATCGTCACCAGGTCCTTGAGGAAGGACACCTGCATGGTGGCGTCGTCGACGAGCATGCCGCGGTGCCAGCCGAACCGCGGTTGTTTCTCCAGGAATCCGGCGCGCAGCCCCTCCCCTTCGCCGGCCGTCGCACTGTGCTCGTGGAGCGCGATCGCGAGTGCGAGATTCGATGGGCCGAAGCCGATGCCCAGTACGTCGTAGACCTCGTCGTCGGAGTCCGGCCCGCCCTGAAACGTCGTCACCGCGTCATCTCCTCCTGTCCTAGGGGGAGTACAGCGTTCCCCAAGCTGGAACACAGCCTCCCCCAAGCAGGCTCATGTTAGATAAGGTAAGCCTTACCTAGCAATGGCTGAGGAGGGCTCACATGCGGGTCGTCATGTTCGGGTACCAGACCTGGGGACACCGAACGCTGCAGGCTCTGCTGGACTCCGCACACGACGTGGTCCTGACGGTCACTCACCCGAAGAGTGAGCACGCGTACGAGAAGATCTGGAGCGACTCGGTCGCGGATCTCGCCGAACAGCACGGCGTGCCCGTGCTGTTGCGCAACCGTCCGGGCGACGACGAACTTCTGCGGGCACTCAAGGAGGCCGAGCCGGACATCATCGTGGCGAACAACTGGCGGACCTGGCTGCCGCCGGAGATCTTCGAGCTGCCACCGCACGGCACGCTCAACATCCACGACTCGCTGCTGCCCTCCTATGCCGGCTTCTCGCCGCTGATCTGGGCGCTGATCAACGGCGAGAGGGAGGTCGGTGTGACGGCCCATCGGATGGACGCCGACCTCGACATGGGAGACGTCCTGCTGCAGCGCGCCGTGCCCGTCGGCCCGGCCGACACGGCGACGGACCTGTTCCACCGTACGGTCGATCTCATCGGCCCGATCGTCGCCGACTCCATGGACCTCATCGCGTCGGGGAAGGCGGTGTGGACGCCGCAGGACCGCTCCAGGTCGAGCTTCTTCCACAAGCGTTCACCGCGGGACAGCCTCATCGACTGGACATGGTCCGCCGAGGACCTGGAGCGGTTCGTACGTGCCCAGTCCGATCCGTACCCGAACGCCTTCGCGTACCACCGCGGCAAGCGCCTGCGCATCGTCTCGGCGGCGGTCTCCGAGGGCCGTTACGGCGGCACGCCCGGACGGATCTTCATCAAGGAGGGCGACGGGGTCGTCATCGTCGCCGGTGCCGAGGCGCGCTCCGGCCGCCTGCCCGGTCTGGTGGTGAAGAGGGTGCGGACGGAGGACGGCACGGAGTACGCCGCGACGGACTACTTCCGCACCATGGGCGGTTACTTGACGACCCGTCCGTAGGGCTCGCCCTGGTGGAAGGGCACCACGGGTGGGCTCAACCCGTGGTGCCCGACACGGGTACGGCGGAAGACGAGTCCGCGCCCTCGTGATGCCGGCCCATCGGGACGATCAACGGCGTCCCGCTGACCGGGTCCTCGCCGACCACGCAGCGCAGTCCGAAGACGTCCTCCACCATCGCGGCGGTGATGACGTCGGCGGGCGCGCCCTCGCCCGCGACGCGGCCCGCCTTCATGGCGATGACGTGATCGGCGTACCGGCAGGCCTGGTTGAGGTCGTGCAGGACCATGACGACGGTGCGGCCCTGGTGCCGGTTCAGGTCGGTGACCAGGTCGAGCACGTCGATCTGGTGGGCGAGGTCGAGGTACGTCGTCGGCTCGTCCAGCAGCAGTACGGGGGTGTCCTGGGCGACCGCCATGGCGATCCAGGCGCGCTGGCGCTGTCCCCCGGAGAGTTCGTCGACGGCGCGGTGCGCGAGGTCGGTCATCGCGGTGGCGCGCAGGGCCTCGTGCACGGCCTCCTCGTCGGTGGACGACCACTGCCGCCACCAGGTCTGGTGGGGCGAACGGCCGCGTCCCACCAGGTCGATGACGGTCAGTCCCTCCGGCGCCACGGGTGACTGCGGCAGGATGCCGAGCTTCTGGGCGAGGGCGCGGGTGGGCATCGCGTGCACGGAGCGCCCGTCGAGGTGGACCGCGCCCGCCTTGGGCGTCAGCAGCCGGGCCAGGGCGCGCAGGAGCGTCGACTTGCCGCAGGCGTTGGCGCCGACGATCGCGGTGACCTTGCCGGAGGGGATGACGAGGTCGAGGTCCTCGACGACGACCCGGTCGTCGTAGGCCAGGCGCAGGCCCTCGGCGCGCAGGTCGGGGCCGTCGGCCGCAGCCCGGTATCCGGAACGCCCCGGCGGCACCTCGTACTTCGATGACACGTTCTCAGCCTCCTGAACCGGCGCGGTTGGCGCGGACGAGCAGCCACAGCAGGACGGGGGCGCCGAGCACACCGGTGACGACTCCGACCGGAAGCTCGGTGCCCGGGACGGCCTTGCGCGCGACGAGGTCGGACACGAGCACCATCACGGCGCCGGTCAGTCCCGCGGCCAGCGGAGGCGGGCAGGCGGTGCCGGCCAGCCGCTGGGCGACCTGGGGGGCGGCGAGCGCCACGAACGCGACCGGACCGGCGGTCGCCGTGCCGAACGCCACCAGGACGACCGCGATCAGCAGGACGGCCACCCGGACGGTCTGGACGCGGGTGCCGAGGCCGCGGGCGACGTCGTCCCCGAGGTGCAGGGTGCTCATCAGCCGGCCGAGCAGCAGCGCCACCGGTACGAGCACGGCCACGGTGACGGCGAGCGGGCCGATCTGGTCCCAGGTACGGCCGTTGAGGTTGCCGACGAGCCAGCCGAGGGCCGCCTGGGCCTGGAAGCGCTGGCCGCGGGCCATGAGGTAGTCGGTGGCGCTGGTGCAGATCCACGCGACGCCGACGCCGACGAGGACGATCCGGTAGCCGGTGGTGCCCCGCTTCCAGGCCAGGACGTAGACGAGCAGGGCCGCGGTCAGCGCGCCGAGCAGGCCGAGGGCCTGGGTGCTCAGGCCCGCGTCCCAGCCGAGCACGATGCCGGCGACCACGGCCGTGCCCGCGCCCTGGGTGATGCCCATCATGTCGGGGCTGGCGAGCGGGTTGAGCGTCATGGTCTGGAGCAGGGCGCCCGAGACGCCGAAGGCGATGCCGACGAGGAGTCCGGCCAGGGCGCGCGGCAGGCGGAGTTCGTGGACGATGAGTTCGGTGGCGGGGTCGCCCGTGCCCACCAGGGCCTTCATGACATCGGTGAGCGGGAGCGGGATGTCGCCGATGGAGGTCTCCACGCAGAACGCCAGGAAGGCGGCGGCCGCGAGCCCCAGGCAGGCGGCCACCAGCCGGGGCCGCAGCACTCCGGACGCGGGCGGGAAGGGCAGCCGGAAGGTGACGCGGCCGCCGGTGCGATGGACGGCGCCGCGGCGGGCGGGTGTCCGGTCCGCGGAGGCCCGTTCACCCGGGCCGGGCGCGAGGTGGGTGGTCATGGGCTCACAGCTCCGCGAGTCGTCGGCGGCGGACCAGCGCGATGAAGAACGGGCCGCCGATGAAGGCGACGAGGATGCCGGCCTGGACCTCCGCGGGCCGGGCGACCAGCCGCCCCGCGATGTCCGCGGCCAGCAGCAGGCAGGGGGCGAGCACGGCCGACAGCGGCAGCAGCCAGCGGTGGTCGGGGCCGAGGCCGGCTGCCTGGGCGAGGACGCGGGCGATGTGCGGCACGACCAGGCCGACGAAGACCACGGGCCCGATGACCGCGACGGCACCGCCGGTGAGCAGCGTGACGGCCACGACGCCCTGGACGCGGACCAGTCCGAGCCTGAGCCCGAGCGACTTCGCGACGTCGTCGCCGAGCGCGAGGCCGTTGAGGGCGGGCGCGCAGGCCAGGGCGAGGAGCGCTCCCACGGCGAGGAACGGCAGGACGCGCAGCAGGACCTGGCCGTCCTGGTTGGCCAGCGAGCCCGCGTTCCAGAAGCGGTAGCGGTTCAGGGCGTCCGGGTCGGTGAGGGCGATGGCGCTGGTCAGCGAGAACAGCAGGGAGGTCACGGCGACGCCGGCCAGGGCGAGTTTGACCGGTGTGGTGCCCGACCGTCCGAGCCCGCCGAGGACGTAGACCAGCACGCTGGCGGCCAGCGCCCCGGCCAGGGCGAACCAGATGTAGCCGTAGACGGAGCCGATGCCGAGGACGCCCACGGAGAGCACGACCGCGAAGGCGGCGCCCGCGCTGACACCCAGGATGCCCGGGTCGGCCAGGGGGTTGCGGGTCAGGGCCTGCATCAGCGCGCCCGCGAGGCCCAAGGCGGCCCCGGTGGCGAGGGCGAGGAGGGTGCGCGGCAGCCGTACGGACCAGATCACGTTGTCGATACGGGAGTTGGGCGGGTCGCCGAGCAGCGTGTGCCACACCTGGTCGAGGGGGACGCCGAGCGCTCCGTACGCCATCGACAGGGCACAGAGTGCGAGCAGCGCCGTACCCGAGAGGGCGAGCAGGAGTACTGCGCGGGGGCCTTTCGCCGCCCGGACCGCCGAGGTCCCCACGTGTGAACTTCCTTTGATGAGGCTTGCCTTAACTGTAGGACGTGGCCGCTTGGCGTCGCATCCCCTTGGGCACCTTCCATGAGCACCCTGTGAATTAGGTAACCCTTACCTTAGTATGACGCCGATCCCCGGCCCAGGGCCGGGACCGATCGGCCGGGGAGGCTCACTGCTGTGTGCGGTTCCGAGGAAGTCCTGACCTACTGGCGGCGGTTGCTCACCCCCCTCCCGCCAGAGGTGTCGCTCCCCGCCGACCGCCCCCATCCGTCCGAGCCCGTCGCGGAGGGGGAGATCCGCACGCTGTCCGGCGTCCCCCACGCCCCCTCCCCCGTCCTCCTCGCCGCGTTCGTCGCCCTGTTGCACCGTTACAGCGGCGCCGTGGACCTGACGGTCGGTCATGACGGGCTACTCGTAAGGGTGTCGGTCGATCACGAGCCCACGTTCCGGGAACTGGTGAGGCGGGTCGCCCAGGCGTGGGAGGAGGCCACGACCCACCGGATCCCCGTCGGTGTCCTGATCGACGAGCTGCGTCCCCGGCCGACGCGTGGCGGGGGCCTGTTCGTCAACACGGGGTTCGGCACGGCCGACCGGCCCGTCGGCGAACTGCCCGGCCCCGTCGACGTGTTGCTGGAGGCGAGCGAGGGCACGGCACGGGTGACGTACCACCCGGGTCTGTTCGACGCGGAGACCGCCGAGCGGCTGCTCGTCCACTACCGGACCCTGCTCACCGACGCTCTGGCCCGGCCCGACGCGCCCGTGGCCCGCCTCGCCCTGATGGGCCCGGACGAGTACCGGCAGGTCGTGCTCGACTGGAACGCCACCGAGCACACGGTCCCCTCGGACACCTGGCCCGCCATGTTCGCCGAGCAGGTTCGCCGGCGCCCCGGCTCCATCGCCCTCGTCTTCGAGGACGAGCACCTCACCTACGCCGAACTCGACGAGCGCGCCAACCGCCTGGCGCACGCCCTGATCGAGCGCGGTGCCGGTCCCGAACGCATCGTGGCGCTGGCGTTGCCGCGTTCCACGGACCTGATCGTCGCCGAGGTCGCCGTCCTCAAGTCCGGTGCGGCCTACCTCCCGATCGACCACGACTACCCGGCGGACCGCATCGCCTACATGCTGGGCGACGCCGCACCCGTGTGCATGGTGACGACACAGGAGACCGCACGCGACCTGCCCGAGCAGGACGGCATGGTGCTGCTGGAGCTCGACTCACCGGGTGTGGCCGCCGAGTTGGCGGACCGGCCCGTCCACGACCCCACGGAGGCGGACCGTGGCGCGCCCCTCGGCGTGCAGAGTGCCGCGTACGTGATCTACACCTCGGGGTCGACCGGCCGCCCCAAGGGTGTCGTGCTCGCGCACAGTGGTGTGGCGAAGCTCGTGGCCACGCAGAGCGAGCGGTTCGGCATCGGTCCGCACAGCCGGGTGCTGCAGTTCGCCTCGCCGAGTTTCGACGTCGCCTTCTGGGACCTGTGCCTCGGGCTGCTGTCCGGCGGCCGTCTCGTCGTCGTACCGGCCGAGCTGCGGGTACCCGGCGCGCCGCTCGCCGACTACGCGAACGCGCACGCCATCACGTTCATGATCCTGCCGCCCGCGCTGCTCGCCGCGATGCCCGACGACGTCCGGCTCCCGCCCGGCGCGACGCTGTTGGCGGGCACCGAACGTGTCTCGCCGGAGCTGGTGGGGCGTTACGCGCGCGGCCGGATGATGTTCAACGCGTACGGTCCGACGGAGGCGACCACCAACTCCACGCTCGGGCTGTGCGATCCGGACATCCCGGCGGGCGCGATCGTGCCGATCGGAGTTCCCGACCCGGGCACGCGGGCGTACGTGCTCGACGCGTACCTGCGGCCGGTTCCGGCGGGAGTCACGGGCGAGCTCTACCTGGGCGGTGCGGGACTCGCGCGCGGCTATCTGGGGCGTCCGGACCTGACCGCCGAGCGATTCGTCGCCGACCCGTTCGGTTCGCCCGGCGAGCGGCTCTACCGCACCGGTGACCTGGTGCGATGGCGAAGCGACGGGCGGCTGGAGTTCCTGGGCCGCGCGGACGCCCAGATCAAGATCCGTGGCTTCCGGATCGAGCCGGGTGAGATCGAGTCGGTGCTGCGCGGCCATCCGGCCGTCGACCAGGTCACGGTGGTCGCCCGGGAGGACCGGCCCGGCGACCGGCGCCTGGCCGCCTATGTCGTTCCGGCGCTGGACGGGCCCGAAGCCCGTGTGGAGGACTGGAAGGAGGTCCACGAACTCCTCTACAGCGCTGCCGGTTCGGAGGGGTTCGAGGAGAACTACGCGGGCTGGAACAGCATGTACGACGGCCGGCCGATCCCCGTCGAGGAGATGCGCGAGTGGCGCGAGACCACCATCGAGCGCATCCTCGAACTCGCGCCGCACAACCGTGTGCTGGAGATCGGTGTGGGCAGCGGCCTGATCCTCTCCCGCATCGCACCCGACTGCGAGACCTACTGGGGTACCGATCTCTCGGCCGAGGCGATCGGGGCGCTGCGCACCCAGCTGGACGGGGAGCTCGCGGCCAGGCTCGAACTGCGCGCCCAGCCCGCCCACGACACGACCGGCCTGCCCACCGGGCACTTCGACGTCGTCGTCCTCAACTCCGTCGCACAGTACTTCCCGAGCGCCGACTACCTCACCGACGTACTCCGGCGGATCAGGGGGCTGCTCGCCCCCGGCGGGCGGATCTTCCTGGGTGACGTACGCAATCTGCGGCTGCTGCGCACCCTGCGCGCGGCCGTCGAGACACGACGGGCCGTCGGCGAGGACAAGAGCGGCCTGCGCGCGGCCGTCGAGCGGTCAGTGCGCTGGGAGAGCGAACTGCTGCTGGACCCGGACTACTTCGCCGCGCTCGACGGCTTCGACGCCGACATCCGGATCAAGCGGGGCGTCCACCACAACGAGCTGAGCCGGTACCGGTACGACGTCGTCCTGCGCCCCGGGCCGCGCACGGTTCCCCCCGAGGAGCGGGAGGTCTCCTGGGCGGACGTCGGATCGCCGGCCGACCTGCTGGCCGAGCGTTCACCACGGCTGCGGATCACCGGTGTGCCCAACGCCCGCCTCGCCGACGACCTGGCGGATCTGTGGCGGCTGGAGGGCGCAAGCGGGGAGACGGCCGCGGGCGCGGACCCGGAGGAGGTGTACGCCCTGGCCGCCCGGCACGGCTACCGGGCTGCCCTCACCTGGAACGGAAGCGCCGACGACGGCGCCTTCGACGCCGTACTGACCCTCGACGGCCCGCTCACCGGCCTCTACCGGACCGCCGGGGCCTACCCCCACGCCAACCGCCCCGCGCCCTTCCGCGACGTGGCCGCGCTGATGCGGACCCTGCGTGCCCATGCCGCCGAGTGGCTGCCCGACTACATGGTCCCGTCGGCGTTCGTCCCCCTGCACGCACTGCCGGTCACCCCGAGCGGCAAGATCGACCAGAAGGCGCTGCCCGCCCCGGACTACGCGGCGATGAGCTCGGGCCGCGCCCCGCGCACCGCCCGTGAGAAGCTGCTCGGCCGCCTGTACGCCGAGGTGCTCGGGCTGGACGCGGTGACGGCGGAGGACGACTTCCTGGCCCTCGGCGGCGACAGCATCACCGCGATCCAGTTGCTCATCAGGGCACGTGAGGCGGGACTGCGGCTCACCACCCGCGACGTGTTCCGGCACCGCACGGTCGAGGCGCTAGCGAAGGCCGCCGTCGAGCGCATGGACGCGAGCGCCGCCGAACGTGGCGACGGGCTCGCCGTCGAACGTCCGCTGGTGGAGGCCGACGAGGGCGAACTGGCCGAGATCCAGGGCGACCGGCCGCTAGCGATCGAGGAACTGCTTCCGCTCACCCCGCTCCAGCAAGGCTTCTTCTTCCACTCGGTCACCGGGGGTGCTGGGGGGACTGGAGGGACTGGAGGGACCGGGGGCGGCGACGCCGACACCTACGTCGTCCAGCAGGTCCTCGACCTCACCGGCCCGGTGGACGGCGACACCCTGCGCCGGGCCGCCGAGCGGCTCCTCGACCGTCACGCCCCGCTGCGGGCCGCCTTCCGGCAGCGCCCGGACGGCACGCCGGTGCAGATCATCACGCGGCACGCCGAACTGCCGTGGCGGGAGACCGATCTCTCCACCCAGGACGCAAGCGTGAGGGAAGCGGCGGCCGATGCGGTGGCCGCGGGGGAACGGGCCGCCGGGTTCGATCTGGGCGCGCCCCCGCTGGTGCGCTGTGCCCTGGTCCGTCTCGGGGAGCGGCGCAGCCGACTGGTCCTGACGTTCCATCACATCGTGGCGGACGGATGGTCGTTGCCGGTGCTGCACCGCGAGCTGATGGCGTTCTACGGTGTGGACGCTCCCCCACTTCCCGAGGTCACCCCGTACCGCGCCTTCCTGCGCCGCCTGGGCGAGCAGGACCGCGACGCGGCCGGTGAGGCCTGGCGCACCGCGCTGGCCGGGCTCGACGAACCCACCCGGCTGGTCGGGACGCCGGCCGACGACGCGCCTCGCCACCCCGCGCACGTCCGTGTGGAGCTGTCCGAGCGGACCACGGCGCGGCTCGCCGCGCGGTCCCGTGAGCACGGCGTCACCCTGGGCACGGTGGTCCAGGCCGCCTGGGGTCTGCTGCTCGGCAGGCTGACCGGCCGGGACGACGTGCTGTTCGGCACCACCGTCTCGGGCCGGGACAGCGAGGTGGACGGTATCGCCTCGATGGTGGGTCTGTTCATCAATACCCTTCCCACCCGCTTCCGTTGGGCACCGGGCGAGGCGCTCGGGAAGCTGCTGGTCCGCCTCCAGGAGGAGCAGGCGCGGCTGCTCGACCACCAGCACCTCGGTCTGGCGGAGATCCAGCGGCTGACCGGGCACGCCGGCGAGGGCGAACTCTTCGACACCCTCGTGGTGTTCGAGAACTACCCCGGCGCCACCGACCCGCGGGACGCGACGGGCAACGTGCGGATCACCGGTGACGCCTTCCACGACACCGTGCACTATCCGCTCGCCCTCGTCGTCAAGCCCGGCCGACAGCTGGATCTGCGGCTCAAGCACCACTGCGAACGGCTGGACGGTGACACCGTCCGCGCGATCGGTGGCCGGCTGACACGCGTCCTGGAAGCGATGGCCGACGACCCCGCCCGCCCGGCCGCCTCCGTCGAACTGCTCTCGCCCGACGAGGGGTTGCGGGCCCACCCGTCCGGCGAGGAGCGCTCCGTCCCGGCGACGACTCTGGCCGAGGCGTTCGCGGCACAGGTGGCGCGGACGCCGGGGGCCACGGCCGTCGTCTTCGAGGGCGAGCACCTCACCTACGCCCAACTGAACGTCCGCGCGGAGGCGTTGGCGGTCCGGCTGCGGCGCCGTGGAGCAGGACCGGGGGCGTTCGTCGCGGTCGCCGTCCCACGCTCGGCGGAGCTCGTGGTCGCGCTGCTCGGCGTGCTCAAGTCGGGGGCGGCCTATCTGCCGGTGGACCTGGACTATCCGGCCGGCCGAGTGGCGCACATGCTGGCCGACTCGGGTGCGACGACGGTGGTCACGCTGTCGGGCACGGCCGGACGGCTTCCCGAGAGCGCCCCTTCCCTGCTGCTGCTCGACGCCGAGGAGGACGAACCTCAGGAAGTTTCGGGTCGCCCGGCCGGACCCGACGACCCCGCCTACCTCATCTACACCTCGGGCTCGACCGGACTGCCGAAGGGCGTGGTCGTCACCCACCGCGCCATCATCAACCGGCTCGCGTGGATGCAGGGCGCGTACGGGCTGACGGCTGACGACCGCGTGCTGCAGAAGACCCCCTCCAGCTTCGACGTGTCCGTGTGGGAGTTCTTCTGGCCGCTGCTCGAAGGCGCGGCCGTGGTGCTCGCCCGGCCGGACGGCCACCGCGACCCCGCCTACCTGGCGGCCCTCGTGCGCGAACAGGGCATCACCACGATGCACTTCGTGCCCTCCATGCTGGAGGCGTTCCTCCAGTCGGAGGACGTCACCGGAGACCCCAGCTGGTCGGCGTCGCTTCGCCGCGTGCTGAGCAGCGGCGAGGCACTCCCGGTGACCGCGGCGGGCAGCTGGCACGCGCTGACCGGGGTACCGCTGCACAACCTGTACGGCCCGACCGAGGCCGCCGTGGACGTCACGTACCACCCGTACGACCCGAACGCTCTGCGTGAGCCCTCCGACACGGGCCACGCCGTGCCCATCGGCCGGCCGGTGTGGAACACGGGCCTCAGGGTGCTGGACTCCTGTCTGCGGCCCGTCCCCGACGGCGTCCCGGGCGAGCTCTACCTGACCGGCGTCCAGCTCGCCCTCGGCTACCACGCCCGCCCGGGGCTCACCGCCGAACGGTTCACGGCCGATCCGTACGGGCCGCCCGGCAGCCGTATGTACAGGACCGGCGACCTGGTCCGGCGCCGCGCCGACGGCGTGATCGCGTACCTGGGCCGCACCGACCGGCAGGTCAAACTGCGCGGCAACCGCGTCGAACTCGGTGAGATCGAGGCCGCGTTGACGCGTCTGCCCGAGGTGGGCCAGGCGGCCGTGACGGTACGGGACAACGCCCTCGTCGCGTACGTCGTACCGTCGGCGTCCGCGCTCCTCGACGTCACCGAGCTGCGCGGCGCGCTCGCCGACTCCCTGCCCGCGCCCATGGTCCCGGACGCCTGGGTCGTCCTCGACGCCCTGCCGCTCACCCCGAGCGGCAAGCTGGACCGGGCCGCGCTGCCCGCCCCGCAGGCCGGGCGGGCCGCCGCGACCCGTGCGCCGGGGACCCCTCGGGAGCGGCTGCTCACCGAGATCTTCGCCGCCGTACTGAAGTTGGAGGACGTCGGCGCCGACGACGACTTCTTCCTGCTCGGCGGTGACAGCATCAGTTCCATCGCCGTCTCCAGCCGGGCCCGTCGCGCCGGTCTGGTGCTCGGCCCGCGTGACGTCTTCGAGCACCGCACTCCGGCGGCGCTCGCGGCGGCGGCGACCGTCGTGGAGACGAAGGACGGTGAGGCGAACGCTTCCGCGTCCGCGTTCGTGCTCACCGAGGAGGAGCGCGAGCGCGTCGAGCGGCTCGCTCCGGGCCGCGTCGAGGACGTGTGGCCGCTGGCCCCGCTCCAGGAGGGCCTGTTCTTCCACTCCATGTACGACGAGGGCTCGCTGGACGTCTACACGGTCCACGAGTCCTTCGACTTCGCCGAACGCGTGGACGCGGGGCGGCTGCGGGCCGCGACGCGCGCCCTGCTGGCCCGCAATCCCAGCCTGCGCGCCGGGTTCACCAGTGAGGGGCTGCGCCAGCCGGTGCAGTTCATCGTGCGCGAGGTGGGGGACGCCGGGATCCCCCTCACCGAGGTGGACCTGTCGATGCTGTCCGCCCCCGAACAGGACCTGCATCTGCGGGAGTTGATGGACGAGGAGCGATCCCGCCGCTTCGACCTCACCCGCCCGCTCCTCTTCCGGATGCTGCTGATCCGGCTCGGCGACGAGCGCGGCGACCGGCTCGTCGTCGGCCGCCATCTGATCCTCTGGGACGGCTGGTCGGCCTGGCTGTTCCTGGACCAGCTGTTCGCGCTGTACGAGAGCGGGGGCGCCCCGGCGGGGCTGGCCCGCCCCGGCTCGTACCGCGACTACCTGACCTGGCTGGAGCGTCAGGACGACACCGAGGCGACCCGCGCCTGGCGCACCGCCCTGGCCGGTTTCGACGAGCCCACGCTGCTCCTGCCCGCCGTCTCCGACCGGGGCCTGGAGCCGGTCATCCCGGAGCACCTGGACGCGGTCCTCGACGCGGGCGCGGCCGAGCGGCTGCGCGAGACCGCCCGCCGCCACGGCCTGACCCCCAACACGGTGCTCAACGCCGCCTGGGGGCTGGTCCTCGCGAGCGCCACGGGCCGTACGGACATCGTCTTCGGTACGACGGTCGCCGGGCGCCCGAGCGAGGTGCCGGACGTCGAGAACGTCATCGGCATGTTCCTCAACACCGTGCCCGCCCGCATCGCCTTCGACCCGCGCGAGCCGGTGCTTGACCTGCTGCGCCGCGTCCAGGGCGAGCGGATGGAGCTGATGCCGTACGAGTACCTGGGCCTGGGTGTGCTCCAGGCCGAGACCGGTCACCGAAGGCTGTTCGACACGCTGTTCGTGCTGCGCAACGCCGACACCGACGAGCGGCTCGCCGGACTGCGCGCACGGCACGGGGCCACGGCGGTCGCCAACGTGGACGCCACCCACTACCCGGCCAACCTGGTGGTCACCCCCGGCGAGCGGGTCCGGGTCACGCTTGCGTACCGACCGGATCTGCTGGACGGCGCGTACGCGAGGAGTCTGCTGGAGCGGTTCGTGCTGCTCGTGGACGGGCTGGTGTCCGACCCGTCGGCCGCCGTGGGCTCGCTGACCGCGCTGCTGCCCGCCGAGGCCGCCGCGCTGGCCCGCGAGGAGGCCGGGAACCGGCAGCCCGTGCCGCACGAGACGGTGGCGGACATGCTCGCCGCCCAGGCGACCCGCACCCCTGACACGACCGCGCTCGTCTTCGGCGCGCAGACCGTCACGTACGCCGAACTCGACGCGCGCTGCAACCGGATGGCCCGCCTGCTGATCGCGCGCGGTGCCGGGCCGGAGAAGGTCGTCGCGCTCGGCCTGCCCCGCTCCATCGACATGGTGGTGGCGCTGTTCGCCGTCCTGCGCACGGGGGCCGCGTACCTGCCGCTGGAGCTGGACCACCCGGCCGAGCGGCTGTCGCTGATGCTCGCCGACGCGCGTCCGCTGCTGTTGCTGTCGACGCGTGCGGTTTCGGGGACCCTGACGGGTGACACCCCGCGCGTGCTGCTCGACGACCCGGGGGTGGCGGCCGAGCTCACGGACCTGCCCGCATCGCCCGTCTCGCGGTCCTTCAGCCTGGACCACCCGGCGTACGTGATCTACACATCCGGGTCGACCGGCCGCCCCAAGGGCGTCGTCACGCCCTACATTGGTCTGACGAACATGCAGCTCAACCACCAGAAGGAGATCTTCGCGCCGGCGATCGCGGCCGCGGGCGGGCGGCGGCTGCGGATCGCGCACACCGTGTCGTTCGCGTTCGACATGTCCTGGGAGGAGCTGTTGTGGCTCGTCGAGGGGCACGAAGTGCACATCTGCGACGAGGAGTTGCGGCGGGACGCGACCGCGCTGGTGGCGTACTGCGAGGAACACCGCGTCGACGTGGTCAACGTGACGCCCACGTACGCCCATCTCCTCATCGAGGAAGGCCTGTTGGAGGGGCACAGGCCGCCGCTGGTGCTGCTCGGCGGCGAGGCGGTCACCGAGACGGTGTGGAACACGCTGCGGGACACCGAGGGCACCTACGGCTACAACCTGTACGGGCCCACCGAGTACACGATCAACACCCTCGGCGGCGGTACGGAGGACAGCGCGACGCCGACCGTGGGGCGTCCGATCCGCGCCACCCGCGCCCGCGTCCTCGACACCTGGCTGCGGCCCGTGCCGGACGGGGTGGCGGGCGAGCTGTACATCGCCGGTGTCGGGCTGGCCCGTGGCTATCTCGACCGGCCGGGGCTGACCTCCGAGCGGTTCGTGGCCGACCCGTACGGGCAGCCGGGTGAGCGCATGTACCGCACCGGCGACCTGGTGCGGCGCCGTCCGGACGGCAATCTCGACTTCCTGGGCCGCACCGACGACCAGGTGAAGATCCGGGGCCACCGGGTGGAGCTGGGCGAGATCGAGACCGTGCTCGCCCAGCACCCCGAGGTGTCGCAGGCCGCGGTGATCGCCCGCGACGACGCCTCCGCGCCGGGTACGCAGAGGCTGGTGGGGTACGTCGTCCCGGCCGAACCCGGCGCCGAGGCGCGGGAGTCGGCCGAGCGGGAGCAGATCGGTGAGTGGCGGGAGATCTACTCGGCCGAGTACACCGAGATCGGCACGGCCGTCCTCACCGAGGACTTCGCGGGCTGGGACAGTTCCTACGACGGTGAGCCGATCCCTGCGGCGCACATGCGGGAGTGGCGCGAGGCGACGGTCGGGCGGATCCGTGAACTGCGGCCGCGGCGGATGCTGGAGATCGGTGTCGGCTCCGGTCTGCTGCTGTCGCGGCTCGCCCCGGACGCCGAGTCGTACTGGGCCACGGACTTCGCGGCGCCCGTCATCCGCAAGCTCGGCGAAGACCTGAAGGCCGACCCGGAGCTGGCGCGGAAGGTCGAACTGCGGTGCCAGGCAGCCGAGGTGACGGACGGTCTGCCCATCGGATTCTTCGACACGATCGTCATCAACTCGGTCGTGCAGTACTTCCCGAGCCTGGACCATCTGCGCAAGGTGATCCAGGGAGCGATGGGGCTGCTGGCTCCGGGCGGTGCCCTGTTCCTCGGTGATGTACGGGACCTGCGGCAGGCCCGGGTGTTCCAGACGGGCATCCAGGCCGCCCGCGCGGGTGCGGACGCCGAGCCGGAGGCGCTGCGCCGGGCCGTGGACCGAGGGCTCGCCCTGGAGAAGGAACTGCTCGTCGACCCGGACTGGTTCAGCACCCTCGGCGTCGGCGTCGATCTGCGCACCAAGGCGGGACGGCACCACAACGAGCTGACGCGGTACCGCTACGACGTGGTGCTGTACGACCGTCCCGAAAACCTCGACGGTTCCGCAGGCCTCGACCGTCCCCAAGCCCTGGATCTGCGGGACGCCCCCGTGTGGGAGTGGCCGGGACCGAGTGCGGGGACGAGTGCGCTCCGGGCCCGCCTGGAGGCAGCCGGGGCCGAGGTGCTGCGGGTCCGCCGGATTCCGGACGCCCGTACGGCGGAGGATCTCGCGGCGATGCGGGCGATGGACGCCGGACGGTCCACGGGCCCGGTCACGCCGGGCGTGGAGCCCGAGGAGCTGCGTGCCCTGGGCGAAGCCCACAGCCACCGGGTGCTGACCACGTGGTCGGACGAACCGGGCTTCTTCGACGCCGTGTTCGTGCGCGGCGCCGCCGCAGCCGTGCGCACGTCCGGCCTCCACCTCCCGCGCGCCGACAGGGGCACCGACCGAGGCACCGCGCCCTACGCCAACACTCCCACCGCCACGCGCGGCGACGGGGCTCTCGTACGACGACTGCGGGAGGCCCTGGGGCAGCGGCTGCCCGGCTACATGGTCCCGGCCGCCTTCGTGGTCCTGCCGCGGCTGCCGATGAACGACAACGGCAAGCTCGACGTGCGGGCGCTGCCGGACGCGGAGCCCTCGGTGGCCCTGTCCGAGGGGCGCGGGCCGATCACTCCCGTCGAGGAGGTGCTGTGCCGGCTCTTCGCCGAGGTGCTGGGGCTGCCCCGCACCGGAGCGGAGGACAACTTCTTCGACCTGGGCGGTCATTCGCTGCTCGCCACCCGTCTGATCAGCCGGGCCCGCACCGAACTGGGCGCGGAGCTGGCCATCCGTGACCTGTTCGAGGCCCCGACGCCGGAGGCGTTGGCGTTGCGGGCGGACGCCGGACGGCCCGCCCGGCCGGTACCGGCGCCCGTGACCGAGCGGCCCGCCCGTGTCCCGCTGTCGGCGGCCCAGCGGCGGCTGTGGCTGGTGGAGCGGATCACGGGCGGCGGGGGCGGCGGGGTGGCGTACAACTTCCCGCTGGTCTTCCGGCTCCGGGGACGGCTCGATCTGGACGCGCTGCGAGCAGCCCTACAGGACGTGACGGACCGTCATGAGACGCTGCGGACGCGACTCCTGGAGGAGAACGGCGAGCCGTACCAGTGGATCGTGGCGCCGGGTGCCGTCGAGCCCGAGTTCCGCGTGGAGGACATCGGCGAGGACGAGCTGTCGGTGCGGATCGAGGCGGCCCAGCGGCGACCCTTCGACCTGAGTACCGAACTCCCGGTGCGAGCCGAGGTGTTCAGGCTCGGGCCGCAGGACCAGGTGGTGGCCCTGGTCCTGCACCACATCGCCACCGACGAGTGGTCGGACCGGCCGTTCCTCATCGACCTGACCGGTGCGTACGAGGCCCGGCGCGAGGGCCTGGCGCCCGAGTGGGCGCCGTTGCCGGTCCAGTACGCCGACTACACGCTCTGGCAGGAGCGACTGCTCGACCAGATCGGCGAGGAGCAGCTCGCGCACTGGACCGAGGCGCTCCTCGGTCTCCCCGAGGAGCTGCCCCTCCCCCTCGACAGGCCCCGGCCGGAGGTGCCCACGGGGCACGGCGGCAAGGTGCGCGTGGAGCTCTCCGCCGACACGGGCCGGGCCCTGCGCGAGCTGTCCGGGGCCACCGGCACGAGCATGTTCATGCTGTTCCAGGCCGCCACCGCGGCCCTGCTGCACCGGCTCGGCGCCGGGGACGACATACCGCTGGGCTCGCCCATCGCGGGCCGCACCGACGACGCGCTGAACGACCTGGTCGGCTTCTTCGTCAACACGCTCGTCCTGCGGACCGATCTGTCGGACGACAGCATCTCCTTCCGCGAACTCCTGGCCCGGGTACGGGAGTCCGCCCTGGCCGCGTTCGAGCACCAGGACCTGCCCTTCGACCAGGTCGTCGAGGCGGTCAACCCGCCCCGGGTGGCGGGCCGCAACCCCCTCTTCCAGGTCATGCTCGGCTACCACTACCGGCCCGACGGCGACCCGGACGTGCTCGGGCTGTCCACGGAGTGGTTCGACATGGACACCGGCATGGCCAAGTTCGACCTCCACTTCACGTTCGTGGACGAGACGGCCCGGGACCGGCTGGTGCTGCTCCTGGAGTACGCCCTCGACCTGTTCGACGAGACGACCGCCGAGCACACGGCCGGGCGGCTGGTGCGACTGCTGGAGCAGGTGGCGGCCGATCCGGGCGTCGCCGTACGGGAATTGGATGTGCTGGAGGAAGGCGAGCGGGAGTCGGTCCTCGTCCGGTGGAACGACACCGCGCGCGAGGTGGCGGTCACGACCCTGCCGGAGCTGTTCCGCGCGCAGGCGGCACGGACGCCGGACGCACTCGCTCTGGTCTTCGGCGAACAGCGGTTCACCTACGCGGAGTTGGACGCCCGGGTTGAGCGGACCGCACGGGTGCTCGCCGGTCTGGGAGTGGGCCCGGAGCGCACGGTTGCCGTGGCGCTCCCCCGCTCGGTGGACCTCGTCGTCGCCCTGCTGGCCGTGCACCGCGCGGGCGGGGCGTATCTGCCGCTGGACGCCGACCAGCCGAGGGAGCGGCGCGCGCTCATGCTGGAGGAGGCCCGGCCGGTGTGCGTCGTCGAGGACGCGCTGCCGGAGGGACCGGAAGGTGAACTGCCCACGTCCTACGACCCTTTGAGCCCTGCCTACGTGATCTACACCTCCGGGTCCACGGGCCGTCCCAAGGGAGTGGTCGTCCCGCACGAGGGCATCGTGAACCGGCTGCTGTGGATGCAGGACGCGTACGGGCTGACGGGCGAGGACCGGGTACTGCAGAAGACGCCGGCCGGCTTCGACGTGTCGGTGTGGGAGTTCTTCTGGCCGCTGATCACCGGGGCCGCGCTGGTGGTCGCGCGGCCGGACGGTCACCGGGACCCGGCGTACCTGGCCGATCTGATCCGCGAGCAGGACGTGACGACGGCGCACTTCGTACCGTCGATGCTCCAGGTGTTCCTGGAGGAGCCCGCCGCCGCCCGGTGCACCGGCTTGCGCCGCGTCGTCTGCAGTGGCGAGGCGCTGCCGGTCGCGGTGGCGGGGCGTTTCCACCAGGTCATGTCCGCTGAACTGCACAACCTGTACGGGCCCACCGAGGCGTCGGTCGACGTCACGGCCGTCGAGGTCCTGCCGGACGACGAGCGTGTGGTGATCGGCCGTCCCGTGTGGAACACGCGGGCGTATGTCCTGGACGCCGGGCTGCGGCCCGTTCCGCCGGGTGTCGCGGGAGAGCTGTACCTGGCGGGCGTCCAGCTGGCCCGCGGCTACCTCGACCGGCCCGGACTCACCGCCGAGCGGTTCGTCGCCGACCCGTACGGCCCACCCGGCTCCCGTATGTACCGCACGGGCGACCTGGCCCGATGGCGGTCCGACGGCGCACTCGACTTCCTCGGCCGCACCGACCACCAGGTCAAGATCCGCGGAGTCCGCGTCGAGCCCGGCGAGATCGAGACGGTCCTCGCCCGGCACCGCTCCGTCGGCCACGCGGTCGTCGTCCCGCACGACGAACGGCTCGTGGCGTACGTCGTACCGGCCGCCGGAGAGATCACGGACGCGGCGGTGCTGCGCGCCCACGCCGCTGCCGCGCTGCCGGAACACATGGTCCCCGCGGCGTTCGTCACGCTGCGCGCCCTGCCGCTCACGCCGAACGGCAAGCTCGACCGCCGGGCCCTGCCCCCCGTCGACCTCACGGCGGGTGGCGGCGCGGGCGGCCGGGGGCGCGATCCCCGCGAGGAGATCCTCTGCGGGCTGTTCGCGGACGTCCTGGGCGTCGAGCGGGTCGGTGTCGACGACGACTTCTTCGCCCTCGGCGGCCACTCGCTGCTGGCGATGCGGCTGGTCTCCGCGGTACGGACGGCGTTCGGGGCGGAGGTGTCGCTGCGTACGGTGTTCGACGCGCCGACGGTGACCCGGCTCGCCCGGCGTCTGACCGACGGCTCCATGGCCGGTGCCCGCCCGGCGCTCACCCCGCGCACGCGTCCCGAGCGGCTCCCGCTGTCCTCCGCCCAGCGGCGGCTGTGGGTGCTGTACCGGGTGGAGGGACCCAACCCGACGTACAACATCCCCTCCGCCTGGAGACTGACCGGCGACCTGGACGTCGAGGCGCTGCGGGCGGCTGTGCGCGATCTGGTGACCCGGCACGAGACGTTGCGCACGGTGTTCCCCGACGAGGAGGGGCGTCCCTACCAGCGCGTTCTCGAGCCGCGTGACGTCTTCTTCGACGTGGAGGACGTCGACGCGGTCCTGCTGCCCGAGCGGCTCGCGCGGGCCGGGACGTACGGCTTCGAGCTGGACCGCGAACCGCCGTTGCGCGTCCATGTGTTCCGCACCGGCGAGCAGGAGTGGACGCTGTTGCTCCTGGTGCACCACATCGCGGGTGACGAGTGGTCGGAGGCGCCGCTGCACCGGGATCTGGCGCTCGCCTATGCGGCGCGGCTGGAGGGCGGGGCGCCCGAGTGGGAGCCGTTGCCGGTCCAGTACGCCGACTACACCCTCTGGCAGGAGCGACTGCTCGCCGAGGTCGGCGAGGAGCAACTCGGCTACTGGAAACGGGCGCTGGCCGGGCTGCCCGAGGAGCTGGCCCTCCCCGTGGACCGGCCCCGGCCGCTGGAGTCGAGTTACCGGGGCGGCTCCGCCGATCTGACACTCGACGCCGAACTGGCGGCAGCCCTGCACCAGTTGGCGCGCGACAACGGCGTCAGCGTGTTCATGGTGCTGCAGGCCGCCGTGGCGACACTGCTCAGCAGGCTGGGCGCGGGCCACGACATCCCGATCGGCAGCCCCATCTCCGGGCGGACGGACGCGGCGCTGGAGAACCTGGTCGGGTTCTTCCTCAACACGCTGGTGCTGCGCACCGACACCTCGGGCGATCCGACGTTCCAGGAGCTGCTGGCCCGGGTGAGGGCGGCCGACCTGGCCGCCTACGACCACCAGGACGTGCCCTTCGAGCGGCTGGTGGAGGTACTCAACCCGGCCCGGTCGCTTGCCCGGCACCCGTTGTTCCAGGTGATGGTGGTGTACCTGGCGTCAGACGGGGACAGGGACGGGGCGGGGCTGCTGCCCGGGCTGAGCGGCGGCCGCGACGAGGTCGCGAACACCACCGCCAAGTTCGACCTGTCCTTCGACTTCGTGGAGCGAGGCAACGGCAGCTGTGTGGACGGTGTGCTGGAGTACAGCGCCGACCTGTTCGACCACGCGACCGCGCAGTCCTTCGCGGACCGTCTGCGGCGCGTCCTGCGGGCCGTGACCGCCGACCCGGGCCTGTCGCTCGGGCGCGTCGACATCCTCGACGAGGACGAACGGCGACGACTGGTCGGCGGATGGCACGGCCGGCCGGTCGTCACCGCGCCGACCACCGTGCCCGCCCTCTTCGAGGAACAGGTGCGTCGGTGCCCGGAGTTGCCCGCCGTGGCCTCGGACGGAATCGAGCTGAGCTTCGCCGAGCTCGACGACGAGGCGAACCGGCTGGCGCGTCTGCTGGTCGAACTCGGTGCGGGCCCCGAGCGGTTCGTGGCTCTGGCACTCCCCCGCACCGCACGGTTCCTGGTGGCCGTGCTCGCGGTGCACAAGGCGGGGGCGGCGTATCTGCCGCTCGACCCGGACGCCCCGGTGGAGCGTACGGCGGACGTCCTCGACGACGCCGGTCCGGTACTGACCCTCACCACACGTGAGTTCGCCGGCGCCCTGCCCACGGGCACCGAGCCTCTCGTACTGGACGAGCCCGCCACGGTCGAGCGGATCGCCGCCCAGCAGCCGGACCATCTCACCGATGCCGACCGCACCGGCTCGCTGACGCCTCGTCATCCCGCCTACGTCATCTACACCTCCGGCTCGACCGGCCGCCCCAAGGGTGTCGTGGTCACCCACGAGACCCTTGGCAACCTCTTCCACAGCCACCGCGAGACGCTCTACGCCCCGGCGATCGAGGCCACGGGACGACGGCATCTGCGGGCGGGCCACGCCTGGTCGTTCTTCTTCGACGCCTCCTGGCAGCCCCAGTTGTGGCTGCTGGACGGGCACTGCGTGCACATCGTGTCGGAGGAGGTGCGGCGGGATCCCGAGCTGCTCGCCGGGGCCGTGGTGGAGCACCGGTTCGACTTCCTGGAGGTGACGCCGTCGTTCTTCGCGCAGATGGCCGAGAGCGGTCTGCCGCTCGGCGACGGCTGCCCGCTCGCGGTCGTCGGCGTGGGCGGCGAGGCCGTACCGGTCTCGCTGTGGCGGCGGCTGGCCTCGCTGCGTGGCACCGAGGCGTTCAACCTGTACGGGCCGACGGAGTCGACCGTGGACGCCCTGGTGGCCAGGGTCCGTGACAGTGAACGCCCGCTGGTGGGACGGCCGGTGGCCGGGACGCGGGCGTATGTGCTGGACGGGCTGCTGCAGCCGGTGCCGCCGGGAGTCACGGGCGAGCTGTACCTGGCAGGCGGCGGTCTCGCCCGGGGGTACCTGGACAGTCCCGGGCTGACGGCGGAGCGGTTCGTGGCCGACCCGTTCGGCGAACCGGGCTCCCGGCTGTACCGCACCGGCGACCTGGCCCGCTGGACCGCCGACGGGTACCTCGACTACCTCGGCCGGGCCGACGACCAGGTCAAGATCCGTGGCTTCCGTATCGAGCCCGCGGAGATCGAGTCCGTCCTCGCCGGTCATCCGGCGGTCGGCCAGGCCCTGGTGACAGTACGTCAGCAGGGCTCCCGCAAGCTGCTCGTGGCGTACGTGGTTCCGGCGCCGGGCGCCCTGCCGGACCCGGGCGAGCTGCGCGGCCATGTCGCCGCCCGGCTGCCGGACCACATGGTCCCGGCCGCCGTGGTCGCGCTGGACCGGTTCCCGGAACTGGCGAACGGCAAGCTGGACCGGGCCGCCCTGCCCGCGCCCGACTTCTCCGCCCTGTCGTCCGGGCGCGCTCCCGCCACACCGGCCGAGAAGGTGCTCTGCGCGGTGTTCGCCGAGGTGCTGGGACTGGAACGGGCCGGCGTGGACGACGACTTCTTCGCCCTCGGCGGCGACAGCATCGTGGCCATGCAGCTCGTGGGCCGGGCCCGTGCGGCGGGTGTGCGGATCACCCCGCGGCTGGTGTTCCGGCACCGTACGGTGGCGGCGCTGGGTGCGGTCGCCGAGTCCGCGGGTACCGCTGCCCCGCGTCCGGAGGACGACGGCACCGGAACCGTGCCGCTCACCCCCGTGATGCACTGGCTGCGCGAACTGGGCGGCCCGTTCGCGACGTACCACCAGTCCGCGCTCGTCCGCACCCCGGCGGAGCTGGACCTGCCCGCTCTGACGGCCGTGCTGCAGGCGCTGGCCGACCGGCACGACCTGTTGCGGGCGACATTGGTCCGGCCGTCGCGGGACGACGCCGAGGAGTGGTCGCTGCACGTTCCGGCGGCCGGTGCCGTCGACGCCGCCGGGTGGATCGACCGGGTGGACGTGGCGGGGCTCGATGCGGAGGCGCTGAGCGAGGCCGTACGGGAGCACGCGCACGCGGCCAGGGCGCTGCTGGACCCGGACGCGGGCGCCATGGTCAGGGCCGTGTGGTTCGACGCGGGCGACGCTCCCGGACGGCTGCTGCTCATGGCCCACCACCTGGTGGTGGACGGTGTGTCGTGGCGCGTGCTGCTGCCGGATCTGGCGGCGGCCTGGCGGGACGTGTCCGCCGGGCGGCCGGTGCGACTCGACCCGGTGGACACGTCGTTCGCCCGCTGGTCACGGCTGCTGTCCGAGCTGGCGCGGGACCCGGCGCGGGAGGCCGAGCTGCCGGTGTGGAAGGCCGTGCTGGACGGCGGCCTGGACGGCGACGGCGGCACCGAGCCGTTCCCGCTCGCCCGGGAGGTCGATCCGGACCGCGACACCACCGCGACCCGGCGGGAGGTGGTCCTCAGGATGCCGGCCGAGCACACCGGGCCGCTGTTGTCGTCCGTGCCCGCCGCGTTCGGCGCCGGCGTCAACGACGTGCTGCTGGCGGGGCTCGCGCTGGCCTTCGCCGACTGGCGGCGGCGCGGCGGCGGGTCCGACACCTCGGTCCTGGTCGATCTGGAGGGCCACGGCCGCGAGGAGGAGCTGGCCGGGGACGACTTCGACCTGTCCCGCACGGTGGGCTGGTTCACGAGCGTCTTCCCGGTCCGGCTGGACGCGGGGGCGGCCGATCTCGCCGAGGCCTTCGCGGGTGGTCCGGCGGCGCGGGAGGTCGTACGGCGGGTCCGCGAGCACCTGGCGTCGCTACCGGGGAACGGTGTCGGCTACGGCATGCTGCGGCACCTCAACCCCCGTACGCGCGAGGTGCTGGCGGCTCGCGAACCGGCCCGCGTGGAGTTCAACTACCTGGGGCGGTTCGACATCCCGGAGGAGACGGACTGGTCGTACGCGCCCGAGGAGGACGTGGCCGACATCGGTCCCGAGGCCGCGATGCGGCAGGGCCACGCGCTGGAGATCAACGTGGTGACGGAGGACCGGGCGGACGGGCCCGTGCTCGCCGCTCACTGGGCGTACCTGGAGGGGCTGTTGCCGCGCGACGCGGTCCAGGACCTGGCCGGGACGTGGTTCAGGGCGCTTCAGGGGCTGGTCGCGTGGGCCGGCCGGAACGGCCGGGCGTAAAGCCGTAAGCCTCCCTCGCCGGACGCGAGGCGGGGGGTCGAGGAGAGGAAGAGCATGAGCAATCCGTTCGAGGACCCCGAGGGCGTCTACTCGGTGCTGGTCAACGACGAGAACCAGCACAGCCTGTGGCCGGACTTCGTGGACGTGCCGGCCGGCTGGCGCGTGGTCCACGGACCCGCTTCACGGCACTCCTGCCTGGAGTACGTCGAGACGCACTGGACCGACATGCGGCCCCGGAGCCTGGCGGAGTCCATGGGCGGCTGACACCCGTCGTGAGGAACGTGGGAGGGACCGGCCACGAGTGCGGTGCTCGCGGACGGTCCCTCCCCGCTGTGCGGGTGTCCCCGCATGACTTCCTGAAACGCCGTCAGGACACGGGCTTCAGGAAGCGGGCTGCTCCACCTTCGTGTCCGTCTTGCCGTCGACGGCCGCCGCCAACTGCGGGACCAGGCGCTCGATCACGTAGGGCAGGCTGAGGACGGTGCCCATGGACAGGGCGTTGCCGTAGTCGCTGGTCTCGTTGACGTAGACCTCGCGTCCCTCCTTGACGACGTTCAGGTCCTTGTAGGAGGCGTCCTTGTGCAGCTTGGCGGCGTCCTTGGTGACGTCGCCGACCTGCCACACGAGGGTGTCCTGGTCGAGCAGGTCGGTGCGCTCCTTGCTGATGTTCGCGCCGAACTGGTCGCCGATCACCTTGTCGAGGTCCTTGGGCAGGGAGAAGCCCAGGCCTCTCAGAAGGTGCGAGCGCGGGTCCTGGCTGCCGAAGACGAACATGCCCTCGTACGGCGTGGCCATCACCGCGGTGGCGCCCTTGAAGCCGGGGTGCTCCGCTGCGGCGGCCTTGATCTTGTCCTCGGTGTCCGCGACCGCCTTGGCGGCCTCCTCGGGCTTGCCGAGGGCCTTGCCGATCGTCTCCGTCTGCTCCTGCCACGGGACGCCGTAGTCGTTGTACTTCTTGGGCTGGGCGACCACGGGCGCGAACTTCGACAGTGACTCGTACTGCTCCTTGGTGAGTCCGCCGTACACCGCGAGGATCAGATCGGGCTTGAGCGCGGCGATCTTCTCCACCTGGGGGCCGGTGCCGGTGTCCTTCAGCACGGTCGGCGTGGCGGCCCCGCCGAGTTTGTCCTCGGCCCAGGGGCCGACGGCTCCCTTGTAGCCGCCCAGCCACTCCGTGGTGCCGACCGGCGTCCTGCCGAGCGCGAGCACCGAGTCCTGGTCGGTGAGGCCGACCGTGACGATCCGCTTCGGCTCGGACTTGACGGTCGTGCTGCCGTACTTGTGGGCGATGGTGACCGGGAAGGCCGACTCGCCGGAGGAACCCGCCTCCGTGCCGGCGCCCGTGTCGTCGGAACCTGAGTCGTCACCGCCGCATGCCGTGGCGGTGACGAGAAGCATGGCGGCGGAGGCGAGCGCGGCGGCGAGCCGCGGTGCTCTGCGGGAGCGGAACATCGGTGGTGTGATCCTTCGTTCGGTTTCCTGTGGTGCCGGGCGGTGCGGGGGTGGCGGTGCGGCGAGCGGGTCTCGTGCTCTGCTCAGCCGGGGCCGCCGGTGTCGCTGGAGTCGTCGAGGGTGTCGGCGCCTGGGGCCCTGGTGTCCGACCACGCCTTCCAGAGAGCCGCGTACGGGCCTCGGGCGACGCGGAGTTCGTCGTGGGTGCCGGTCTCGACGACGCGGCCCGCGTCCATGACGACGATGCGGTCGGCGGCCGCCGCCTGGCTGAGGCGGTGGGCGACGATCAGCGCGGTGCGTCCGTCGACGGCGCGGGCGACCGCCTTCTCCAGGGCGCGCGCTCCGGCGCTGCCGGCCTCTGCGGTGGCCTCGTCGAGGATGACGAGCGGCGGATCGGCGAGGATCAGGCGGGCCAGCGCGAGGGCCTGTGTCTGCGCGCCGCTGAGGCGGTGTCCGCCGTCGCCGACCACCGTGGCGAGGCCGTCGGGCAGCGCCTCGGCCCAGGCGAGGGCGTCGACGCGGTCGAGGGCGGCCCGCAGTTCGTCGTCGGTGGCGTCGGGTGTGGCGAGGCGGAGATCGTCGGCGAGCGGGCCCGCGAAGACGTGGGTCTCCTGGGTGATCAGGGCGACCGTGCGGCTCGACCATCCGAGTTCGGTCGGCGGGACGCCGCCGATCAGGACGGTTCCGGTGGTGGGTGGCTGGATGCCGGCGACGAGTCGGGCCAGGGTCGTCTTGCCCGCGCCGCTGGCGCCGACGAGGGCCACGCGTTCGCCGTGACGGACCGTCAGGTCGATGTCGTGCAGGACGGGATGTCCGGTGCGATAGGCGTGGCCGACTCCTCGCACGGTGACCTCGGCGGACTCCGGTACGGCGGGACGCGCCGGCCGCGGAGGTGGCGGTTCGTCGGTGACGCCGACGAGCCGGGCCAGGCCCGCCGTGGCCGACTGGGCGTCGTCGAGCAGGACGAGGGCGGCGTTGACGGGGCCGAAGAGGCTGTGGAAGTACAGAGCGGCGGCGGTCGCCGTGCCGATGCTCGCCGAACCGTCGTGGACCAGCAAGTAGCCGGTGCCGAGGACGGCGGCGAGTCCGATGTACTCGGCGATGTGCAACCGGCTGTAGAAGCCCAGCACGAGCCGGACTCCGCGCATCGTCAGCCCGACCAGGGACCAGGACCGACCGGTGACGCGCTCGATGTGCTCACGCTCCAGCCGGAACGCCCGCACGGTGGAGCTGCCGCCGACGGTGTCGAGGAGTTGCTGCTGCTGGACGCTGCCGGCCGAGCGCTGCTCCGCGTACAGGGGGATCGCGCGGGTGACGTACCAGCGCGCGGTGGCCGCCTGCACCGGCACGGCGAGCAGCGCGGCCAGCAGGAACCGCCAGTCGAGCAGGGCGAGGGCGCCCAGGGTGAGCACGATGGTGAGCAGGGAACGGGCCAGTTCCGGCAGGGCGCTGCGTACGGCCTCGGCGATGAGGGACACGTCGGCGGTGACCCTGGCCGTCAGGTCTCCGGCGCCCGCCTTCTCGACGCGTTCCAGCGGCAGTTCGAGGGCCCGTTCCACGAACCGTTCGCGCAGCCGGGCCAGGGTCGTCTCGCCCAGCCGGGACATCAGCGACAGGCCGAGCCCGGTGCTGAGGCCCTGCGCCACGGCGACGGCCACGAGGAGGGCCGCGGTCGTCGTGATCGCGTCGGCGGACCCGCGGTCGGCGGCCAGGTCGACGATCCGGCCCAGCAGCGGTTGCACGAGCAGACCGACGGCGGTGGCGCCGACCATGACGGCGAACGCGGCCAGCGCCAACGGCCGGTGCGGGCACACGAGTTCGGCGACGGCCGCGCGGGTGCGGGCGGGCGTGGCGACGGGGAGCAGCGGCGTCTCGGTGGGGGTTCCCGCCCGGCTGTCGGTCACGTCAGGACCGCCGTCCGGTAGGCGACGCGGTCGTGGACCAGGTGGTCGTGGTCGCCGGTCGCGGTGACGCGGCCGCCGTCGAGGAGCACGACCCGGTCGGTCACGGCGAGCAGGGCGGGACTGTTGGTGACCAGGACGGTCGTAAGGCCCCCGCGGACGTCCTTGATCCCGGCGGCTATCCGGGTCTCCGTGACGGCGTCGACGGCGGTGGCGGGCTCGTGGAGAACGAGGACGGGGGCGTCGGCGGCCAGTGCCCGGGCGAGGGCGACGCGTTGGCGCTGCCCTCCGGAGAGCGAGCGTCCGCGCGCGGTGACGGCCGTGTCGGCGCCGTCGGGCAGGGCGCGGGCGACCTCGTCGGTGCTCGACGCGGCCATCGCGGTGCGGATGTCGGCTCCGGCGGGTGCGGCGGCGGTGACGTTGTCGAGGAGGGTGCCTTCGAAGAGGTCCGCGTCGTGCTCGGCGACGAGGATCGCGGCGCGCCCCTCCGCCAGGCCGAGCGTGGACAGGTCGGTGCCGTCGAGTTCCACGGCTCCGGCGTCGGGGTCGGTGCGGCGGCCCAGGCAGCGCAGCAGCGCCGTGGCGTCGGCGGGGTCGCTCGTGACGACGCCGACGGTCTCGCCGGGGGCGATGTCGAGGTCCAGCCCGCGCAGGGTCCCGTACGACAGTCCGCGCAGCCGGAGCCGGCCTTCCACCCGGCGCAGTACGGGCCCGGCGGTCGCCGCCCCATCGGTCACGGTTCCGTCGGTCGCGGGACCGGCCGTCACGGCGGGCTCGGCGCCGAGGACCTCGGCGATGCGGGCGGCGGAGGCACGGCCCTGCGCGAGCTGCGCGTTGACCCAGGAGAACGTGGAGAGGGGGCCCATGAGGAAGAGGGCGAGGGCGACGGACGAGACGAGTTCGCCGAGGCCGATGTCGCCGCGGGCGGCGAGCCGGCCGCCGACGAGCGCCACCAGGGCGAGGAAGGCGCCGGTGAGGAGGGTGACGACGCCGTTCTGCCAGGCCTCGGCGCGGGCCGCGCGCAGGGTGGCGGTCAGCGAGTCCTGGCTGATGCGGCGGTAGCGGGCGACGGCCGACGGTTCGGCGCCGATGCCCTTGAGCACGCGGAGCCCGGCCACGAGGTCGGCCGCGACACCGGAGGCGCGTGCCGCGCGCTCCTGCTCGGTCTCGCTGCGCCGTTCCAGGGGCTTGCTCAGCAGGTGGCCCAGCCACAGCAGCAGCGGGGTGCCCAGCAGGACGAGTAGGCCGAGGGTGAGGGACACGCTCAGCAGCACGATCGCGCTGACGAGCACACCGGTGGCGGCCGCGACGCCGAAGACGAGGGCCATGGTGACGGCGCCGACCCGTCGTGCGTCCTCGGTGGCGGTGTTCGCGAGTTCTCCGGGCAGCCGTCCGTCGTCGGCGCCGCCCTCCTGGGCGAGGACGCGGCCGACAAGTGCGGTGCGCAGGTGGTGGGCGGCGGTGAGGGAGGCGCGCTCGCCGATGCGGGCGCCGTGGCGGAAGCTGAGGGAGAGTCCGACGTAGACGGCGGCCAGGATGCCGAGCCACAGCAGCAGTCCGGTGACGTCACCGTCCACCACGCCCCGGTCGACGGCCAGTCCGATGAGCAGCGGCACGAGGGCCTCACCGGTCTGATGGCCCATGCCCAGGAGCGCGCCGAACACGACGGCACGGCGCTGCCCCCCGACCGCGCCCCACAGAACGTCCCGTCCCGGCGGGTCCGCTCGCCTCACGCATCCTCCGGAACCGTACGCAGGTGATCCTCATGAAGAATTTAGGTAAGGCTAACCATGTTTCTCGTCATGGACCAGCCCCGCGGAGGCTTCACCGCGCCGCGTCAGTCCCTGATCGCGACGAGGACGTGACTGTCGCCGAACTGCCAGACCGTGCCGACGTGTTGGAAGCCCGCCTGCCGCAGCAGTTCGGCGTGGCGGGCGAGGGTCAGGTCGCTGCCGTTGCCGCCGTGGTTGCCGAGCGCCGCCCGGCGCCTGCCGCGCAGGTCGAAGAGGTCGGCCAGTTCGGGGTCCCGGGCCGCCGCCGCCCACCAGGAATCCCAGTCCTCGTGACCGTGCACGCGGGAGCGTTCGGCACGGCGGCGCGCGACGTGTGCGGTGAGGGCCGAACAGGGCGGGCCCTCCTGGGCGAAGTGGTCCCCGTTGACGACGACGCCACCCGGGCGCAGCAGCGACGCGAGCCGGCGGTAGGTCCCCAGCAGGGTGGGCTCGGAGAGGTAGTGCAGGGCGGTGGTCGAGACGGCCGCGTCCAGGGGGCGGCGCAGCCCGAGGGTGTCGGTCCAGCCGTCGTCGCCGATCACGGCCTCCACGTACCGGGCGGCGTACGGGTGGTGGGTGCGGCCGAGTTCCAGGAGCAGTGGGTCCATGTCCGCTGCGACGATCTCGGCGTCCGGCAGGCGCGCGGCGAGCCGGGCGGCCAGGGAGCCGGGCCCGCAGCCCAGGTCGAGGAGCAGGGGCCTTTCGCGGTCGGCCGTGACGTGCTCGACGACGTCGGCGATCACCGTGAAGCGCTCCTCGCGGCCGAGGGCGTACCGCTCCTGCTGGCGCTCCCAGCGCTCCACCCACAGCTTGGCCGTCGCCATGCTCACACCCATGGGCCGTGTGTCACCTCACCATCTCGTATGGTCCGAAGATGATCACGACCCTACAGGTGAAAACGGTTCCCATTCACGTTTTCGGACCGTTGGGGTGAGCAAGGAGGTGAACCCGGGCCGGCGCCGGGCTCAGGCCAGCGTGGTGAGCACGGACTGCAGCCGGTCGACCTCCTCCACCGTGGTGTAGGCGTGCACGCTGACCCGCACCGAGCCGTGCTTGGGGTCCGTCTCGTCCGTGCCCGCCTGGCAGAGGCTGTCGGCCCGGACCATGAAGCCGTGACTGAACAGGATGAACCCGAGGTCGTCCGAGGGGATGTCCCGGTGCCGGAAGGTGACGATGCCGTGGCGGCGCTGCAACGGGGAGCCGGCGGCCAGGCTCGCCTGGCAGCCCAGGATCTCGTACGAGGGGAGGTGCCTGAGCCCGTCGGTCAGCCGGGCCGCGAGGGCCGTGCCCCAGCGGCCGATGCGGTCCGTGCCCGCCGCGTCCAGCCAGTCGAGCGCGGCCTCCAGGGAGGCGATGCCCACGGTGTTGGGGGTGCCCTGCCAGCCGCCGGGACGCAACTCCGGTCCGCGGGCGGGGTCGTTGCGCGCCCACACGGCTCCCGTCCCGGGCAGGGCGAGCGCCTTGTGCCCGGAGAAGACCACGAAGTCCACGTCGAGCGCCGCCACGGACACCGGCAGGTGGCCGACGCTCTGTGCGGCGTCCAGGCAGATCGGCACCGTCGGGCCCACGGCGGCGCGGATCCGGTGCACGTTCATGTCGCCGCCGTAGACGTGGTGGACATGGGTGACGGCGACGAAGCGCGTACGTGGACCGACGGCCCCCGCCAGCGCCCGGTGGTCGTAGTCGCCGGAATCCGCCTGGTACGGCAGTCCGCGCACCCGTACGCCGACGCCGCGCTCCGCCAGCAGCCGCTCGGCCTCCAGCCAGGGCAGCAGGTTGGCCCGGTGGTCGGCGTGGGGGACCAGGATCTCGTCGCCGTCGGTGAGATGGGTGGTGAGCCAGTCGCGGGCGACGGTCCGCAGCCCCTCGGTGGTGCCACTGACGAAGTGGACCGCCGACCGGCCCGACTCCGGATCCGGGTCGCCGAGGAACTCCTTGACGCGTCGCCGGGTCCGCTCGACCAGCGCGGTCGTCCGGTTGGCCCACGGGTAGGCGCCCCGCCCTGCGTTGGCGTTCGACGTCGTCAGGTACGTCTGCACGGCGTCGAGCACCGCCCGGGGCTTCTGTGCGGTGGCCGCGCTGTCGAGGTAGGCCGGCTCGGGGTGGGCGGTGATGATGGGGAACTGCTCCCGTATGTCCTGCTGCCAGGCCGTCAGTTCCCTCAACTCGTCGTCCGGGAGGGCCGGTTCGCCGTGGGGCATCGTCAGTCCCGGACCAGGGGCGCGCCCGCGTCGCGCCATGCGATGACGCCGCCGGACAGGCTGCGCACGTCGGGGTGGCCCATGCGGGTGAGCAGAGCGGCGTAGCGGGCGGACTTCTCGCCGACCGGGCAGGCCAGCAGCACCGGCTGCCGCTTGCTGAACGGGAGTCCGCCGCGCAGCAGTTCGCCGAAGAGCTCGTCGGCGATGTTGACCGATCCGTCGATGTGCAGCGCGGCGTACGCCTGCGGCCCGCGCAGGTCGATGACGAGCGGCGCCGGCCGGCCCTCGGCGATCCAGCGCCGGGCGGCCGCCGTGTCGACGACCGGGGCCTCGGCCCGCACCTCCGCCTCGGTGAGGTTCGCCGCCGAGTTCTTCAGGGGCGGCCGCCCGAGGAGTTCGGGGCGGCGCTGCCGTACGTACCCGATGTAGCTCTCGGCCCGGTCGCAGACGATGAAGACGGCGGTGCGACGTTCCGTCAGCTCTGCGTCCACCGTGCGGAGATGACGTACCGCGCCGTGGAACGCGGCACCTCCCGTGGGCCCGGACAGCAGGCCGCAACGGCGGATCAGGGTGACCATGCCGTCGATCGCCTCGTCGGCCGTCACGGACTCGATGGTGTCGTACGTCGCCGGGTCGAAGAGGCCGACCTGGTGCACCTCGTCGATGGTCCGGATGCCGGGGATGAAGTCCGACTTGTGGGCGACCAGGCCGAGGACCCGTACGTCCGGGTCGTGCTCGCGCAGCACCCTGGCCACCCCGGTCGAGGATCCGGCGGTGCCCACGCAGGCGACGAACCAGTCCGGGGCCCGCCCGTCGAGGTCCTTGATGATCTCCGGACCGGTGCCCGCCGCGTGGGCCTCGGTGTTGCGCGGGTTGAAGTACTGGTCGGTGTGCAGGTAAGTGCCGCCGGGCTCGGTGAGCGCCTGGTGGAAGCGGGTCAGCGGGTCGTCGGTGTCCGTCGGGTCGAGACACTCGCTGCGGCCGGGCAACTCCTCGATCTCGGCGCCGAGGAGCAGGAGCAGCTCCTTGATCTCCGGGATCCGCATCCGGTTGGTGACGCTCTTGAACTTCAGGCCGTGCACGCCCGCGAGCAGGGCGAGCGCCTTCGCGGTGTTCCCGCTCGACAGCTCCACGACCGTCGCGCCGCGCCCGGCCGCGTCGGCGAGGTGCGGGCGGGCCATGTTCCAGGCGGGCCGGTCCTTGACCGAGCCGAAGGGGTTGAGCATCTCCAGCTTGGCGTACAGGTCGATGTGGGTCAGGCCGTGCACGGCCGGGTCGATGCGGACGAGCGGGGTGTTGCCGATGGCCTCGGTGATGCTGTCGTACCTCATGACGCGGGTCCCCCCGACTGCGTGATCGGCCAGTAATCCTCGTCCGGGCACCACCGCCAGGAACCGCCGTCCCGCACCACGGCGACCGTCCGGGCGAGGGGCTGCCGTTGTGCGGCGTGGGCGTGGAAGTCCATCGCGTAGCCGGCGGTGTTGGCGAACGCGAGGAGGTCGCCGGCGCGCGGCAGCCGGGGCAGGTACACCGTGCGGCGGGTGATCAGGTCGGCCTCCAGACACAGGTTTCCGACGAGGTGGACGCCCACGGGTCCCTCGCCTCCGTCAGGTCCCTCGCCGCCCTTCCCTTCCCCGCCCTCACGTGGCAGCAGCAGGGGGTCGACCAGGACCCCGTGCTCCTCCAGGCCCATGTCCCCGGCGTTCATGCCGACGCGCACCAGATGGTCGCCCGAGCCGGTGGGGCGTACGTCGAGGACCCGGGCCAGGACCGCGCCGCACTGGTCCACCAGCGCCCGGCCGGGCTGGACGGCGAGGTCGTAGAGGTGCTCCAGGAGGAGGGTGGCCGGTGGGCGGCCCGAGGCGGGGGCGGGCGCGGAGAGCAGGTCGTCGAGGTATCCGGGACCCGCCGTCGGCCGGTGCGCCGGGTACAGGCCCAGGGCTCCGCGGAGTGTGCCGCCCTCGTTGCGCAGGCCGTAGCCGTGTCCGCGCCAGGTCAGCGTCGGCCGGGTCCCCATCACGGCGTTCGTCAGCTCGGTCGTGTAGCGCTCCCACTGTGCGGCGTCCTCGACGTAGCCGACGCCGAACCCTCCGCCGATGTCGACGACCCGCGGGTCGAGTCCCCGTGCGCGGAACTCGTCCATCACCGCGACGCAGCTCTCCAGGGCGACGGCCTTCTCCGCGAGCCCGGTCGTGTCCAGGTGGTACGCGACGCCGACCGGTTCGACGGCGTCCCGGTGCCGCTCCAGCGCGTCCAGCAGCGTGCCCAGCTCGCCCACGGGCGTGCCGAAGCGGCTGCGCCGGGAGAGCACCTTCACCCCGGACACTCCGGAGCCGGTGGCCGCCTCGAACCCGGACAGCCGGGGCAGGACGTCGACCCTGGGCAGGGCGAACTTCCGTACGAGCTCGGCCAGTTGTTCTACTTCGGTCACCGAGTCGGGGTGCACGGTCACGCCGGTGCGGGCGGCCAGCCACAGGAACGCGGGATCCTTGGGGCCGGTGGCCGTGATCCGGTCCGGAGTGAACCCACAGCTCAGGGCGTGTTGCAGCTCGCCCAGCGAGGCGACGTCCACGCCGACCGAGGCCGGGTCGGCCGCGGCCAGACGGCGTAAGAGGGCGCTGGAGCGGTTCGCCTTGTGCGCGAAGGTCACCCGGCCCGTGAGGTGGTGCTTGCGGTACACGGCCCGGAACCGCTCGGCGTTCTCGGCGATCCGGTCGGGCAGCAGCACGTTGAGGGGTGAGCCCAGCGCGTCGGCGAGCGAGTGCAGGAAGGGCGTGGCCTCCAGTAAGGAACTGAGCGGTGGTTCGAGCCGTGGCTGCAGGTACAGGGGCACACGCACGACAGGCTCCTCCCCGTGCACGGCCGGCGGCGGCGCCCGGCGCTGGAGAGCCGCTGTCGTCCCTGCGTCGACAGCGGCCCAGACAACCGTTCGGGGCCATCTTTTCCGAATACATACGGCTTTAAGCCCGGGCGTCACCGGGATGCACCTTCCTGGCACCAACGCCCCTCCGGGCCGCCGGGGGCGCACCAGTGCGCCTGCGTGTGCGCCTTAGCGGCAGCCGTCGTGTGTGCGTGCGCCCACTGCGCCGGGTGCACAGGACATGAGCGACCGGCGCGGGAGGCTCATACCCGTCGGGAGGCCCACCCCGCGCCTCGGATCCGCGCCTCCGTAGCACGAAGGCGCCCCTTTCACGCTGTTCCCGATCGCCAGCCGTGGCTGTTGGCTTGACTCGCAGCGCTCACAGCCCAGCCGCACGCACCGTCACGAGGTTGCCGTCATGGCGTCCCGCTCCCCGCAAACCGTCTTCGACCTCCACCGCCTCCGCGACCCCAGCCACCCCCGACGCACCCGGCCCCGCCGCACCCGGCCCCGCCCCGCCGGGCCCCACCGGCAGGCGCCGTAACCGCCCGGGGAGATCGCGAAGCCCTCGTCCGCGGCTCTGTCACGGCGCGCGCTCGTCCCACGGATGCCCCGTCAATCGCCATCGACGGCCAGGGCGATGTCCGCCCAGGTCCGCCAGGTCCGCCCACGTCCACTCAGTACGCCCACGTCCGCCCACCCAACGGGAGGGAATGTGTCCGCACCGGAAAGCTCCCCGGCAAGCGTCACCGAGGAGCAACAGTTCACCAGCCTCAGTACCCAGGCGGCGCGTCAGCTCGCCACGACCACCAAGTCCGAACCCCAGATGCAGGCCATCACCTCGCGATGGCTGCTCAAGATGCTGCCGTGGGTGGACATCAAGGGCGGCACCTACCGGGTCAACCGCCGTCTTCAGCTGAGCGTCGGCCGGGGGCGGGTGCAGTTCGACCAGAACGGCGCCGACGACATCAAGGTGATCCCCGAGACGCTGACCGAACTACCGGCCCTGCGCGGGTACTCCGACGTCGCGGCCCTGCGGGAGATGTCGGCGAGGTTCCGGGTGCGGGAGGTTCGGGCCGGCCAGGTCCTCGTCGACGCCGGGCAGCCCGTGACGGAAGCGTATCTCGTCGTGCACGGCCGGTTCACCCGCTACACGACAGGCAAGTACGGCGAGGAGGAGGTCATCGGGGTCATCACCGACGGGGAGGGCCTCGGGGACGAGGCCGTCGGCCGGGACGACCCGCTGTGGCTGAGTTCGGTGCGCGCCGAGACCGCGGGCGTGGTGCTGGCCCTCAACTGGGACGCGCTCACGGCGTTCGTCGAGCGTACGCCGTCCCTCGCCGCGCATCTGGACGCCTTCGCGGAGCAGCAGAGCCGGCCCATGAACCGCAAGGGTGAGGCCGACGTCCCCGTGCAGGCCGGGCACGTGGGCGAGCCGACCCTCCCGGGCGGCTTCGTCGACTACGACCTCGTGCCGCGCGAGTACGAACTGTCGCTCACCCAGACGGTGCTGCGCGTCCACACCCGGGTGGCCGACCTCTACAACAACCCGATGAACCAGACCGAGCAGCAACTCCGGCTGACCATCGAGGAGATCCGCGAACGCCAGGAGTGGGAGCTGGTCAACAACCGCGAGTTCGGGCTGCTGCACAACGTCGACTACGGCCAGCGCATCAGTACCTTCTCGGGTCCCCCGACGCCGGACGACATGGACGAGCTGCTGTCGATGCGGCGCAAGACCCGGCTGTTCCTGGCCCATCCGAAGGCGATCGCGGCGTTCTTCCGGCAGTGCAACCGGCGTGGTCTGGTGCCCGGCACGGTGAACGTCGACGGGCACGAGGTGCCCGCGTGGCGCGGCGTTCCGATCTTTCCGTGCGGCAAGATCCCGGTCAGTCCGCAGCACACCAGCAGCATCATCGCGCTGCGCACCGGCGAGAAGGACCAAGGGGTCGTCGGCCTCCACCAGACCGGCATCCCCGAGGAGTACGAGCCCTCTCTCAACGTCCGGTTCATGAACGTCGACACCACGGCGATCATGAACTACCTGGTCACCGCCTACTACTCGATGGCCATCCTCGTGCCCGACGCGGCGGGGATCCTGGAGAACGTGCAGGTCGGGTGGACCGCCGAATGAGCGCACCGTCCGTGCCGTCCGCAACGTCCGCGCCCTCCGTGTCGTCTGCGCCATGCGTGTCGTCCGCGCCATCCGTCCCGGCTACCGGCTCCGAGGCTCCGTCACCGCCGTCCTCGGACACACCGTCGCCGGCGTCCTCGGACGCAGCACCACCACCGGACACACCGCCACCCTTCCGTCTCCCCGGGCCGCCCAGCCTCACCCGCCCCACCCCGGCTCCCGGCCCCGGGGCACCACTGCCGCGGGCTTCGAGCGCGCCTCCGCAGCCGGAGGCACCGGCACCGGCACCGTTCCGGGTTCCCCCTCCGGGCGGCCTCGCCCGGACCGCGTCGGCGTCCTTCCGGCCGCCCGGGCCGCCCACCCTCGCCCAGCCAGGACCGGCACCCGGCTCAGAGGTCCCGTCGCCACCAGTCCCGGACGCACCCCCACCCTTCCGGCTGCCCGGGCCGCCCCACCCCGCAGGCTCGGCGCGAGGTCGGCGCGGCGGGCCCATTCCGGGGCTGCGGTACCGGCCCGCGGTCCCCGCCGACCCCGCGAAGGCCGCGGAGATCGACCGGCGGCTGGAGGCGTGGGCCCGCGGGCTGGACCTGTTCCCGCCCGCCTGGACGGGGGACTTCTCGGGATTCCAGTTCGGCCGGGCCGTCGTTCTGCAGCATCCGGGCGCAGCCGACCTCGAACGCCTCACGGTGGCCGGTGAGTTGCTGCTCGCCGAGAACCTCGTCGACAGCTGCTACTGCGAGGAGGACGAGGGCAGGGGCGCGGCGCGGCGCGGGCTGGGCGGGCGGCTGATCATGGCCCAGGCGGCGCTCGACCCGTACCACGGCACTCCCGAGCTGGAGGAGGAGTGGCGGCACGGAATGCGGGCCGACGGGCCGCTGCGCTCGTACCACTTCGCGCTGCGGGACTACGCCGCCTTCGCCACCCCCAGCCAGACCGACCGCTTCGTGCACGACATCGCCCGCCTGCACATGGGCTATCTCGCCGAGGCCGCCTGGTCCGAGATCCGCTACGTGCCGCCGGTCTGGGAGTACCTGGTCATGCGGCAGTTCAACAACTTCCGTCCCTGTCTGTCGCTCGTCGACGCCGTGGAGGGCTACGAACTGCCCGAGGCGCTCTACGCCCGGCCCGAGATCCAGCGGATCACCACCCTCGCCTGCAACGCCACCACGATCGTCAACGACCTGTACTCCTTCACCAAGGAACTGGCCGGCGACCCCGATCACCTGAACCTGCCCCAGGTGATCGCCGCCAACGAGCGGTGCGGGCTCAAGGCCGCGTATCTGAAAGCCGTCGAGATCCACAACCGGATCATGGCGGCGTTCGAGGAGGAGTCCGCGGCCCTGTCCGCCACCTCACCCCTGATCGAGCGCTACGCCGGTGGTCTCGCCGCCTGGGTGGCCGGCAACCACGAGTGGCACGCCACCAACACCCACCGCTACCACCTGCCCGACTACTGGTAACGCGCGGCCATGACCGACGTCCCATCGCCCCATGAGGAGCCACTGTTGACCATCATCGACGCCACCCCGGCGGCCGCTCAGATCCCGGCCCAGTCCACGTACCAGACCCGCGTCGCGGACTACTGGAACGCCGAGGAGAACCCGGTCAACCTCGAACTCGGCAAGATCGACGACCTGTACCACCACCACTACGGCGTCGGGGACGTCGACTGGTCCGTCCTCGACGGCGACACCGACCCGGCGGCACGCGGGCAGCGCATCACCGCCGAACTGCACCGCCTGGAGCAGGCCCAGGCCGAGCTGCTCGCCTCCCACCTCGGCCCGCTCTCCTCCACCGACCGTGTCTTCGACGCCGGCTGCGGGCGCGGCGGCGGCAGCGTGGTGGCCCATCTGCGGTACGGCTGCCACGCCGACGGCGTCACGATCTCCCGGAAGCAGGCGGACTTCGCCAATGAGCAGGCCCGCAAGCGCGGCATCGACGGCCGGGTGCGCTACCACCACCGCAACATGCTCGACACGGGCCTGGAGTCCGGCGCTTACGCGGCGTCCTGGAACAACGAGTCGACCATGTACGTGGAGCTGGACCTGCTGTTCGCCGAGCACGCCCGGCTGCTGCGCCGAGGGGGCCGCTATGTGACGATCACCGGCTGCTACAACGACACCTACGGGCGCGCCTCGCGCGAGGTGTCCCTCATCAACGCGCACTACATCTGCGACATCCACCCACGCTCCGAGTACTTCCGCGCCATGGCCCGCAACCGCCTCGTGCCGGTCCACGTCGAGGACCTGACCGCGGCGACGGTCCCCTACTGGGAGCTGCGCAAGCAGGCCGACCACCTGGTCACGGGCATCGAGGACACCTTCCTGGACGCCTACGGGAACGGCAGCTTCCAGTACCTGCTGATCGTGGCCGACCGCGTCTGACCCGCCGGGCGGCGTCACGCGTCCGCCGTGAGCGGAGTCGTTCCGGGTGGCACCGGGACGGCGACGTCACGGCGGACGGCATGACGCTGCGTATCCGGCTCTGCCGGGTGACGGCGCGGCCCGGGTTCCCGGCCGGATCGATTCGCCGGGGTTTGTGCCTGAACGTACCTGCCCTGGGCAGCCGTCGGTATGCGATCGCGCAGTCTTAACGCAAGCTTGACGCCATCGAGGGCCTCATCCGCAGGCCCATGCGTCACTCTCCGCTTACGCTGGGGGCGCCGTCCGCGTGACGGCCGTACCCGTCACCGAGCCGCACCTCAGGAGAGCACGTCGATGGCCACCACCGAACACCCGCCGCCGAGCCGGTTGCGGACGTGGATGCTGGAAGGCCTCTCCGACATGGCGGGGAACCAGCAGGGACCGCACGCCCAGCCCGAGGCCGCGCACAAGGGCCAGCGGTGGTGGCGCGTGATGTGCCTGACCGGTGTCGACTACTTCTCCACCCTGGGCTACCAGCCGGGCATCGCCGCCCTCGCCGCCGGCCTGCTCTCGCCCGTGGCCACCATCGTGCTGGTGATCGTCACCCTGGCGGGCGCCCTGCCCGTCTACCGGCGGGTGGCCGAGGAGAGTCCGCACGGGCAGGGCTCGATCTCGATGCTGGAACGGCTGCTCACGTTCTGGAAGGGCAAGCTGTTCGTCCTCACCCTCCTCGGGTTCGCCGCGACCGACTTCCTGATCACCATCACCCTGTCGGCGGCCGACGCCTCCACGCACCTGGTGGAGAACCCCCATCTGACCGACGCCCTGCACGACAAGCAGATGCTGATCACCCTGGTACTGGTGGCGCTGCTGGGCGCGGTGTTCCTCAAGGGCTTCCTGGAGGCGATCGGGGTCGCCGTGGTCCTGGTGGGCGTCTACCTCGTACTCAACGCGGTCGTCGTGGTGACGGGCCTGTGGCACGTGGCGAGCGCGGGGCATGTGGTCACGGACTGGTCCTCCGCCCTGACCGCCGAGCACGGAAACGTTTTTGCAATGGTCGGGGTGGCCCTGCTGGTCTTCCCGAAGCTGGCGCTGGGCCTGTCCGGGTTCGAGACCGGCGTGGCCGTGATGCCGCACGTCCAGGGCGATCCCGCCGACACGGAGCAGAAACCGACCGGACGGATCCGCGACACCAAGAAGCTCCTGACCGCCGCCGCCGTGATCATGAGCGTGTTCCTGATCACCACGAGCTTCATCACCACCCTGCTCATCCCGGAGAAGGAGTTCAAATCGGGCGGCGACGCCAACGGCCGTGCCCTCGCGTACCTCGCGCACGAGTACCTGGGCAACACGTTCGGCACCGTCTACGACATCTCGACGATCGCCATCCTCTGGTTCGCCGGCGCCTCCGCGATGGCCGGGCTGCTGAACCTGATGCCGCGCTATCTGCCCCGCTACGGCATGGCCCCGCACTGGGCCCGCGCCGTCCGCCCCATGGTGATCGTCTTCACCCTGATCGGCTTCCTCGTCACCTGGATCTTCGACGCGAACGTGGACGCCCAGGGCGGCGCCTACGCCACCGGTGTACTGGTCCTGATCTCCTCGGCGGCCATCGCCGTGACCATCGCCGCGCGCAAGGCCCGGCAGCGGGGCTGGACCATCGGCTTCGCGGTCATCTCCGCAGTGTTCCTCTACACCACGGTCCTCAACGTCATCGAGCGTCCCGACGGTGTGAAGATCGGCGCCTGCTTCATCGCCGGCATCATCCTGGTCTCCCTGCTCTCCCGGCTCGCCCGCGCCTTCGAGCTCCGTGTCACCAGCGTCGAGCTGGACGACATGGCCCAGCGCTTCGTCCGGGACGTCGCCAGCCGCAGGATCCGGTTCATCGCCAACGAGCCGGACAACCGCGATCTCGCCGAGTACCGCGAGAAGATCGAGCAGATCCGTCACGACAACGACGTCCCGACGGCGGAGGACTTCGTTTTCGTCGAGGTCACGGTCACGGACCCGTCGGAGTTCGAGGCGGGCCTCACCGTGCGGGGCGAGGTCCTGCACGGCCGCTACCGGATCCTGACCCTGGAGTGCTCCTCGATCCCGAACGGACTGGGGGCCCTGCTCCTGCACGTCCGGGACACCACCGGCCAGATCCCGCACATCTACTTCGAGTGGACCGAGGGCAGCCCCTTCGCCAACTTCCTCCGGTTCTTCCTCTTCGGTCAGGGCGAGGTCGCACCCGTCACCCGGGAGGTCCTCCGCGAGGCCGAGCCCGACCGCTCGCGCCGGCCTCGCGTCCATGTCGGCTGAGGTCAGCGGCCGGTGGCGGCCACCGGGTCCTTCTCGCAGACCGTGTCCCGTGCGGGCAGTTCGCCCGTGCGGAGGTAGTCGTTGACCTGCTGGTAGACGCAGCGGTTGGGGTACAGGCCGTAGACGCCGTGCACCTGCGCCTTCAAGGTGATCAGGCGCGAGTTCGGCATCTTCCGGTGGAGACCCTGGCCGTTGGCGTAGCTGGTGCGCGTGTCACCGGTGGCCTGGACGATCAGGCCGGGCACGTCGTTGCCGTCGGTCATGGGCGGCTCGACCGGCTTGCCGGGCCAGAACGCGCACGGATGCACACCGTTGAACACCGGGCCGAAGAGCGGCGCCGTGGCCCGGCTGCGCTCGACGTTGCGCCGGTACCAGGACAGGTCGCGCGGTGCGGCCCGGTCCGCGCACTGCAGGGCCATCTGGAGGGAGTTCTGGACCTCCGCCTCGTCGTCCGGCGCGCCGAGGGCCGCCTGAAGCGTCTCCGTCGGCTCGACGGTGCGTCCGCGCGCCGCGTCGTACAAGACCCGGATGGTCTCGGCGGTCCGTGCGAACTCCCGGTCGTCCGCCATGGTCATCCCCAGCGCCATCGGCACCTGCTGGCCGTCGGCGGTGTACGGGCCCACCTCGAGCGGGGTGCGGGCGGCCTGCCGGGCGACGCTCTCGACGGTCGCCCGGACCTTCGCGGCCGTGTCTCCGAGGCCGTAGGTGCCGTGGCGGCTGGCCGCCCACGCCGCCACCGCGTCGAGGTACTCCTCATTGGCCACGGTCACGTCGCGGATCAACGGGACGTGCCACCGGGCCGGGTCGATCGCGCTGTCCAGCAGCAGCCGGTCGACACGGCTCGGGAACATCCGCGCGTAGACCGCTCCGAGGTAGGTGCCGTACGAGACGCCGAAGTACGAGGTCTTCCGCTCGCCCAGCACCGCCCGGAGCAGGTCCATGTCACGGGCGGTGTTCCGGGTGGTGAAGTGCCCCAGGTACGACAGATCCTTGCCGTACGTTCGCTGACAGCTCTTCACGAGGTCCGCCTCGTAGCGCGCCTGGGCCCGGAACCCTTCGTCGTCGTACCCGGCGGAGCGCAGCCAGTGCCCGGAGGTACCGCAGCGCAGCGGACTGCTGCGGCCGACGCCGCGCGGGTCCATGCCGATCAGGTCGTAGCGGGCGGCCAGCTCCTTGCCCATCGCGGGCGCGTCCATCAGCGGCATGTCGAGTGTGATCCCGCCGGGGCCGCCGGAGTTGTGCATCATCAGCCCGATGCGGTTCCTGGTGTCGGTGGCCTTGATGCGCGAGAAGCCGATGGTGAGGGTGCGTCCCTCGGGGTGCCGGTAGTCCAGCGGCACGCGGATCGTGGCGCATCGGGCTCCGGCCTCGTCCAGTTCCTTGTGGTCGCACGCCGTCCAGCGGGGGCGCTGTTCGGTGAAGCGGCGCAGGGAGGCGGGGTCGTCGCCGGTCACGGCCGTCGTATGGCCCACTGTCCGCTCGGGTGACGGCTGGGCGAGGGCGGGGCTCGCGGTGACCACCATGGCGGCGGCGAGCGCGCCGGCCGCGAGGGTGCGTGTGGCGCGGCGGAAGCCTCCGCGTCTGGCGGTGGACGGCCGGGCGAGGGGCGATAACTCGGGAGGCCGGGCGGCGCTGGACGGAGCCGGATGAAAGATCGTCATGGCTCACCAGCCTTCCGTCGCCCCGCCGGCCCGGCAATCCGGGACGCCCCAGGGGAGGACGTGGGGTTGTCCCCCGGACCAGGAGGCGGCCGGACCGGTTGGTCCGGCCGGAGATCCACTGGTACGACGCGGTGTCAGCGGCGTGCCTTCAGGGCCGTGGGGATGCGCTCGAGCACCGGGAAGGGGACGAGGCCGTAGTGGTAGAAGTCGACGGCGTCCGCGCCGCCGGGCCCGGTGGCCGCCGCCGTCTTCTCGGCCAATCCGTCGGCGGAGTCGGTGTCGGGGGCTCCCGGCCGCAGTACGGCCCGTAGCGTGCAGTCGTCCGGCAGGGCGGTCCGGTAGGCGGCGGTGTCGGCCGCGACGCGTGCGGGGTCGCGGGCGTAGGCGAGCAGGCCGTAGGCGGGGACGACGGCGCCGACCGCCGCCGGGTCGACTCCGATCCGCCAGGCCTCGTCGGCCGCGAGCGCGCCGGCCGGGCGGCCGTCCGCGTAGCCCTTGACCGCACCCGTCAGATCCAGGAAGACCAGCCGGGAGCCCTCGGCCGCCACGGCGTCGGCCACGGTCGCGGCGAGCGAGGTGACCGTGTCACGGCGGGCGCGTGCGTACGCGGCGACCGGCTCCCCCGCCTTCTCGGCCAGTTCGGCGAGGGTGAGGGTGCCGGGCCGGGGGTCCGCGCCGTCGAGCAGCCGACCCACGGTGAGCGTGGCCGCGGCGCGCGCGGCCGCGGCGTCGACCCCGGCGGTCTCGGCGCGCCCGACGCAGTACGGGCAGAAGCACAGGCCCAGCAGGAACTCCTCGACCGGGCCGAGGGGCACGAAGCTGCGCTCGTGGTGGTAGCCGTGGCCGAACGTGCCGAAGTGCAGCGATTCGGCCACCACCGCGTCCACGCCCTGGCGGGCCACGGATCGGGCCAGCGCGACGGCGTACGCCCGTACGTCCGGGTGGGCGGGGCACAGGTCGGCGGGGGCGGCCCGGTCGCCGAAGCAGTTCTCCTGGGTGACGTCGGGGTGGGCGAGGCCGAGGGTGGTGTTGTGCAGGAAGACCGTCCAGCCGTGCAGGGCGGCGCCTCGTTCGGCCGTGCGCAGGCGCAGTTCGCGGAGGGGTTCGCGTTCCGCTCCGGGCTGTGCCGGCGGGACCAGGCGAGCGCCCTGGAACAGGTCGGCGGGAGGCGGGACATGGGTGCCGTCCCGGCGCAGGGTGACCCGGGCGGGGCCGTGCGGGGTGACGTCACGGGCCCGGTGGTACGCGGCGGCGACGGTGAGCGTGTCGCAGCCGTACGTTCCGAGAACCCGGTCGAGAACGGGCTCCACACCCTCCGCGCGCAGGTCCTCGACGAAGGTGTAGACGGAGGACGTGGACGGCGGCGCGGTCGGCGGCGCGGTCCGGGGGTTGGTGGACATGGCGCTCCTGTCGCGGTCCAGTCGTACTCGTGTGGTGCTCGGAGGGGGTTGGGCTTCAGCGGCCTGCCGCACGGTGCTGGACGACGTCCCGGGCCCGGGGAGAGCCGAGGACGTGGGAGATCTCCAGACCGGTGCGGACGACCATGGGGCCGACCTCGCGGACCCGGGCCGGAGTCATCCGGGTGGTGAGGCCCGAGACGCTGAGGGCGCCGACGGCCGCGTCGGTGTGGTCGAAGACGGGCGCGGCCACGCACCGTACCTCCGGCTCGTTCTCGCGGTCGTCGATGGCGTAGCCCTGGCGGCGGACGCGCTCGAGTTCGGCGCGCAGACGGTCGGGGTCGGTCACCGTGTGCGGGGTGACCGGCGGCATCCCGGCGGCCACGGCGGCGCGGAACGCCTCCTCACCGTGCCAGGCGAGGATGGCCTTGCCGACGGCGGTGCGGTAGGCGGGGATCCGGCTGCCGATGCGGGAGGCCATGCGGACGCTGGTCTCGTTCTCGACCTTGTCGATGTAGACGACGTCCGGCGGTTCGTACACCACCAGGTGGCAGGTCTCCCCCACCGCGTGCTGGAGGAGGCGGAGCGGTTCCGCGGCGACGGTGCGCAGGTCGAGGGAGGAGAGGTAGGACTGGCCGAGCCGCAGGGTGCCGTGGCCGAGGCGGAACCAGCCGGTCTCGCGGTCGCGGAAGAGCAGGTCGCTCTCCATGAGGGGCGTGGCGAGCCGCAGCACCGTGCTCTTGTTGATGCCGAGGTCCTCCGCGATCCGGGTCAGGGACACCCCGCGGCCGGTGCCGGCGTGGTCGCGGATGTACTCGAGGACGCTGAGGGCGCGGCGCAGCGAGGAGGCCTGGTTGCGGCGGGGCGGTGCGGTCATGTCGTGCTCCTCGCCATCAGGTGGTGCTCCTGGCCATCACGTTGTGCTCCTCGGCATCAGACCGCGGGCGACCGTGTCGCGGGCCGCGTCCAGGTGCCGCCCGGCCCGGGCGAGGGACACCTCGTGGTGGCCGGGGAAGAGCGCGTCGACGTCAAGCGCGGCCAGCCGGGTGAGGCTGTCCGCGTACTCGGGCACACGGCAGTCGTGCAGATTCTGCAGGGAGATGCGCCCTCCGGTGAAGACACAGTCGCCGGAGAAGAGGGCCCGGTAGGCGGGCGTGCGCAGGTGGTAGCAGATGTGGCCGTCGGCGTGACCGGGGGTGGCGACGGCCTGGAGGACGACTTGGCCGCCGAGGTCGATCTCGGTGCCGTCGGCGACGGGCTCGACGCGAGGGCAGGGCGGGAAGGCGTAGTCGTCCGGGTAGACCCCGGCCGCCCTGCCCTTGTCCACGCTGAGGCCCCGCTCGTCCCCTTCGGCGATCCAGCGCACGGCCTCCGCTCCGGCCAGCACGCGCAGTCCTGGCAGGTGCTCGGCGAGGGCCGCCGCCCCGCCCGCGTGGTCGGCGTGGCCGTGGGTGAGGAGGAGGTGGTCCGGCTCGGTGGCCGCGTCGGCCACGTTGCGCAGGATGGTGTGGACCGACCGCCCCGCCCCGGCGTCCACGAGGACACTGCGGCGGCTGCCGCGTACGAGGTAGACATGGCAGTCCAGCGGGTCGCTGAGATCGAACCCGGCGGCGCCGCTGGCGACGAGGGTGACATGGTCGGTCAGCTGCACGATGGCTCCGTTGGTTCCCCGGGGCGGTCACGATGCGTTCCCTGTCCGGCCGCCTGGCCGCTCTCGCCCTCGTCGAGCCGCTCCGCCGTCCCCCGGACCGTTGCGACGACGATCTTCGCAGCCAACTCCACCTCCGCCAACTCCACCGATTCCGCGGCGGCGTGGGCGTCCGCGACGGAGCCGGGGCCGAACACCACCGAGGGGATGCCGGCGCGGGCCAGTTTGCTGGCGTCCGTGCCGAAGGGCATGCCCTGGACGGCGGACGGGCGGCCCTGGGCGGTGAGCGCGCGGCGCAGGGCGGTGACGACGGGGGTGCCGGGCGGGGTGTCCAGGGCCGGGTCGACGGTGAAGGGAGGATCCAGTTCGGCGCCGAGCGCGGCGAGTTCGGCGTGGTCCTGCTGCCAGACGGCGTCCGGGTCCTCACCGGGGAGCGTACGGCGGTCGACGTCCGCCTCACAGGTGCCGGGGATGGTGTTGGGCCCGGTGCCGCCCCGGATGCGGGTGACCGTGCGGGTGGCGGGGCCCAGGAGCGGGTGCGGGGCGACGGCCGGGGGTGTGACGGCGAGGTGGGCGAGGACGGGGGCCATCAGCGAGATGGCGTTGACCGCGTCCTCGGGGCGCGAACTGTGCCCGGCCCGCCCGCGGGTGCGCACGGTGTAGCGCACGACGCCCTTGTGGGCGGTGGCCGGGACCAGCCCGGTGGGCTCACCGACCAGCGCGCCGGCGACCGGGCGGTCGCCCAGAGCGTCCAGCAGGTGCAGGACGCCACGGTAGGCGTGCTCCTCGTCGACGACCCCGGCCAGGACGACCGTGTACGGCGGCGGCTCGCCACGGGCGAGTTCGGCGGCGGCCAGCATGAACACGGCCAGTGGCCCCTTGGCGTCACAGGCGCCCCGCCCGTACAGCCTCCCGCCGCGGACCTCGCCGTCGTACGGCGGCACGGTCATGCCGTCCGTCTCCACCGTGTCGAGATGGGTTTCGAGGAGCACGGCCGCCGCGCTGCGGCCGGGTACCACGGCGACCACGTTGCACCGCCCCGGCAGCACCTCGTGCAGCTCGGCGTGGACGCCGTGCCGCGCCAGCCAGTCGCGTACGTACTCCGCGACCGCCGTCTCGCCCCCGTCACCGGCGGCGCCCCGGGGGTTGACGCTGGGGATCCGTACGAGGTCACGGAGGAGCGGGGCAACCTGGTCCTTCATGTGCGACGCTCCCTCGCGTAGACCAGCAGCAGGCCGATGATCAGGATGCCGAGGACGACCTGGCGTACGCCCTCCGAGAGGTTCCAGGAGGTCAGCAGCGCGGTGAGGAGGGTGAGCAGCAGGGCGCCGCCGACCGTGCCGAGGAGGTGGCCGCGGCCGCCGAGGATGGAGGTGCCGCCGAGCACGACGGAGGCGATGGACAGCAGTTGGTAGGGGTTGCCCATGGTCAGCGAGCTGGTGCCGGTGAAGCCGAGCAGTACCAGTCCCGCCACTCCGGCGAGCAGGGCGCAGGAGACGTACGCGGTGAACGCCGTGGCGCCGAGCGGTACGCCGGAGGCGCGGGCGGCGCCGTGCCCGGCGCCGAGCGCGAACGCGTACCGGCCGGTCCGGGACAGGTGCAGCAGCCAGAAGGCGACGGCCGTGACACCCAGCCACAGCACGAACGCCCAAGGGACGCCCAGCAGCCGGTCGTTGGCGAGCGAATCCAGCAGCGGCACATGCGCCGAGCTGGGCGATCCGTCCGTGTACACGAGCAACGCGCCGGAGAGGATCGTGCCGGTGGCGAGGGTCATCACCATCGGCGGCACCCGCAGCCACACCACGCCGGCCGCGTTCACGGCCCCGACGAGCGCGCACAAGCCGAGGGCCGCCGTGATGCCGGCCGCGCCGCCTCCCGTACCGGAGGCGACCTTGGCGCAGACGACCGCGGACAGGGCGACGACACCGGACACCGACAGGTCGATGCCGCTCATCATGACGACCAGGGTCTGGCCGACGGCGACGATGCCGAGGAACGACGCCGTCTGCACGAGGTAGCGGAAGTTGGAGACACTGTCGAAGCCGTGGGCGAAGAGGATCGCCGCGAGCCAGGTGACCGCGAGCACGCCGAACGCCCAGACGGGCCGGCTGCCGCGCAGCGCGGCCACTGACACAAGGCCGCTCATTCGGCCGCCTCCCTCGTGAGGTACGTCTTCAGGGCGAGCGCCACCACGAGGATCACTCCCTGCACGACGAGCTGGTAGAAGGGCGAGATCCCGGTGAACAGCAGCAGGTTGGTGAGCAGGCCGATGACGAGCGCGCCCAGGACCGTGCCGCGCATCTTCCCGACGCCGCCGAAGAAGCTGATGCCGCCGAGGACGGAGGCGGCGATGGAGTTGAGCGTGTAGGGCGTGCCGATCGTCGGATCCGCCGAACCGGTCTGGATGGCGAGCCCGATCCCGGCGAGCCCGGTGAACACGCCCGCCAGCGCGTATCCGCCGATCTTCACCCCTCGGGTGTGGAGTCCGCTGGCGTAGGCGCCGTGTTCGTTGCCGCCCACGGCGTAGAGGGCGAGGCCGTGGCGGGTGGTGCGCAGGAGTTTCCAGAGGGCGAGGGTGAAGGCGACGGCGACCGCGGGCAGGGCGATGCCGTACCAGCCGTTGTTGTACGCCTCCACGAGTCCGCCAGGGACGTGTCCGCCGGGCTGCGGCAGGACGACAAGCGTGACACCGCTCCACAGGAACGAGGCGGCGAGCGTCACGACGATCGGGGGCAGACCGGCGTACGCCACCAGGGTTCCGTTGACGGCGCCGGCCGCGACGGCCACGCACAGGGCGAGCACCATGGCCGTCACCACGTCTCCGGCGCCCTGCGCCTCGTAGGTGGCGAAGACGGCCATGGCGAGGCCGAGCACGGCTCCCAGTGAGAGGTCGATCCCGCCGAGCAGCATCACGGTGGTCTGCCCCGCGGCGGCCAGGATCAGGGGCAGGAACTGCGCGGACAGGATGGTGACGGAGGCCGGGGTGAGAAGGCTGGAGTCGTAGTGCTGGTAGGCGACGAGCAGCACCAGCAACAGGGCGAGCAGCCCGAGGAGATCCGTGTTGGCCCGGGCCGCGACGGTGATCCGCTCACGCATGGGTCACGCTCCCGGAGGGGTCGGGACGGTCGCTGTCGTCGGTTTCGTGGGCGAGTTCCTCCGCGAGCAGAACCGTTTTGTCAATGCTCTGCTCGTCGGGCCGCTCATCGGTGTCCGTCGCCGTGCCCATCACCGAGGCCCGTACGAGGCGCTCTTCCGTCAGGGCCGGGCCGGTAAGGCGGTCGACGATCCTGCCCTCGTACAGGACGGCCACCTCGTCGCAGAGGCCGACGAGTTCCATGGTGTCTCCGGAGGTGACGAGGACCGCCAGCCCGTCGTCGGCGAGGCGGCGCAGGAGGTGGTAGATCTCGCGTTTGGTGCCGATGTCGATGCCGCGGGTGGGTTCGGCGAGCAGGAGGACGCGGGGCTCGGTGGGCAGCCACTTGGCCAGGGCCACCTTCTGCTGGTTGCCGCCGGAGAGCCGGCGTGCCTCCTGCGCCGGTGAGGCGGCCTTGACGCGCAGCCGCTCGGTCAGGTCGGCGACCAGCCGCGTCTCGGCCGAGCGCGAGACGGTGGTGAGGCGGCCCGCGGGGGCCAAAGTGCGCAGACTGGGCAGCGCGAGGTTGTCGCGCACGCTGCGCGCGGTGTGCACGCCCTCGGTCTTGCGGTCCTCGGGGACGTACGCGATGCGGTGCCGGATCGCGTCACGGGGAGAGGAGATCCGTACCGGCCGCCCGTCGAGCGTGATCCGCCCCGTGTGCCGGGCCAGGCCGAACAGGGCGCGCAGCACTTCGCGTTGGCCCTGGCCCTGCAGTCCTCCGAGGCCGAGGATGCGGCCGGGTACGAGGTCCAGGTCGACGGAGGAGCACGAGCGGGGGACGGTCAGGTCGCGTGCCTGGAGGAGGGGGGCGACGGGGTCGGCCACCGGGTCGGCGGCGGCCTTCCCGGGGAACAGGTCCGACAGTTCCCGGCCCACCATCAGGCGCACGATGTCGTCGTGGTCCGTCCGCTCCCGCTCCCGGGTCGCCATGACGGCCCCGTCCTTCAGGACCGTCAACCGGTCGCTGACCTCGAAGAGTTCGGCCATGCGGTGGCTGACGAGGATCACGGAGCCGCCCTGGTCGCGCAGTTCGCGCACGACACGGAAGACGGCGCCCACCTGGTCCTCGTCGAGTGCCGAGGTGGCCTCGTCGAGGATGAGGAGGCGGGGCTCGCCCGCCAGCGCCTTGGCCAGTTCGACCAGTTGCTGGCGGCCCAGCGGCAGGCGTCCGGCCCGGGTGCGCGGGTCGACGTCGAGGCCGACCCGCTCCAGCAGCGGCCGGGCCCGCGCGACGAGGTCCCGGGTCCGCACCAGTCCGCGCCGGCTGGGCCAGGCGCCGAGGAAGACGTTCTCCGCGACGCTCTGGTGCGGGTTGAGGCTCAACTCCTGGTGTACGGAGCCGATCCCGGCCGCCCGGGCGCGGTGCGGCGACCACGCCCGGGGTACGGGAGCGCCGTCGTGGACGACCCGGCCGGAGTCGGGCGCGAGGAGCCCGGTGACGAGGGAGAGCACGGTCGACTTGCCGGCGCCGTTCTCGCCGACGAGCGCCAGCACCTCGCCGGGCTCGACCGTGAAGCTCACCTCCTTGAGCACCTGGTTCCCCGCGAACGACTTCGACACCTGTTCCACGCTCAGCAGCGGTGCCATGGTCACGTGTCTCACTTACCGATGAGCTTGTCGATCTGGGACTGCGGAATGTCGTTGATCGGGTACGAGTCGTCCGGCTGGTCCGTCTTCACGTACTCGGAGAGGTTGGCGTCGGTGATCTCGGGCAGCGGGACGGTGACGTCCTGCGGCACCTTCACGCCCTCCTCCTTCGCTATGGCCGCCTCCAGGGCGATCACACCGAGGTAGTTGGGCTGGGCGGTGGCGATGGAGGAGAAGCCGGCCTTCTGCTTGGACTTCCACATCTTCAAAAAGCCGTTGTAGTTCTCACCGGTGATGGGGACGAGCTTCTTGTCCTGCTTGATCAGGGTCTGCAGCGCGGCGGCGGACAGCGCGCCTCCTTGCGAGAACACACCGTCGATGTCCGGGTTGGCGGAGTACGCGGAGGCGAAGGACTGGGCGGCGGGGGCGATGTTGTACTCGCTGTGCACGTTGCTGACGATCTTGATGTCCGGGTACTTCTTGAAGACCGCGTCGGCACCGGCCCAGCGGTCCTCGCTGACGGCCACGCCGGCCGGGCCGTTCATGGCGATGATGCTGCCCTTGCCGTCCAGCTTCTTGGCCAGCCACGTGGCCATCATCGCGCCCCAGGCCTTCTGGTCCGTGCCGACCCGCACGACCTTCTTGCTGGTCGGCAGCGAGTCGAACGCCACGACGGTGATGCCCGCGGCCACGGCCTGTTCGAGCGCCGGGTTGAGCGCGGTGGCGGAGCCGGCGTCCACGAGGATCACGTCGTACTTCTGCTGGATCATCGCCCGGATCTGCGAGATCTGCTGCGAGGTGTCGCCGTTGGCGTTGAAGGTCTTGAACGAGGAGACCTTGCCCGCCGACTTCAGCTTGGTGACGTCGGTCTGCAGCATCTTGAGGGTCTGCTGCATCCACGAGGGAGTCAGGTAGATGGTCGACCAGCCGACCTTGAGGTCCTTCGCGGCCGAGGCGCTCTCGCCGCTCTTGGCGGTGTCGCTGTCGGACTGGACGTCGCACGCGCTGACAGCCATCAGCGCGCACACGCATGCTGCCACTGCCACCACACCACGTACGGGGCGTGTGTTCATCGTTGCTCCTCGGTTCCCTCGTGAGGCGCCCGGGCCGGGCACGTGGCCCGGGCGACGGTGCGTAGCAAGCGGACTGTTCACCGAAGCCGCGCCCCGACATCACTGGTCGGGGTGGGGGGCGCTTCGTCCGGTGAGGACCGGCCTGTTGAGAGGGCAACGTAGAGGCGCGCGTGGCCGCGCACCACGTCTGCACCACAGAATTTCGCATTGCACAACACGGCAGCTCATGCGGACTTCCGCGGCGGGTTTCGGCGTCATCGGGACGGCACGGAACCGTTACCGTAACGTGCCCCGCGCCACGGGCGATCAGTCCGGGCAGGCCGTCAACCACCCAGGCTCCTGAGCCAGTCGTGCACGGTGCGCGCGGTCACCTCCCCGTGTTCCTCGATCATGGAGTGGTGATCACCGGGGACGTCCACGACGGTCAGGGGCACGGGCCAGACGGTCTGCCACTCGCCGGGGACGTCCTGCGGGTGTTCGGGGTCGGCCGGGATCAGTTCGGTGGCCCGGACCAGCAGCGCGGGGGTGGCGATGGGACGCGGCTGCCATGTCTCGAACAGGGAGAAGTACGACGCCATCGCGGTGAGCCGCAGGCCGGTCATCCGCCCGAACTCGGCCTCCCGTTCGAGGGAGCGCGACTCCATGACGTGGACGATGTAGTCGGTCTGGGGGGTGCCGGCCAGATAGGCGTCCAGCATGATCACGCCGACGGCGGGGGTTCCGAGTTCCTCCAGGCGGGTGGCCACCGCGTACGCGAGTGATCCCCCGGAGGACCGTCCCGCCAACGCGAACGGGGCGCCGTCCGTGCCGCGAGCGACGGTGCGGGCCGCGTGGTCGACGGCCGCTTCGACGCTGCCCGCGACGAGTTGGCCGCCGGTGAACCCCGGCATCATCAGGGAGTAGGTGTCGCGCAGTCCGCGCAACGGCCGGGCGAGGCTGACGAACTCCTGGTCGCTGGCCCATACGGAGGTGGACGGCAGGCCGATGAGGGCCGGAAGGGCATCGCCGTGGCCCTTTGCCTTTCCCTCCCCGAGTTTCACCAGTCCCGGCGCCTTGCCGACCTCGTCGGCCGAGGTGAACGCGGGGCGCAGGCCCGCCGAGTTCATGAGGACCTTGGCGGCCTGGTCGTATCGTCCGGCGCCGAGGGCGTGGCGGTAGAGCTTCTCGACCGCGTCCGCGACGAGCGCGGTGGGCTCGGCCGGTCCGGCCGCGGCCGGGTTCGTGTTCCGCGCGGCCCCGGCGGTGGGGGTGGTGATCTGCTGGTTCAGCGCCGTGGCCAGCGCACCCGGGGTCGGGTGGTCGAAGACCAGAGTGGGCTGGAGCCTCAGGCCGGTGGCGGCGGCGAGCCGGTTGCGCAGTTCGACGGAGGTGAGCGAGTCGAATCCCAGCTCGCCGAAGGCCCGGTCGGCGTCCACGCCCACGGTGTCACCGTGCCCGAGCACGCGGGACGCCTCGGCGCACACCAGGTCCAGCAGGGCGGTCTCGCGCGCGGCGGGGTCCAGCCCGGCCAGCCCCGCCGCTCCGTCGTCGGACCGGACGACGGTCCTGACGGTGCGGCGAGAGGCGGTGCCCCGGATCAGCCCGCGCAGGACGGCGGGGACCCGCTCCGCGGGCGTCGCGTCGGCGGCCCGGGGGTCGAGGAGGAGCAGGACGGACAACGCCTCGTCCGGCATCGCGAGGGCCTGGTCGAGCGCGGCCGGTCCTGATTCGGCGGTGAAGGGGAGTAGCCCACTGCCCGCCGGCCGGGCCCGCTCGGCGGTGTCGAGGGCGTCGGCCATGCCCCCGATGCCGTGCCAAGGGCCCCACGCGAGGGAGACCGCGGGCAGCCCGAGGGAGCGGCGGTGCTGTGCCAGGGCGTCCAGGAAGGTGTTGGCGGCAGCGTAGTTGACCTGTCCCGGGCTGCCCAGCACGCCGGCGGCGGACGAGAACAGCACGAAGGCGCCCAGGTCCTGTCCGGCCGTCAGTTCGTGCAGGTGCCAGGCCGCGTCGGCCTTGGGACGCAGGACCGTGTCGAGCCGTTCGGGGGTGAGGTCCCCGATCAGTCCGTCGTCCACGACCCCGGCCAGGTGGACGACCCCGGTGAGGGGATGTTCGGCGGGAACGCCCGCGAGCAGCCGGGCGAGGGCCTCGCGGTCGGCCACGTCGCACGCGGCGAGCGTGACCCGTGCGCCGGCCTCCGTGAGCTCGGCGGCCAGGGCGTCCGCGCCGGGGGCGTCCGGTCCGCGCCGTCCGGCCAGCAGCAGGTGCCGTACGCCGTGACGGGCCACCAGGTGACGGGCCACCAGGGCGCCCAGGGCGCCGGTGGCTCCGGTGACGAGGACGGTTCCATGAGCGTCGAACCGCCCGCGAGAGTCGGCGGGTCCCTCAGGAACCGCGGACGTCTCGGGATCGTCCGCGGGGGGCGCGTGCACCTGCGTGAGCCGTGGTATGTGGGCGGTTCCGGAACGCAGGGCGAGTTGCGGTTCGCCCGTGGCCAGGGCGCTCGGCACGGCCGCGAGCGAGGCGTCGGTGCCGTCCAGGTCGAGCAGGACCACCCGGCCCGGGTGTTCGGCCTGCGCGGCTCGTGCCAGTCCCCATACGGCGGCGGAGGCCGGCCGCGGTCCCTCGTCGCCCGGGCGGGCGACGACCGCACCGTGCGTGACGAGGACCAGCGGGACATCGATCAGCCGGGAGTCGGCGAGCCAGGGGCCCAGGACGTCGAGTGCCTGGTGGGTGAGCGCGCGGGCCTCTGCGGCCTGGTCGTTACGCGTGGGCGTCCCGGCCGGCCCGGCGGTCCCGGCGACCCCCGCGGCCTCCGCCGTCTCGACTGTCTCGGCCGTGTCGCAGAACGCGACGACGGCGGCGGGCCCTTGGGCACCGCTGTCGAGGGTGTCGGTGAGGGACTGGCGGTCCAGGTACGGGACGACGGCCCGGCCGGTGGCGGCGGCCAGCCGGGGCCGTAGTTCCCGCGGATCGAGGCCGAGCACGCCCCAGTCCCCGCCTTCCGGCCCGGGAGGGACGGTGAGCGGGACGGTCGGCCACTCCAGCCGGTGCAGAGGACCCGGCTGCGGCGGGGCGGCGGTGAGGGCCGGGGCCGCCGTGGGCATGCGCAGGGTCAACTCGTCGACGGTCAGGACTGGTTGCCCGGCGGGGGTGGTGAGCCGCACGGAGACCGCCCCGTCCCGCGTCGGTGCGAGCCGGGCGTGGAGCTCTGTCGCCCCGGTCGCGTGCAGCCGTACGCCCGCCCAGGAGAAGGGCAGTCCCGCGGGAACGGCGGCGCCGTCGGGCCCGTCCGCGCCCAGGATGCCGAGCGCGAGGGGCTGGAGGGCAGCGTCGAGCAGGGCGGGGTGGACCGCGTAACCGTCGGTGGGATCGTCCGCGCCGGTGTCCGTGGAGTCGCCCGGATCCGTTCCGGTGGGCAGCACGACCCGCGCGTGCAGTTCGCCGTCCGTCTGCCACAGGTCGGTCAGACCGTGGAAGGCGGGGCCGTACTCAAGGCCGGCCGCGGCGGTCGTGGCGTAGAAGTCGTCCAGGGGGACGGGCTGCCCGGAGGCCGGCGGCCAGGGGGCGGAAGAGGTGGCCGGCGCCTCGGCACGGTCGTCCGGGGCGAGCACCCCGGCGGCGTGCAGGATCCACGGCTGGTCGGGGCCGGCGGCGGGCCTGTCCTCGGGCCGGGCGTGGACCGTGAAGGGCCGTCGTCCGCTGTCGTCCTCGGCGGCCAAGGACACATGGAGGGCTGTGCCCCCCTGGCCGGCCCGCGGCAAGGGCAGCGGTGCGTGGATGACCAGTTCGTCGAGCCGGTCGCAGCCCACGTGACCGCCGGCGTGCAGGGCCAGTTCCACGAAGGCCGTGCCGGGCAGCAGGGGCGTGCCGCCCAGCGCGTGGTCCGCCAGCCAGGGGTGGCCGGTGAGGTCCAGACGGCCCGTGAGGAGCACTCCCCCGGAGCCGGGCAGTGTGGTGAGGGCGCCGAGGAGCGGGTGGCCGGACGTGCTCAGACCGACGGACGACGCGTCCGTGCCGCCGCCCCCGCCGCCGCCGAGGACACGCAGCCAGAAACGGCGGTGCTGGAAGGCGTAGGTGGGCAGCGGGACCGTGTCGGCTCCGGTGCCCGCGTAGTACGCGTCCCAGTCGACGGCCGTGCCCTCCACGGCGAGCCGCGCGACCGCCGCGGCGAGGGCGTCGGCCTCCCCGCGGTCGCCGCCGCGCAGGGCGGCGAGGCAGGTCACGTCGTCCCCGGTGTGTTCGAGCGCGGTCTCCTCGGCCATCGAGGTCAGCGCGCCGCCGGGACCGGCCTCCAGGAAGGTGCGCACACCACGGTCGAGCAGGGTGCGGACGCCGTCGGCGAACCGGACGGTGTCCCGCACGTGCCGCACCCAGTAGCCGGGGGCACACAGCTGGTCCGGGGATGCAGGGGTTCCGGTGACGTTGGAGATGACGGTGAGGGTGGGCTCGTGGAACTCGACGCGGGCCAGGGCCGCGGCGAAGTCGGACAGCATGGGCTCCATGAGCGGGGAGTGGAAGGCGTGGCTGACGGCCAGCGTCTTCGTGCGGTAGCCGCGCCCGACGAACTCGGCCGCGGCCTCCAGGATCGCGCTCTCCGGGCCGGAGACGACCACCGAGGACGGCCCGTTGACGGCGGCGATGCCGACGCTGTGGTCCGAGTGGGCGGCGAGCACACCGACCACCTCGGTCTCGGGGGCCTGCGCGGCCAGCATGGCACCGCCGGCCGGCAGGGCCTGCATGAGCCGGCCGCGCGCGGCGACCACGCGGCAGGCGTCGGCGAGCGACCAGACCCCGGCGATGTGGGCGGCGACGAGCTCTCCGACGGAGTGGCCGATCAGGACGTCGGGCCGTATGCCCCAGCTTTCCAGCAGCCGGTACAGCGCCACCTCCACGGCGAAGAGCGCGGGCTGGGTGAACTCGGTGCGGTCCAGTTCCGTGCGGTCGGCTGCCGCGGACGGCCCGGGGGCCGCCTCGGCGAGGACGACGTCGCGCAGGGGACGGGGCAGCAGCCCGTCGAAGGCGGCACACACCTCGTCGAAGGCGGCCGCGAACACCGGGTGACGCTCGTACAGTTCGCGCCCCATGCCCGGTCGCTGGGATCCCTGGCCGGGAAAGACCAGGGCGAGCGGTGCCTCACGGCTGGTCCCCCAGATCACGTCGGCGGCCGGGGCGCCCTCCGCGAGGGACTCCAGCCCCGACAGCAGGGCGGGCAGGGTGTCGGCGACGACGGCCGCGCGGTGCGTGAGCGCGCTGCGGGTGGTGGCCAGCGAGAACGCGAGGTCGCGGGGTGCGGTGCGCGGGTCGAGGGAGGTGTCGTCCTGCCGGTCGCGCAGGGCCGCGAGGAGCCGGGCGGCCTGGTCGCGCAGGGCCGCTTCGGTGTGGCCGGTCAGCAGCCAGGGCACGGTCGCCGGGGGCGTCGCGGCCTCGGCTCCGGAGTCCGTCTCCGGCACGGGGGCCTGGTCCCGAGTACGGTCCGCCGGGAGCGCGGTGGCCAAGGGTTCGGGATCCGCGTCCGGCACGGTGGCCTGGTTCCGGGTATGGATCGCCGACTGCTCCGGGGCCTGTTCCAGGATCAGGTGGGCGTTGGTCCCGCTGATGCCGAACGACGACACGCCCGCCCGGCGCGGCCGCCCGGTCTCCGGCCACGGCTGGTTCCGCGTCAGCAGCCGGACCGCACCGGCGGACCAGTCGACCTGGCGGGTGGGTTCGTCGACGTGCAGGGTGCGCGGCAGCACCCCGTGGCGCAGCGCCATCACCGTCTTGATGACGCCGGCGACCCCGGCGGCGTACTGCGTGTGCCCGATGTTGGACTTGACCGAGCCCAGCCACAGGGCGGTGTCCGCGGCGCGGTCACGGCCGTATGTCGCCAGCAGTGCCTGCGCCTCGATGGGGTCCCCGAGCCGGGTACCGGTACCGTGTGCCTCGACCGCGTCGACGTCCGGGGCCCTCAGCCCGGCGGCGTCCAGGGCGGCACGGATCACGCGCTGCTGGGAGGGGCCGTTGGGCGCGGTGAGGCCGTTGGACGCGCCGTCCTGGTTCACGGCCGACCCTCGGACGACCGCGAGCACACGGTGCCCGCCCCGCCTCGCGTCCGACAGCCGCTCCAGTACGACGACACCGACGCCCTCACCCCAGCCCGTACCGTCGGCCGAGTCGGCGAACGCCTTGCAGCGGCCGTCGGAGGAGAGGCCGCCCTGGTTGGCGAACTCGGCGAACGCCCCCGGAGTGGCCATGACGGTGACGCCTCCCGCGAGGGCCAGGTCGCACTCCCCCGCGCGCAGCGCCTGCCCTGCCAGGTGCAGGGAGACCAGGGAGGAGGAGCAGGCGGTGTCCACGGTGACCGCCGGGCCCTCCAGCCCGAGCACGTACGCGACACGGCCGGACATGACGCTGCCGGACGAGCTGGTCAGGGCGTAACCGCTCGCCAAGGAGGCGGAGTTCATGAGCAGGGCACCGTACTCCTGAGGGGTGCCGCCGACGAAGACGCCCGTGCGGCTGCCGCGCAGCGACAGCGGGTCGAGGCCGGTCCGCTCGATCGCCTCCCACGACACCTCCAGCAGCAGGCGCTGCTGGGGGTCCATGGAGAGCGCCTCGCGCGGCGAGATGCCGAAGAACTCGGCGTCGAAGTCGCCCGCGTCGTAGAGGAAGGCGCCCTGCCCGGAGAGGGCGGTCTGCCGTCCTGGGTCGTAGAGGGCGAGGGCGTCCCAGCCGCGGTCGGTGGGGAAGTCCGCCATCTCGTCCCGGCCCTCGGTGACGAGTCGCCACAGGTCCTCGGGGCCGCGGACGCCGCCCGGGTAGCGGCAGGCCATGCCGACCACGACGAGCGGGTCGTCGTCCACCGGCTGCGGGGTCGCCGGCCGTGCGGGCCACGCCGCTTCCGAGCCGCCGAGCAGTTCGTCGTGCAGGTGGGTGGCGAGGGCGGTGGGGGTGGGCTGGTCGAAGACGAGGGTGGCGGGCAGGCGCAGGCCGGTGGCGGCGTTCAGTCGGTTGCGGAGTTCGGTCGCCGTGAGCGAGTCGAAACCGAGGTCCTTGAAAGGCCGGTTGGCCGCGATCTGCGCCGCGTCCGAGTGGCCGATCACGGCGCCGGCCCGTGTCCGGACCAGATCCAGCAGGTGGGCGCGCTGGTCGGAGGCGGGGAGTGAGGCGAGGGTGGTCCTGAGCCTGTCGGCGGCGCTGCCGTCACCACTGTCCCGGTCGTCGCCCGCCCTGTCGCCGCGCAGGGCGCGGGCCGCCTCGGGGATCTCCTCGATCAGGGGGCGGCGCCGGGACAGCGCGTACACCGGCGCGAACCGCTCCCAGTCCATGTCGCTGACGGTGAGGGTGATCTCGCCGTGCTCGATCGCCTCCCGCATGACCCCGATGGCGAGGTCGGGCCGCATCTGCCGTACACCCATCCGGTCCAGCTGGCCGGCGAGTGCCGCGAAACCCTCCAGCATGCCGCCGTCGGCCCAGCCGCCCCAGGCGAGGGAGGTCGCGGTGAGTCCACGGGTTCGCCGTTCGTGGGCGAGTCCGTCGAGGAAGGCGTTCGCGGCGGCGTACGTGGCGTTGCCGGCGCTGCCCCAGACGGCCGCGCCGGACGAGAAGAGCACGAACGCGTCCAGGTCCAGGTGCGCGGTGAGTTCGTCGAGGTGACGGGCGCCCTCCACCTTGGCCGCCATGCCGTCCGCCAGTTCCCGCGGCTCGACGTCGAGCGCCGGGCCGTAGCTGGTGGAGCTCGCGGCATGGACGACGGCGGTCAGGGGCCATGGCTCCGGTACGCCGGCCAGTACGGCGGCCAAGGCGTCCCGGTCGGCGACGTCGCAGGCCGCGAACGTCACCTCGGCTCCGAGTGCTCGCAGTTCCTCCGCAAGCCCGTCGGCTCCGGGCGCCCGGTCGCCGCGGCGGCTGACCAGCAGGAGGTGCTCGGCTCCCTCGGCGGCCAGCCAACGGGCCAGGTGGGCGGCTATGCCTCCGGTGCCTCCGGTGATGAGAACGGTTCCGCGCGGCTTCCACGGCCGGACCGGGCCGCGGTCGGTGAGGGGGGCGCGTACGAGCCGCCGCGCGTAGGCGACGGGTCCCCGGATCGCCAACTGGTCCTCGCCCGGGGCGGCGCCGGACAACAGCGCCGTCAGCACGGTGCCGGTGCTCTCGCTCCAGGCTCGTGGCAGGTCCACGATCCCGCCCCACCAGTCGGGGTGCTCCAGGCCCAGCACCTGGCCGAGGCCCCACAGCTGGGTGGCCCGCGACCGGACGGCGTCGCCGGTGGCCACGGCGGCACCGCCTCGCGTCAGCCACCACAGCGGGGCCCGGATCCCCGCCGCGCGCAGATTCCGGGCCAGGGTCAGGGCGTCGGCGGGGGTTTCCAGGAGGGAGACGACACCCGCGTACGCGCCGGAGGCCGCGGGCACGCTGCCCGTGGTGACGTCCACTTCGGCGCCGGCAGCGCGCAGGGCCGTCGCGACCTCGTCTTCTCCTGCGAGGGCGTCTCCTGCGGCAGCCCCGTCTCCTGCTGCGGACTCGTCTCCTCCGTCCGCCTCGGGTACGACCAGCAGCCACCTCCCTTGCAGCACCGCGCCCTCGGCCGCGCGGGCGGAGGGCGTGATGCGCCGCCAGGTCACGCGATAGCGCCAGGCGTCGACGACCCGGCCGGCGGCGGACGCGGCTCCTGAACCGACGGGCATCTCCATCCAGAAGCGCTGGTGCTGGAAGGCGTACGTCGGCAGATCCACGGCGCGGGCACCGGTACCGGCGAACCATTCCTTCCAGTCGACGGCGGCTCCGTGGACGTACGCCTCACCGAGCGAGAGCAGCAGCCGCTCCCGGCCCCCCTCGGCCCGCCTCAGGGTCCCGGTGACGGCGACCTCCCGCCCGGCCGACTCCGCCGTGTCCTGCACCGCGCCGGTGAGGACGGGGTGCGGGCTGACCTCGACGAACAGCCCGTGTCCCTGCTCCAGCAGCGCCCTCGTCGCCGACTCGAACTCCACCGGCTGCCGCAGGTTGCGGAACCAGTACGCCCCGTCCAGCCCGGCCGTCTCCAGCCGGCCGCCGGTCACGGACGAGTGGAACGCCACCTGTGACGGCATCGGCACGACGTCCGCCAGGAGCTCCGCCAACTCCTCCCGCAGGCCGTCGATCTGGGCGGAGTGGGAGGCGTAGTCGACAGCGATGCGCTTGGCCCGTACGCCCTGTTCCCCGGCCCACGCGAGCAGTTCCTCCAGCGCGTCCGCCTCACCCGCGACGACGACCGAGGACGGACCGTTCACCGCAGCGAGGTCGATCCGGCCGTGCCAGCGTTCGAGAGTGTTCTGAGCCTCATCGGCGGGCAGTGGCACCGACACCATGCCGCCCTTGCCGGACAGCGCCAGGATCGCCTTCGACCGCAGCGCCACCACCTTCGCGCCGTCCGCGAGCGACAGCGCGCCCGCGACCACCGCGGCGGCGATCTCGCCCTGGGAGTGCC
>NZ_JBEYXP010000025.1:142686-171424 GCF_040704615.1 Streptomyces sp. NPDC046862 | reverse complement strand
GTTGTGAGGGGGTGGGGGGGGTTGTGAGGGGGTGGGGGGGTGTCTGGGGTGGGGGGGTTGGTGCGGGTTGGGTGTGGCTGGTCGCGCAGTTCCCCGCGCCCCTAAAAGCCATGCGGTTGCCCGCACCATCCAGCCCCTTGGGGGCACCTCCCAGCGGTAGCTGGGGGAGTTTGAGGAGCGGGGTCCGGGGCGGAGCCCCGGGTGGCGATGGGACGGGTAGGGGCGGCGGGGGCGAGAACAACCCCCGCTCACGCCCCCGTGGCGCTCACGCCCAGAGCTGCCCCTGCACCCGCGCGATCGCTTCCTCCGTCGTCGCGGCCGTGTAGACGCCCGTCGACAGGTACTTCCAGCCGCCGTCGGCGACGACGAAGGCGACGTCGGCGGGCTCCCCCGCCTTCAGGGCCTTCTTCGCGACGCCGATCGCGGCGTGGAGGGCCGCCCCGGTGGACACACCGGCGAAGATGCCCTCCTGCTGCAGCAGCTCCCGGGTACGGGTCACCGCGTCGGCGGAGCCGACGGAGAAGCGGGTGGTGAGGACGGACGCGTCGTAGAGCTCGGGGACGAAGCCCTCGTCCAGGTTCCTGAGCCCGTACACCAGGTCGTCGTAGCGCGGCTCGGCCGCGACGATCTTCACGTCGGGCTTGTGCTCGCGCAGGTAGCGGCCGACACCCATGAGCGTGCCCGTCGTGCCGAGGCCCGCCACGAAGTGGGTGATGGAGGGGAGGTCCGCGAGGATCTCGGGACCCGTGGTCGCGTAGTGCGCGCCCGCGTTGTCCGGGTTGCCGTACTGGTAGAGCATCACCCAGTCCGGATGTTCGGCGGACAGTTCCTTGGCCACCCGGACGGCGGTGTTGGAGCCGCCCGCGGCCGGAGACGAGATGATCTCCGCGCCCCACATGCCCAGCAGGTCACGGCGTTCCTGCGAGGTGTTCTCGGGCATCACGCACACCATGCGGTAGCCCTTGAGCTTCGCCGCCATGGCCAGGGAGATGCCCGTGTTGCCGGAGGTCGGCTCCAGGATCGTGCAGCCGGGCGTGAGCCGGCCGTCCTTCTCGGCCCGCTCGATCATGTGCAGGGCCGGGCGGTCCTTGACCGAGCCGGTGGGGTTCCGGTCCTCCAGCTTGGCCCAGATGCTGACGTCGGCGGATGGCGAGAGCCGCGGCAGGCGCACCAGAGGGGTGTTGCCCACCGCGGCCAGCGGGGAGTCGTAACGCATGAGAGTCCAGCGGCCTGTCAGGCCATGCCGCCGGCCACGGCCGGCAGGATCGTCACGTTGTCGCCGTCGGCGACCTTGCTGTTGATGCCGTCGAGGAAGCGGACGTCCTCGTCGTTCAGGTACACGTTGACGAAGCGGCGCAGCTCGCCGCCGTCCACGATGCGGGCCTGGATGCCCGTGTGCCGGGTCTCGAGGTCGGCGAAGAGCTCTGCAACGGTGTCCCCGTTGCCCTCCACCGCCTTCTGACCGTCGGTGTAGGTGCGGAGGATGGTGGGGATGCGGACCTCGATGGCCATGGTTGCGGGCTCCTGTCGGAAGAAGTCAGGTCGGTGTGGGCGCGCGGCGGCGCTGTGTGCGTGTCGTACGTGGGGCGGACGCCTCGTACGGGGGTCGGACGCCGCGGCTCACGGCCATACGGCGGCAGGGATCGGCGTCAACAGATGGCGCTGGCAAGCCTGCACAGATCGACGTGCAGCCGCGCCACGAGCACTACGCCCGGCGTCTTGTCGCTCACGTCGTGGAGAACCATGGGCTCATCGTATCGATTCCCCCTGGGGGTCCCGGAGTGGGATCCCGCGATACGGACAGTTTTTGACCGCTGAGTGAGATAGGCCTCATGAAGCGAGTGATCAGGAGTGATCAGTACGCGTCCACCACCTTGACCTCCTCCTCCGTGACCTCGCCCTCCACGATCCGGTACGAGCGGAACTGGAAGTCGCCGAGCCCGTCCGTGTCCGCGGTCGAGACGAGGACGTAGTGGGCGCCGGGCTCGTTCGCGTAACTGATGTCCGTGCGGGACGGGTAGGCCTCCGTCGCCGTGTGGGAGTGGTAGATCACGACCGGCTCCTCGTCGCGGTCGTCCATCTCGCGGTAGAGCTTGAGCAGGTCGCCCGAGTCGAACTCGTAGAAGGTGGGCGACATGGCCGCGTTGAGCATGGGGATGAAGCGCTCGGGGCGGTCCGAGCCCGCCGGTCCCGCGACGACGCCGCACGCCTCGTCGGGGTGGTCCTTGCGCGCGTGGGCGACGATCTGGTCGACGAGGGCCTGGGTGATGGTCAGCATGCTGGTCAGGATAAGCAGAAGGGCAGCCCCGTACCGAGGGTTGGTACGGGGCTGCCCACATGCTGAACAGGGCGGGCCGAACGGCCCGGGCCGGCCGCATGTCCGGCCCGCCGGCCGGGTCAGCCGGCCTTCTCGAACTCCGGCCCGCGACGGGCCGTGACCTCGGGGTTCCGCGCCTTGAGCGCGTACCAGCCGACGACCAGGGCGGCCGCCCAGCCCGCCATCACGTAGAGGGTGACGCGGGAGTCGGCGTCGTAGGCGATGAGGCCGGTGACGAAGACGAGGAAGGCGATGGCGATCCAGCTGCCCACCGCGCCGCCGGGGGCCGGGAAGGACGAGGCGGGCAGGCGGCCCGCCACGACACCGCGGCGGTACAGGACGTGGCTGATCAGGATCATGAGCCACGTCCAGATGCCCGCGGCGGTGGCCACGGAGGTGACGTAGGCGAAGGCCTTCTCGGGGACGACGTAGTTCAGGACGACGCCGATGCCCATGAAGGCGACGGAGATCGTGATGGCGAAGGCCGGGGTCTTGGTGGCCGACAGCTTGGTGAAGGCCTTCGGGGCCTCACCGTTGGCCCCGAGGTTGCGCAGCATGCGGCCCGTCGAGTACATGCCCGAGTTGCAGGAGGAGAGGGCCGCGGTGAGCACGACGAAGTTGACGATGCCGGCGGCGGCCGGGATGCCGATCATCGCGAACGCCTTCACGAAGGGGCTCACGCCCTCCGCGAACTCGGTCCACTTCACCACGCAGAGGATGACGGTGAGGGCGCCGACGTAGAAGAGGGCGATGCGCCAGGGCAGGGTGTTGATCGCCTTGGGGAGGGTCTTCTCCGGGTTCTCGGACTCCCCGGCCGTGACGCCGACGAGTTCGACGGCGAGGTAGGCGAACATGACGCCCTGCAGGGTCATCAGGGACGAGCCGATGCCCTTGGGGAAGAAGCCGTCGAAGGCCCACAGGTTGGTCACGGAGGCGGTGTCGCCGGCCGCGCTGAAGCCGAAGGTCAGGACGCCCAGACCGATCACGATCATGCCGATGAGGGCGGTGACCTTGATCATCGAGGCCCAGAACTCGATCTCGCCGAACAGCTTCACCGAGATCAGGTTGGCGACGAAGAGGACGACCAGGAAGACCAGGGCCGACACCCACTGCGGGATCGAGTCGAACCAGTAGTGGATGTAGATCGCGGCGGCGGTCAGTTCCGCCATGCCGGTGACGACCCACATCAGCCAGTACGTCCAGGCGGTGAAGTAGCCGAAGAACGGGCCGAGGAATTCGCGGGAGTACTCCGCGAAGGAGCCCGAGACCGGGCGGTAGAGGAGCAGTTCGCCGAGCGCCCGCATGATGAAGAAGATGATCACGCCGGCGATGGCGTACATCAGGATGAGGCTCGGTCCCGCCTTGGCGATGTTCGCCCCGGCGTTGAGGAAGAGGCCGACGCCGATGGCGCCGCCGATCGCGATCATCTGGACCTGGCGGCTGCCGAGCCCTCGCTCGTACCCCTCTTCCGGAGCGTCGCCGCTCACGACTCCATTGCGGTCGTGTCCGTCGTACTGCTTGTCGACCTGCGCTGAGGTCATGTGTGGTGCGCCCTTTCTCCACGCCGACCCGGGCCTTCGTCGGCCGCGGACCGGTTTCCGATCCCCCCGGATGTGAGGAGCTGGGCGGACCCGCGAGCCCGCCCGTGCCTGGCCGGCGGTCCGCCGGCTGGTGGCGCACCCGCCGGGGCAGGGGTGGTGTCCCGTCGGGCGGTCGTGAAGATTTATCACGGCCGCATCGTTGATCGACTCGGACTGGTGTGGCGCACGACACAGGAAGAAGAGGACAAAGGACACCCGCAACGCCATACCCGGCCGCAACGGTGACGTGATCGTTATCCGGATTTGAGCGTCCTCTGAGCGAACACCGGATCGCCCGAAAGGGGAGAAATGGTGACCGTTGAGCGAGGAGTCACCCCGGATGTCAGGGCATCAGCGTCTGGACGAGGGTCTCCTGCAGGCCGCCCAGCCAGAGGTACGCCATCACCATCGGCTTGCGCGGGTCCTCGTCCGGCAGCCGGTAGAGGATGTCGGTGTCCTCCTCGTCGGTGACGTCGAGGCGGGAGCCGATCGCCAGGCGCAGGTCGTTGAGGCAGCTGATCCACTGCCGCGAGTCCTCGGGCGTGAGCTCCAGGACGGCTCCCCCGTCGCCCGCGGTGGTCAGCCGGTCCAGGGAGCGGATCACCGCCAGGGCGTTCTCGCGCTTGCCGGCGCGCAGGTCGTTCTCGGTGAAGCGGCGGAACTCCGCCGAGTGCTGGCGCTGCTCCTCGGCCTCCTCGGGCGAGCCGACCTCGCCGCCGGGCCCGCCGTAGGCGTCGGGGAAGAGGCGCTGGAGCACGGGGTCCTTGGGGGGCTCGCTCGGCCCGTCGGTGAACAGCTCGGCGAGCGGGTCGTCCGGGGCGTCCTCGGCGGGGCCGGGACCGATCAGCTCCAGGAGCTGCACGGCCAGCGAGCGGATGATGGAGATCTCGACCTCGTCGAGCGCGACGGCCGCGCCGCCGCCGGAGGTCGGTTCGAAGTGTCCTGGCATGGAGTGGGTTCGCTGCTTCCGGCCGGGCTTGAGGTGTGCTTGCGGTCCTGGCTGTTACTTGCGGTCCTGCTGGAGGGTGGCCCACAGACCGTATCCGTGCATGGCCTGCACGTCGCGTTCCATCTCCTCGCGCGTCCCACTGGAGACGACCGCACGGCCCTTGTGGTGCACGTCCATCATGAGCTTGGTGGCCTTGTCCTTGGAGTAGCCGAAGTACGTCTGGAAGACATACGTCACATAGCTCATGAGGTTGACCGGGTCGTTGTGGACGATGGTCACCCAGGGGACATCGGGCTCGGGGACGGCGAAGACCTCCTCCGCCGACTCGGTCTTTTCGATCTCTAGGGGTGCGGGAGCCGTCACACGGCCCATGCTGCCACCACAGGGGGGTACCCGCACAAACGGACCCCGGAAATCGTCAGTCTGACGATTTCCGAGTACGATCGTCCTCGGAGCCGTATTGACCGTTGACCGGGGGACACGCGTCCGATCGCCGCCGCGCGGCGGGCCGCTCCCCCTGACAAGGACGACGGGGGGACACCCCCCGAGGAACCAGACGGGGGCCGCCCCCGTCGACGCAGGCGAGGAGAACTCTGGTGGGTGTAGCGGATCTGGGGCTTCCGGTGGACGTGCCCTCGACGGCGCTCTTCACGGACCAGTACGAGCTGACGATGCTGGAGGCCGCGCTCGCGGCGGGCACGGCCGGCCGGCGCTCGGTGTTCGAGGTCTTCACCCGGCGGCTGCCCGAGGGGCGGCGTTACGGAGTCGTGGCGGGTACGGGACGTGTGCTGGACGCGGTGGAGAACTTCCGTTTCGACGCGGACGTGCTCCGCTTTCTGCGCGAGCACGAGATCGTGGGCGAGCCGACACTCGATTGGCTGGCCTCGTACCGCTTCGGCGGCGACATCTGGGGCTATCCGGAGGGCGAGGTGTACTTTCCCGGCTCGCCCATCCTGCGGGTGGAGGGTTCCTTCGCGGAGTGCGTGCTGCTGGAGACCGTGATCCTCTCGATCCTCAACCACGACTCGGCGATCGCGGCGGCCGCCTCCCGTATGTCCTCCGCCGCCGGGGGCCGGCCGCTGATCGAGATGGGTGCCCGGCGCACGCACGAGCTGGCGGCGGTGGCGGCGTCCCGGGCCGCGTACGTCGGCGGCTTCACGTCCACGTCCGACCTCGCGGCCGGCTTCCGGTACAACATCCCGACCGTCGGCACCTCCGCCCACGCCTTCACCCTGCTCCACGACCGCGAGCGGGACGCGTTCCAGGCTCAGGTGAACTCGCTCGGACGGAGTACCACGCTGCTCGTGGACACCTACGACGTCGCCGAGGCGGTCCGTACGGCGGTGGAGATCGCCGGGCCCGAGCTCGGGGCCGTCCGCATCGACTCCGGCGACCTGCTCCTGGTCGCCCACCGGGTGCGGCAGCAGCTGGACGAGCTGGGGGCGACCCGGACGAAGATCGTCGTGACCTCGGACCTCGACGAGTACGCGATCGCCTCGCTGGCGGCGGCGCCCGTGGACGCGTACGGCGTGGGCACCCAGCTGGTGACGGGGTCCGGGCACCCGACGTGCTCGATGGTCTACAAGCTCGTCGCCCGCGCCACGTCCACGGACCCGGGCGCCCCGCTCGCCCCCGTGGCGAAGAAGTCGACCGGCGGCAAGACGTCCATCGGGGGCCGCAAGTGGGCGGCACGGCGACGGGACGAGCAGGGGGTGGCGGAGGCCGAGGTGATCGGCACCGGGCCCGTGCCGGAGGACCTGGAGGACCGGCTCCTCCTGGTGCAGCTGGTCAAGGGCGGCCACGTCGTCGGCCGTGAGTCCCTGGACGTCGTACGGGACCGGCACGCGGCCGCCCGTGCGAACCTGCCGATGTCGGCGACACAGCTCTCCCGGGGGGAGGCGGTCCTTCCGACGGAATACGTATGACATTACGTCTGAGGCGCGACTGACATGACGTCTGACGCACCCCGAGACGCACCGCCCCGAACAGCTTCCCGGGGACACCGGGAGCGTGTATCGGCCACCGTGTGACGCGCCCCCGTGCGACCGTGCGTGAACGCGAGCCGTGCGGGCATGCTCCGGCAGCGCGCCCCGCGCACGGATCCGCCGTGTCGTGCCCCCTCCCGCCCCGTGCCCGAAGTCTCTAGGCTCGGTATTTCATCGCGATTCGTGACGCGCGATCCAAGACGCGTGCTCCATGATTCGCAGGCCGGGCCCGCGCCCTCATCCTCATAGTCGAAGGACACCGACCATGCGCCGCGCCTTGATCGTCGTAGACGTGCAGAACGACTTCTGCGAGGGGGGCAGCCTCGCGGTCGCCGGGGGTGCCGATGTGGCCGCCGCGATCACGGAGCTGATCGGACAGGCCCCCGCCGGTTACCGCCACGTCGTGGCGACCCGTGACCACCACATCGCCCCCGGCGGCCACTTCGCCGACAACCCCGACTACGTCCACTCCTGGCCCGCCCACTGCGTGGCCGGCACGGAGGGCGTGGGCTTCCATCCGAACTTCGCCCCGGCGGTCGCCTCCGGCGCGATCGACGCGGTCTTCGACAAGGGCGCGTACGCCGCCGCGTACAGCGGTTTCGAGGGCGCCGACGAGAACGGCGTCTCCCTCGCGGAGTGGCTGCGCGCCCGCGAGATCGAGGAGGTGGACGTGGTGGGCATCGCCACGGACCACTGCGTGAAGGCCACCGCGCTGGACGCGGCGCGGGAGGGGTTCCGCACGCAGGTTCTGCTCGATCTCACGGCGGGGGTCTCGGAGGAGACGACGGAGAAGGCGCTGGACGAGATGCGGGAGGCGGGGGTGGAGCTGTCGGGGAAGCCGGTGGTGTGACCGGCTGAGGGAGCGTGCGGGGCGTCCCGGGAGGTTTCTCGCCCCCGCCGCCCCTACCCGTCCCATCCCTGGGGCTCCGCCCCAGACCCCGCTCCTCAAACGCCGGAGGGGCTGAATTTGCGCGGCCAGCGCTGGTTTTTCCCGGGCGGGGCGCAGTTTCAGGGCCTCGGGGATCTGCACGGTTTTAGGGGCGCGGGGAACTGCGCGACCAGCCACAACACACCCGCAGCCGCCCCACGAACCCGCAGTCCCCTACGTCCGTGTCACCGGTCGTCTCAGAAGCGACCTGATCGGCCTCCACAGCTCCGGCGGTGCCATCACGTCGTTGTCCGGCGTCGTGCGCCATATGAGCCCGTCCGGATGGTGCAGTACCGCCGTGACCTCGTCCGGCGTCGGGGGCGCCGCGTTCCCCCGGAGGTACACCGCTCGCATGCCGAGGTTCCGGAGCCGGGTGAGTGCCCGGGCGCGGTTCACCGCGTGGACCAGGATGCGGACCGAGGCGGCGTCCCGGTCGGCCTCCGCGGACATGGGTGTGGGCAGGTTCAGCGCCACGACCACTGTGCCGTTCGGCAGCTTGCAGAAACCTCCTGCGGCCATGAAATCACGCCCCCGTGCGAGTCAGTGTCAATAAGAAAACCACAGCACGCACCTAAACACGATCGGCCGCGACCCGCCAAGGGGTCGCGGCCGATACGTCTCTGACCTGCAATAATGCGGATTACTTCACCGCGGGGCCCACCTGGAGCTGGATCGTCGAGCCGTCCTTGGCCTCCTTGACGATCTTGATCTTGGTGTTGGTGTCAGTGATCTTCACACCGGCGGCGGGGTTCGTCTCGTCGTAGTACGTGTTGGCGTGGTCGTCGAACGTCGACACGCCCTTCTTCGAGACGATCTTCGTCGCGACGTCCGCCTTGTGCAGCGTGATGCCGTCCGTGCGGTACAGGCTGAACGGCGAGTCGTACGCCTGGACGCGGTTGCGCATCAGCGTGCCGTCGGACCACTTCAGCGCCTGCGGGTGGGCGTCGACGGGCAGGACCAGCCCGACACCCGGGTGCTTGCTGGTGTTGTTGTCCACCTGCGAGGTGTCCCACTTCCAGATCAACAGGCCGTTCTGGTACGGGTAGTGCTCCACCCAGTCCGGACGCGTCGTGGAGAAGCCGAAGTTGTACGGGCCGACCTTCAACGTCTTGTCGTACGACACGTACTGGCGGTTCTCGGCGAGGTAGTACTGCTCGTAGTCGTCCGTGATGGACGCGCCGATGCGCGAGAAGCCCTTGGCGGCCCAGGCCGCGTCCGCGGTCTCGGCGTTGTCCGAGAAGAGGGCCGAGCCGTCGGCGGTCACGGAGATCTCGTCGGCCGCGAAGCCCTTCTGGGCCACACCGCCGTCGGTGGCGTAGCGGAAGCGCAGGTCGACCTTCTTGCCCGCGTAGGCGTCGAGCGGGAAGACGAGCTTCTTGTACGCGCCCGACGTGCCGTCCAGCGCCGGCTTGTTGCTGCCGTCACGGCTGATGGCCGCGCCGTCCGCCGTGCCGTCGATGGCCGTCCAGTTGGCGCCGCCGTCGGTCGACACCTCGGTGTAGAGGTAGTCGTAGCCGGCCTCGGTGTCCCACCAGCCGTCGAGGGTCAGGGAGGCGGAGGACTTGCCCGTGAGGTCCACGGAACGGGTCAGCGTGTTGGAGAGGTTGTTGCCGCTGCCGCTCCACCACTGGCTCGCGCCCTGGGCGGGCGCCACGATCTCGGTGGTGACCTTCTTCTTGGGCAGCTCGACCACGAGGGCCTGCTTGTCCCAGGTGTTGTACTCGGCGACACCCAGCTTGTGCGTGGACTGCTTGCCGGCCTTGGCGGTGTCGTAGTTCAGCCAGCCCAGCTGCATCTTGTCCCAGGCGTTCATGTCGCCGGGCAGGTCACCGATCTCGTTCTTGCCGGTGCCGAGCCAGGAGCCGGACGACATCAGCGTCCAGAAGCCGGTGGAGTTCTCGCCGCCGTCGGTGTCGTAGTGGTCCGGCAGGCCGAGGTCGTGGCCGTACTCGTGGGCGTAGACGCCGAGTCCGCCGTTCTCGGGCTGGACGGTGTAGTCACCGACCCAGATGCCCGTGTCGCCGATCTTCGCGCCGCCGAGCTTGTTGCCCGCCGGGCCGGTGGCACCGGCGTCCGTGCCGAACGCGTACCAGCGGTGGGCCCAGATGGCGTCCGTGCCCTGTACGCCGCCGCCGGCCGACTCGTCCTCACCGGCGTGCACGATCTGGAAGTGGTCGATGTAGCCGTCGGGCTCGTTGAAGTCGCCGTCGCCGTCGAAGTCGTAGCGGTCCCACTGGTCGAACTGCGCCACGTCCGCCTTGATCTGGGCGTCGGTCCTGCCGGCAGCCTTCTGCTGGGCGACCCATGCGTCGAGGCCGTCGCTGACGACGTTCCACACGCTGTTGCAGTTGGTCTGGCCGCACTTGTTGTTGCCGTAACGGGCCTCGTTGTACGGGACCTTGACCCAGTCCGCGACCTCGCCGTCGACCGAGTAGCGGCCCGAGGACTGCTTCTCGTAGTACTTCTTCACCGACTCGGTCTTCTTGCCGGTGCCGAAGTACAGGTCCTGGAAGTGCTTCTGGTTGTAGTCCGCCTTCCAGGCGGTGCTGTTGTCCTTGGTGCGGTCGGGCTTGGCTATCTGGTTGTGCAGCGGGCCGGGGGTGCCGCCGTAGCGGCTGTCTATCTGGTCGCCGAACTCGACGAGGATCGTGAAGATCTTGTCGGTCTTCTCGCGGCCGAGCTCGACGTACTTGCTGTCGCCCTTCTTGCTCTTCAGCTGCACGACCTGCGATCCGTCACGCTTCTTGACCGTGGCGTCGCCGGATATGACCTGCTTGAGGGCTTCTTGGCGCTGGGCCTCCTGCGTCTTGCTCAGCGGGCCGTCGAGGTCGTGGTCGACGGCGGTGCGCGCGGCCGGGTCCTTGCGGTCCACCGCCGCCGCGGACGCGCCGTCGTCGGCCTGCGCCACCGCGAAGGTCGAGAAGGTCGCGGCCGCCGCGGCGAACGCGACACCGATCGCCGCCGCTCTGAACGTCCAAGGTCTACTGGTCACTTGAGGTCCTCCCCCGCGCCCGTTTCGCGCGGAGGAGGGTCCTTGGTCCTGGAATGTCCGCGCGCGGTATACGCGTGTAGTCAAGTGACGCCATTCGACCGGAGTTTCGAGAGAAAAAACAGACCTTGACTTGCACAAGTCAACTGACTATATGGAGTCCCTGTCCGCTATCCGGACGGCATGTGCCTCCTGAACCGGCGCGTGGCAGTGTCCACTTGGCGGACTCCATGACTCCGTGCGCCCCCCGTGCACCGGCACCGTGGATTAGGTCACGCTTACCCGTCGTTCCGTTCGGGCACCCTGGCGAATAGAGTCGATTGGCGGAACGCCCGGAATCGGCGGAATGCCAAGCCGACCCCCTGGCACCCCCTTTGATTCGTATCCGCAGACTCCCCATCGTGAGAGGCACGGGGAGACCCCACCCGAGGACACGATTGACATGCCTCGTCCGACGACCGCACAGCTCGCCTACGGCTCCTGCACCGTCATCCTGTCCACCCTCGCCATGCTGCTGCTGTCACAGGCGAGTTCGGGCGTGGCGATCGCGGTGATCGCCGTCTCGGCACTCGCGCTCGGGCTGCTCGTCGCGATGACCGTGCCGTTGCCCAAGAAGCCACCGGCCGCCACCACGGCGTCCGCGGCCGAGCAGCGGGTTGCGGTGACGCACGCCGCGGAGCAGCGTGTTCCGGCTCCGCGCGAGGCGGCCTCCCTGCCCGTTCCCGTCTCCGCCGGTTCCGAGCCGGCGCGTGGACCGGCGGGCCCGTGAGCCACGGACCCGCCGCTCACTGACCGGCTGCTCGCCGACCGGCTGCTCACTGACCGGCTGCTCGCTGACCAGTTGCTCCACCGGGCGGGGCGGTCACGCGGTGCTGACCACCACCGTCCTGGCCGCCTTGTCGTGGAGTCCCTGCTTGTAGGGCTTGTCGAAGAAGCTCCAGCCTCCGGTGATGGCGAGCCAGATGCAGGCGCAGCAGAACGCGAACGGGATCCACAGGACGGCCGCGCGCAGCAGCGAGTCCCGCACGGTGGGCGTGGACCCGTCGTCGAGGTTCGCCGTCCGCAGCTTCATCAGCTGCTTGCCGGGGGTCTGGCCGTTCTTGACCGTGAAGTAGGTGTCGTACGCCATGAACAACACGAGGGCGATGGCGCTCGTGCCCAGGGAGTCGGCGTAGTCGGTGTCCGCGCCCGTGGTGAACCGGACGAGCCCGAACGCCCAGCTCAACAGCAGCACCACGGCGAGCACGGCGATCATGTCGATGACACGGGCGGCCACGCGCTTGCCGCTGTCGGCCAGCGGGGGCATACCGGCGAGCGGGTCGGTGCCGTAGGGGCCCCCGCCGAACGGGTCACCCGCGTAGGGCGGCGGCTCACGACCGTACGGGGAGTCGTAGGGCGAACCCGACGGAGGCGGGGGCTCCTTCCTGAACTGGTCGTCAGGGGACTCACCGGAGCCGGGGGGCGGCGGTTCGGTACTCATGGCCCGAGTCGACCGCGAACCCTCCGGCTCCGCATCCGGCGCAGGTCCGTCCGGAGTACGAGGTTTGCCTGACCCGTGCGGTTTACCCGGTTTACCTGGTTCACCCAGCTCATCTGTTCTATTCGGTTTATTCGGTTTATCTGGCCTGTCCGGCCTGTCCGGTCTATCCGGCTACGAACGTATGGGCCGCCTTGTCGTGCCAGCACTGGCGCCAGGGGCGGTCGAACACGCACCACAGGACGCCGACGACGCCGACGCCGAGCAGGCCCGGGATGCTGTAGACGAGCCAGCGGCGTACGGCCAGTCCGAAGGTCGGCGGCTCGTGGCCCTCGATGTCGCGGACCTCCAGGCCGAGCAGCTTCTTGCCGAGGGTCCGGCCCCACTTGGCGGTGGGCAGCGCCTCGTAGAGGACGCCGCAGACGAGCAGCACGCCGAGAATGATGCCGAAGTAGACCGAGGTCGTGCCGTCGAGCAGCCAGACCGTGACGGTCTCGCCGGACTGCTTGGCCGCGTCGATCTTCTCGTTGACGTGGTCGATCGCCTTGGTGCCGAACGGCACGGCGACCGCGCCGGTGACGGCGAGGACGACGATCGTGTCCAGCAGCCGGGCGGCCAGCCGCTTGCCGAGCCCCGCCGGCCGGGCCGCGGCCTGGGCGCGGGCGGCGGCCTGGAACGGGTCCTCGCTGACCGGCTTCCACGGCGCGACGCGCTGCTCCCCGTCCGCGCCCGCCAGTTGGCCCACCTGTTGCGCCCAGGACGGCTGTCCGCCGCCGGTACCCGCGCTGAGGGGGGTCTGGGCGGGCGCGGCCTGCTGCGAGAAGGCACCGCCCGGGTCGTCGGGGTGTGCGGGAACCGGGGCGGAGGGCTGGTGTGCGGTGGGCTGCTGGTGGGCGGCCGGGGGCTGTTGAGGGCTGGTCGGCTGCCGCTGGGCCGGAGGGTTCGGAGGAGCCGGGCTGGCGGCGGCCGGAGGCGCGGTCTGCGGGCCCTGTCCCGGGCCCTGCTGGGGACCCTGCTGAGGGCTCTGCCGGGGACCTGACGGGCTTTCGGAGGCCGTCTGGGGGTTGGCCTGGGGGTTGAGGCCCAGCGCCTGCTGCGCGGCGGCCTGAGCGTTCGTCCGGGGGGAGCCGTAGGGACGTCCGGTGCCGTCGTCGACCGCCCCCGCGCTCCCGCTCCGGCCACCCCTGCCCGCGAGAGGCGACCGGAACTTCATGGTGCCCTCGGCCTCCGTGGGCTCCGGGTTCGCGTTCGCGTTCGCGCGGCGGAAGACCATCGTGCCGTCCGGGGCCTCGTCGTCCGCGGGCGGGATCGTCGCCGTGCCGTCGGTGCTCGCGGTGCGTGCCGAGTCGCCGTCGGACCGGGTCGGCTGGTCGCCCGACGTCCGCGGGTCCCCCGCGCGCTGCGAGCCCCAGGAGACGCGGCCCTGGTCGCGGCCGAAGCCGGCCTGCCGGGAGCGGTCGGCGCCCCATGCGGTCGCCGGCTCGGGCCTGCTGCCGTGCTGGGTCTCGGCCGGAGCCGGCCTGTCCGGCTCCTCGGCGGGCGCGGGGGGCTCGGCCGCTTCGGGCGCGGCGGGTTCCGGGTCCTCGTCGAAGAAGTGCGGGCCCGTCTCCTCCAGGGAGGCCGGGGTGGCGGGGGTGGCGGGGGCCGCGCCGGGTGCTGCGAGCGGTTCGCCGTCGGAGGGCGCCGGACGGCTCGTCCCCGGCACCCAGGAGGCACCGTTCCAGTAACGGACGTATCCAGGAATGGACGGGTCCGGGTAATACCCTTCGCGGGGCCTGTCGTCACCGGGGGCCGGGGTTGGGGCGCTCATGTCCGTCGTCCCGTATCTGCTCGGGGGTTGGTTGGGGGCATCAACATCTACCAGACGTCCGCAACAGTCACCGCCCCTCCCGCCGGACCCACCCCTTTCGAGCACGGTTCTGCTACGGAGTGCCGGGGGTGGGCGAGTTTTTTCCTCGCCCCCGCCGCCCCTACCCGTCTACCCGTCCCTTCCCCGGGGCTCCGCCCCGGACCCCGCTCCTCGAACTCCCCCAGCTACCGCTGGGAGGTGCCCCCAAGGGGCCGGAAGTCAGGGGCTCGGAGGGACTGGGGGCTGGTTTTCAGGGGCGCGGGGAACTTCGCGACCAGTCACACCCAACCCGCAGCCAACAACCCGCAGCCAACCCACGGCAGCGGGGGCGAAAAAAGTTTTGGGGAGTCGCGTAATGATCCGGCTCCACCCCCCTCTCCATCCGTACGGGCCGCCCACCGGCCCACCCCACGACCCGTCGGAGAGGAAACCGCACCATGCATCCCACCGTGGTGGACCGCGAGCTGGAGCTCCAGCTCGTCCTGTCACCGGAGCGCAGCGTCCCCGTACAGGCCAGACTCACCTACCGCAGTGACGACCCGTACGCCGTCCACGTCACCTTCCACGTCAACTCCGACCACCCCGTCCACTGGACGTTCGCCCGCGAACTGCTGATCGAGGGCGTGTTCCGTCCGTCCGGGCACGGAGACGTGCGGGTGTGGCCGACGAAGGTGCGGGGCCGCGGCGTCGTCCTGATGGCACTGAGTTCCCCCGGCGGAGACGCCCTCCTCGAAGCCCCGGCCGCGCAGGTGGCGGCGTGGCTGGAGCGCACCCTGCGCGTCGTGCCCCCGGGCTCCGAGGCCGAGCAGCTCCACATCGACGACGTCCTGGCCGAGTGGCTCGCCCCGACCCCCGCCGACGACCTGTGGCTGCTCGACCCGTTGGCGTCGGACGAGTCGACGGACGGTGAGTGACGCGGAGACAGGCGTGGGTCAGAAGAGTTTGCCCGGGTTGAGGATGCCCAGCGGGTCGAAGACCGCCTTGACCGCGCGCTGCATCTCCAGCCCGACCGGGCCGATCTCGCGGGCCAGCCACTCCTTCTTGAGGACACCCACGCCGTGCTCGCCGGTGATCGTGCCGCCGAGTTCCAGCCCGAGGGCCATGATCTCGTCGAACGACTCACGGGCGCGCCGCGACTCGTCGGGGTCGGTCGCGTCGAAGCAGACGGTGGGATGGGTGTTGCCGTCGCCGGCGTGGGCGCAGACGCCGATCGTGAGGTCGTACTTCTCGGCTATGCGGTCGACGCCCTCCAGCATGTCGCCGAGCCGGGAGCGGGGCACGCACACGTCGTCGATCATCGTGGTGCCCTTGACCGCCTCGAGCGCGGTGAGCGACAACCGCCGCGCCTGGAGCAGCAGTTCCGACTCGGCCGCGTCGTCCGCCGGGACGACCTGGGAGGCGCCCGCGGCCTCGCACAGGGCGCCGACCGCGGCGAGGTCGGCGGCGGGGTCGGGGGTGTCGAAGGCGGCGAGGAGCAGGGCCTCGGTGGTCTCCGGGAGGCCCATGTTGGCGATGGCGTTGACGGCCTTCACCGTCGTGCGGTCCATCAGTTCGAGGAGGGACGGCACGTGCCCGCCCTCCATGATCCGGCACACGGCGTCGCAGGCGGCGGAGGCGGAGGGGAACTCCGCCGCCAGCACCAGTTGCTGGGGCGGCTGCGGCCTGAGGCCCAGGACGGCGCGTACGACGATGCCGAGCGAGCCTTCCGAGCCCACGAAGAGCCGGGTGAGGTCGTACCCGGCGACGCCTTTCGCCGTGCGGCGGCCGGTGGACATGAGCCGCCCGTCGGCCAGCACGACGTCGAGGCCGAGCACGTACTCGGCCGTCACCCCGTACTTCACGCAGCACAGGCCGCCGGAGGCCGTGCCGATGTTGCCGCCGATGGTGCACATCTCCCAGCTGGAGGGGTCCGGCGGGTAGTACAGGCCGTGCTCGTTCACCGCGCGGGAGAGCGCGGCGTTGATGACGCCCGGTTCGACGACGGCGATCCGGTCGACCGGGTTGATCTCCAGGATGCGGTCCATCTTCGTCAGGGAGAGCGCGATACAGCCGTCGGAGGTGTTGGCCCCGCCCGACAGGCCGGTGCGGGCGCCCTGCGGGACGACGGGGACGCGCAGCTCGGTGGCGGTGCGCATGACGTGCTGGACCTGCTCGACGGTACGGGGCAGCACGACGACGGCCGGGGTGCCCGCCTCGCAGAAGCTCGCCATGTCGTTCGCGTACGAGGCCGTGACGTCCGGGTCGGTGACGACCGCCTCGGCCGGGAGTCCGGCGAGCAGGCGATCGAGGAGGTTAGTGGTGATGTCGTCCCTCGGCGCTTCGATACGACTCATGATCACAGCGTCGCACCGGACCGCCATCGGTGTGAACCCGTCGGCGAGGGCCTTTCGGGTGCCGCGTCGTGTGTTCGTACGGACGCACAGTAAGCGGCATGGAGAGCGAAAAGCGGCGGTTCGGGGTGACCGGGCGGACGATGCGGCGTGCACTGGGCTGGACGATGGCCGCGAGTGCCGTACTCGGCGGTGTGCTGATGGTGCTGCCGGACGACGAGGGGAAGCCACCGGCGGCGCCCGCGCCGGGACCCAAGGCACGGGCCCGGGCGGCCGTGGCGGCCGGGGGGCCCGCCACACTGCCCGATCTGACCCAGTTGATCCGTGACCGCGAACGCCGGCTGCGCAGGAGTCCGCAGGACGGGCGGTCGTGGGCGGTGCTCGGCGCGGCGTACGTGGAGCGGGGGCGCCGTACCGGGGTGGCCGCGGACTTCCCGAGGGCCGAGCGGGCACTGCGTACGTCGCTGAAGGTCCGCCCGAGCCGCAACGCGGAGGCGTACGACGGCCTGGCCGAGCTGGCGGGCGCGCGGCACGACTTCCGGACGGCCCGGCAGTGGGGCGAGCAGGCCGTACGGGTGGCGCCCGAGCGCTGGACGTCGTACCCGCCGCTGATCGACGCGTACGACGGTGTCGGTGACTACAAGGCCGCCCGCGTGACCCTGGACCGGCTGCTCGCCCTGCGGTCCCGGTTCGATGTGACGGCGCCCGCGGTGACGGCGCGGGCGGCCCGGGTCTACTGGGACCAGGGCCGGCGCGAGGACGCGGCCGCGGCGCTGTCGGAGGCGGTCGCCCGCGCGGAGGGTCCCGCCGAGCGGGCCACGTACCTCGTGCAGGCGGGCGAGATCGCGTGGCAGCGCGGCGACCTGGAGGAGTCCCTGGACTACGACACGGCCGCCCTGCACGCCGACCCCGGCGAACCCGGCGCCGTGGCCGGGCGGGCCCGGGCGCTGGCCGCCCTGGGCCGCACGAGGGCGGCGGAACGCGCGTACCGGTCGGCGCTGACGAGGACGAGGTCGCCCCGGTACGCCCTGGAGCTGGGCGAGCTGTACGAGTCGCTGGGACGTCAGTCCGAGGCGCGGACCCAGTACCGCACCGTACGCAAGGTCGTGCGCGCGGACACGAAGGCGGGGGTGAACCGCGACCTGTTCCTCGGTCTGTTCGAGGCGGACCACGGCGACCCGGAGAAAGCGGTCGGCCTCCTGCGGGCCGAGTGGGAGCGGCAGCCGAGCCTGCGTGCGGCGGACGCGCTGGGGTGGGCGCTGCACCGGGCCGGCGAGGACGAGGAGGCGCTGCGGTTCGCGACGCGGACGACCGACAGGGCACATGGCGGCGAGGTCCGCAGCGCGCTGTACGCCTACCACCGGGGAGTGATCGAGTACGCCCTGGGGTTGCAGGGCCCGGCCCGCCGCCACCTGGCCGAGGCCATGCGCCTCAACCCGTACTTCTCGCTGCTGCACGCGCCGGTGGCGAAGGAGGCGCTGGGCGAGCTGGGAGAGCCGTCGGACAAGGGGCCGGCGGAGGTGGAGAAACAGGGGCTGCCGGGCGGGCCCTCCCCCAGTGCCCCCACCCCCACGGCCGTCCGACGCTCGGGCGGGACATCCGCGTAGAAGCACGTAGGAGAAGGGCGGGCGCGTGGGAAGGCGGTGCCGTGCGGCCCCACGGCGTCAGTTCCGTGGGCGCCGCAGTGGCAGCCCGGGTTACAGGTTGCCCCGCTTTTCCTGTTCCCTCTCGATCGCCTCGAACAGCGCCTTGAAGTTGCCCTTGCCGAATCCCATCGAACCGTGCCGTTCGATGATCTCGAAGAAGACCGTCGGGCGGTCCTGGACCGGCTTGGTGAAGATCTGGAGGAGGTAGCCGTCCTCGTCCCGGTCGGCCAGGATCTTCAGCTCGCGCAGGGTCGCCACGGGCACGCGCGTCTCGCCGACCCACTCGCCCAGGGTGTCGTAGTACGAGTCGGGGGTGTTGAGGAACTGCACGCCCGCCGCCCGCATCGTCCGTACCGTCCGCACGATGTCGTTGGTGTTGAGCGCGATGTGCTGGACGCCGGCGCCGCCGTAGAACTCCAGGTACTCGTCGATCTGGGACTTCTTCTTGGCGATGGCGGGCTCGTTGATCGGGAACTTCACCTTGAGGGTGCCGTCGGCGACGACCTTCGACATCAGGGCGCTGTACTCGGTGGCGATGTCGTCGCCCACGAACTCCTTCATGTTCGTGAAGCCCATGACCTTGTTGTAGAACTCCACCCACTCGTTCATACGGCCGAGCTCGACGTTGCCGACGCAGTGGTCGACGGCCTGGAACGTGCGGTGGGCCGGCGGCTCGACGATCGGGTCGGCGGCCGCGAAGCCGGGCAGGTACGGGCCGTCGTAGCCGGCGCGCTCGACGAGGGTGTGCCGGGTGGTGCCGTACGTGGCGATCGCGGCGAGGACGACCGTGCCGTGCTCGTCCTTCAGTTCGTACGGCTCGGCGACGGAGCGGGCGCCGTGCTCGATCGCGTAGGCGTACGCGGCGCGCGCGTCCGGGACCTCGATGGCGAGGTCGACGACGCCGTCGCCGTGCTCGGCCACGTGCTCGGCGAGGAAGTGGCCCCAGGTGGTGGCGGCCTTGATCACCGAGGTGAACACGAAGCGCGCGGAGCCGTTCTCCAGCACGTAGCTCGCGGTCTCGCGGCTGCCGTTCTCGGGTCCGGAGTACGCCACCAGCCGCATGCCGAAGGCGGTGGAGTAGTAGTGGGCCGCCTGCTTGGCGTTGCCCACGGCGAACACGACCGCGTCCATCCCCTTGACCGGGAAGGGGTCGGCCTGCCGTGCGGTGTCGGGAGTGTGGTGTGTGGTCTGTGTCATAGGCGCAGACTCTCTCCGCTCCGGCAAGGTGCGCAATAGTTTGCTGATTCGCTGGGCAATATGCTCAGCAGGATGCCCGCAATGGCGGATGCTCTGTACAGGGTGCCCATCGGGGAGGCCTTCATGGCGATCGATCATCTCGACGGCCGGATCATCGTGCTGCTGGCCCGGGAGCCGCGTATCGGGGTGCTGGAGATGTCCCGGCGGCTGGGGGTCGCGCGCGGCACGGTCCAGGCGCGGCTCGACCGGCTCCAGTCGAACGGGGTCATCCGGGGCTTCGGCCCGCAGGTGGACCCGGCCGCCCTCGGATATCCGGTGACGGCGTTCGCGACGCTGCAGATCCGGCAGGGCCAGGGCCCGGACGTACGGGCACACCTGGCGACCGTGCCGGAAGTACTGGAACTGCACACCACGACCGGCAACGGGGACATGCTGTGCCGACTCGTGGCCCGCTCGAACGCGGACCTCCAGAGGGTGATCGACCGCGTCGTCGGCTTCGACGGGATCGTCCGGGCCTCGACGGCGATCGTCATGGAGAACCCGGTGCCGTTGCGGGTGATTCCGCTGGTGGAGCAGGCGGCGGAGGACTGGGAGTAGGAGGGTTCCAAAGAGCTGACCCCAAAGAACCCCTTACAAAGAAATCCTTGCAAGGGATTCTTTGCAACGCTACCTTTGCATGCATGCCCGATCCCGAAGTCCCTTCACCGCGGGTCCTCGACGCCCGCTCCCTGCGCGGGCTCGCGCATCCGCTGCGCATGACCCTGCTCGCCGCCTTGCGGCGCGGCGGCCCGGCCACCGCGTCCCAGCTCGCGGCCAAGTTGGGTGAGTCCAGCGGCGCCACCAGCTACCACCTGCGCCAGCTCGCCGAGCACGGCTTCATCGAGGACGCGCCGGAGCACGGCAGGGGGCGGGAGCGGTGGTGGCAAGCGGTCCATACGGGCGTGCAGTTCGACGACGCGCTCCACCACCATCCCGACCCGGCCGTTCGCGGCGCCGCCGACCTGTTCATCCACGAGGTCGCGAACATCCATACCCAGGAGATCGCCACCTACCTGGGCACCACCAGCGATTGGTCCGAGGAGTGGAACCGCTCCACCGACCTGAGCGACATGACCCTGCGCCTCACGCCGGAGCTGGCCCTCGACCTCATCACGAAGATGCACGACCTCGTCGACAGCTACCGCGCCAAGACACCCGCCGAGGACACCCCGGACGCCGAGACGGTACGCGTCCACACGCACCTCTTCCCCATCCACACGGACTGAGAGGCTCCGATCCGATGGACCCGATGCACCCCATGCACATCGAGACCCGGCTCGCCCTGCACAACGCCCACCTCGCCGACCTCCGCCACGAGGCCGACACATACCGGCTGGCCGCCGCGGTCCGGCAGCCGCGTGACCTGCGCGCTCGTCTCGGCTGGACCCTCGTCGAGGTCGGCCTCCGGCTCGCTTCCGCGCCCAGGGCGGTGGCCGTAGCCCGCCAGGCCTAGCAGCTGGGGACCGAGCCCTTGCCCTTCTCCAGGGCCACGAGGGAGTTGACCGCGCCCTTCAGCGTCGTCACCGGGATCAGGCGCAGGCCCTTCGGCAGCTCGGACTTCGCGTCGGAGCACTCGGCCCTCGGGACCAGGAAGACGGTGGCGCCGTCACGGTGGGCGGCCTGGGTCTTGAGGGCCACCCCGCCGACCGCACCGACCTTGCCGGCGGCGTCGATCGTTCCCGTACCGGCGATGACGCGGCCTCCCGTGAGGTCGCCGCCGTTGCCGTCGCCGTTGAGCTTGTCGATGACACCGAGGGAGAACAGCAGGCCTGCGCTGGGGCCGCCCACGTCGGACAGCTTCAGGGTGACCTTGACGTCGTCGCCGTTCTTGCCCAGGTACGCGAGCGCCGCCTCGGCCGCCGCGTTCTGGGACTCCTTCATCTCCGCCGCGTTGTGCTTCTCGATCTCCTTGACGTTGCCGCCGGTCGGGTACACCGCGTCGCGCGGCATCACCGCCTGGTCCGTACGGAACCATCCGTCGACGACATCGGCGAGGTCGACGTGCGCGTCCGGGCCCGTCGCCTCGATCGTCGTCATGCGCAGCTGCCCGCGCGTCTCACGGGTCGTCGCGCCGCTGATCGTGATCACCGGCTCGCCCTTGTTCGAACCAAGGACGTTCGCCGTCAGGCCGGGTTGCGCCACGGAGAACGGCAGCGGTGCGAACGCCGCCGTGGCGAGCAGGGCCACGACGGGCAGGGCACAGACGGCGACGGCCTTGGGGCGCGACAGGCTGGAGAGGCGAGAGAGCACAGGATCAATCTAACGCGCGGGTGACTTCCGGCCAGTCGGCGGTCGGCACACGGCCGCCCGGGCCCCCGGGTCCGCGTCAGTTCACGTCGACGTCCTCGAACACGTCGAGCACCCGCGTGAGCACGCGCACGCAGGTGTCCACGTCCGCGCCGGTCAGATCGCCCCCCACCCGCTTCAGCAGCTCGCTCTCGCGGGCGATGACCGTCTCGATGGCCGTGCGGCCGACGCCTGTGAGCCGGATCAGCGAGGACCGCTGGTGGGCGGGGTTGGGGATGGCCTCGACGAGGCCGCCGGCCGCCGCGTCGTTGACCATCCGCTGCACGAACTGACGGCTGAGCGCCTGAGCGCGACCCATTTGCGGGACGGTCATGGGCCCGTGGACGCGCAGGAGGTCAAGGACGGCGCGGACGCCGATGGGCATCCCCTCGATCGGCTCGTTCAGCTCCACCCCGCGGGACACGCGCCGGTACAGGGGGCCGAGGACGGCGAACACCTCGTACAGACGGGAGGCGAGGTCGTCGGGCGCGAGGGGCTTGTCATCACTCTTGCTCACGGGCCCACAGAACCAGAATGACACCTTGGTTGCCAAGCCACCGCCAGCATGACACCTTGGTTGTCATGACAGGTGCATCGCAGGTACGTACGTTCCCGTCCGGCGACGGCCCCCTCGCCTACCGCGACACCGGAGGCGCGGGGCCCCCTCTGGTGCTGCTGCACGGCGGGTTCACCGACCACCGCATGTGGGACGACGTCGTACCGCTCCTCGCGGTCGGCCACCGGGTGATCGCACCGGACGCGCGCGGCCACGGTGTGTCCGGCAACGCGAGCCGGCCCTTCCGGTTCGCGGACGATCTCGCCGCGCTCCTGCGCCATCTGGACGTGGGCCCCGCCGTCCTGGTCGGGATGTCGATGGGTGCGGCTGTCGCGGTCGACACCGCGCTCGAGCACCCCGGCCTCGTCCGCGCGCTCGCCGTCAGCGGCGCGGGGACCAGCGAGCCCGAGTACCGGGACCCCTGGACCAGGGACTTCGGGGCCCGTCGGCAGGCCGCCCTGGAGGCCGGTGACGTCGAGGGCTGGGTCGATGTCTCCGTGTCGGCCGTGGCCGGTCCTCACCGCACGCTCGACGAGGTCGACCCGGATGTCGTACGGCGCGTACGGGACATGCTGCGCGGGACCATCACCAAGCACACGCCCGACGAACCCGACTGGTCCGTCCCGGTGACCGACACCTGGGCCCGCGCCGCGGGCATCACGGTCCCCGTGCTGGCCGTCAACGGCGCCCTCGACGCGCCCGACCTGATCGCCATGGCCGACCGTCTCGTCGACATCGTCGCGGGTGAGAGCCGTACGACGGCGATCGAGGGCGCCGCCCACTACGCGAACATGGAACGGGCGGACACCTTCACCAAGATCCTGCTGGAGTGGCTCGGCGGCCTCCCCACCTGAGACACTCCGGCGCTCCCCGGGGAACACGGGGAAAGGGGGGTGGGCGATCGCGCCCGGGACGGGGACCCACGGGGGAGGTCCCTGTCCCGGGCGCGACGAGCCGCGCTCTCAGCGCAGCGCTTCAGCGACTTCCCGCGCTGCGTCGAGGACCCGGGGGCCCACCCGCTCCGGCACCGCGTCCGCGAGCATCACGACGCCCACGCTTCCCTCGACGCCGGTCACCCCGAGCAGGGGTGCGGCGGCGCCGCTCGCGCCGGCCTCCAGTTCCCCGTGCGTGAGGGTGTAGCCGGGTCCGTCGAGCGGCTGCTGCCGGGCGGCGAGGATGGCGCGGCCCGCCGCCCCCCGGTCCAGCGGGTGGCGGAACCCGGCCCGGTACGCCACGTGGTAGTCCGTCCACGTCGGCTCGACGACCGCGACGGCCAGCGCCTCCGTCCCGTCGACGAGGGTCAGATGCGCGGTCGCGCCTATGTCCTCCGCGAGGGAGCGCAGCGCGGGCAGCGCTGCCTCCCGGACCAGAGGGTGCACCTGGCGGCCCAGGCGGAGCACGCCCAGGCCGACGCGGGCCCTGCCGCCCAGGTCACGACGGACGAGAGCGTGCTGCTCCAGGGTGGCGAGCAACCGGTACACAACGGTCCGGTTCACGCCCAGCTTGTGTGAGAGCTCGGTGACGGTCAGTCCGTGATCCGTGTCGGCGAGCAGCTTGAGGACGCGCAGTCCCCGGTCGAGCGTCTGGGAGGTCTCCGCGGTCACGACGCCCACTCCTTCTTGGTGAGGGCGGCGGCCCCCTCCGCGGCGGATGCGTCACCGGTCCCGTCGGCGACGCGCTTCAGTGGCCGCCGGTCGGCTGAACCCGGATGTGCTCTCCGGGCGGAGTCGCTTCACGGCTGCGCTCCGGGGCGGCGTTGCCACGGGGCGTATGCGTGGAGGGACAGTAGCGAGCCGGTTCGCTGAGCGGAAGTCTCCGTCCAGAATCCGGTCAGCACCCGGTACGGACTACTTCCGTTTGTCCTGATAGGCCCGGTGCGAGGGGCGCCCCGAAAGGGGCGCGGGGCTGTGTCGATATGCGGCTCCGCCGCGTGGGCGCGACCGACCACAACGAACCCGCACTCGAAGCACGGCGGATGCCCTGAAAAACCTGCTCAGGCACAGCGCCCGGCGTCACCGCATCCGGGTGGCCCACTCCTGCACCTTGGCGATCCGCTGGCGCAGCTGCCCCGCCGTGGCCTCCGCGCTCGGCGGGCCGCCGCACACCCGGCGCACCTCGGTGTGGATCACGCCGTGCGGCTTGCCGCTCTGGTGGGAGTAGGCGCCGACCATGCTGTTGAGCTGCTTGCGCAGTTCCAGCAGCTCCTTGTGGGTGACGACGGGCCGCCGGTCGGCCGGCAGCTCCAGGAGGTCGGCCTCCGAGTCGGGCTTCTTCCGGCTGTGCGCGATCTGCCGGGCCTGCCGCTTCTGGAGGAGGAGCTCCACCTGGTCGGGCTCCAGCAGGCCCGGGATGCCCAGGTAGTCCTGCTCCTCCTCACTGCCCGGGTGGGCCTGCATGCCGAAGTCGGCGCCGTTGTACGTCACCCGGTCGAACACGGCGTCGGACTCGAGCGCCTCGAACGGCAGCATGTCCTGATCGCCGGTGTCCTCGTCCTGCTGCTTCTCGGCCTCCTGGAGGAGCTTCTCCTCCTCGGCGTACGGGTCCTCCTCGCCGCCCTTCTTGGGCTTGTCGAGGACGTGGTCCCGTTCCCTCTCCATCTCGTTCGCGAACGAGAGCAGATCGGGAACCGTCGGCAGGAAGACCGAGGCGGTCTCGCCGCGCCGCCGGGACCGTACGAAACGGCCGACGGCCTGCGCGAAGAACAGCGGGGTGGAGATGGTGGTGGCGTACACGCCGACCGCGAGCCTGGGCACGTCGACGCCCTCGGACACCATGCGGACGGCGACCATCCACCGGTCGGTGCTGCCGCTGAACTCGTCGATACGGTCCGAGGCTCCGGAGTCGTCGGAGAGGACGAGGGTCGCCGCGTGTCCGGTGATCTCCCTGATGAGCTTCGCGTACGCGCGCGCCGAGTCCTGGTCGGAGGCGATGACGAGGGCGCCGGCGTCCGGGATGGCCTTGCGGACCTCGGACAGCCGGTGGTCGGCGGCCCGCAGCACGCTGGGCATCCACTCACCGCGCGGGTCGAGAGCGGTGCGCCAGGCCTGGCTGATCGCGTCCTTGGTCATGGGCTCGCCGAGCCGGGCCGCGATCTCGTCGCCCGCCTTCGTCCGCCAGCGCATGTTGCCGCTGTAGGAGAGGAAGATGACGGGCCGGACGACGTGGTCGGCGAGCGCGTTCCCGTATCCGTACGTGTAGTCGGCGGCGGAGCGCCGGATCCCGTCGTTCCCCTCCTCGTACGCCACGAAGGGGATGGGGTTGGTGTCGGACCGGAAGGGCGTACCGGTGAGCGCGAGCCGTCGCGTCGCGGGCTCGAACGCCTCCAGGCAGGCCTCGCCCCAGGACTTGCTGTCACCCGCGTGGTGGATCTCGTCGAGGATGACGAGGGTCTTGCGCTGCTCGACGCGGTTGCGGTGCAGCATGGGCCGCACGCCGACACCGGCGTACGTGACCGCGACCCCGTGGTACTCCTTGCCGAGCGGTCCCGCGCTGTACTCGGGGTCCAGCTTGATACCGATCCGCGCCGCCGCCTCCGCCCACTGCTTCTTCAGATGCTCGGTGGGCGCGACCACGGTGACCTGCTGCACGACGTGGTGGTGCAGCAGCCAGGAGGCGAGCGTCAGCGCGAAGGTCGTCTTCCCGGCGCCGGGCGTGGCCACGGCCAGGAAGTCGCGCGGCTGTTCCTGGATGTACTTCTCCATCGCCCCCTGCTGCCAGGCACGCAGCTTGCCGGCCGTACCCCATGGGGCGCGACCGGGGAAGGCGGGCGACAGGTGATGCGAGTGCGAGGCGGAGCTGGCGGCGGCGGTGGTACTCACGGTCTCCGGGGGTGGGTCGGGTTCAAGGGGCCACGCATGACAACCGGGCCACCCTATCGGTGGGCCGGTCGGGTGAACGCGGGGACTGCGCCGGGTGCCCGTGGATGGGACTTACCTCACAGCGGGCGGCGGCTCTTACGGCTCTTGGTCAGCGCGCGAAGCGGGGCAGCCGGGCAGCGATCTTGGGAACGTCCAAGGCCCCCTGGCATGCGTCCAGCACGAACTCCTCGGCCTCGTCCACGTCGAAACCAGGATCCAGGGGGTGCCCGTTCACGTGCAGGAAGACCCAGGTCGCGTACCAGGCAAGGCGCTTGTTTCCGTCGACGAGGGCGTGATTGCGGGCCAGCGACTCCATCAGGGCCGCCGCCTTCTGCCACACGTCCGGATAGGCGTCCTGGCCGAACACGCTGGACTGCGGGCGTGCGAGCGCGGAGTCGAGGAGGCCGTAGTCGCGCACCTCGTCCGCCCCGAGCCGCTCCGCGAGGTTCAGCAGCTCGGGGAGGGTGAGGTAGTGCATCAGGCGAGCCTCTTGTTCAACTCGGCGCTGGCCTTCAGCACGTGTTCGGCCGCCTCGTTGAACAGTCGGGAGTGCTCGTTTATGGCTGACATCACCGCGTCATGCGCGAAGGCTTGCATGCTGCGTCCCTCCGCCGCCGCACGCTCGCGCAGTGCGTCGAGTTCCTCATCCGTGAAGCGCAGGTTCAGTCCGGCCATACCTTGACGGTACTACTCGGTACCACCAGGTGTCACCGGGGTTCTGCCCGCAACCGCGTCGTCACCCAGGCCCCCACCAACGCCACCCCCGCCATCGGCAGGAACACCGCCGCGAACGCCGCCGGATGCGCACCCGAGCCGGAGGCCTCGGTGGCCGCGTGGGTGACCGTGCCGCCGCCGAGGGCCGCGAAGGCGGCGCCGCCGACGGCGAGGAGCATGGCGTTGGAGAGGCCGTCGGAGATCTGCAGGGACGCGGAGTTGGCGCCGGTCTCCTCCGGGGCGGAGAGGTGGAGCATCAGGACGCTGCTGGACGAGATCACCAGCCCCATGCCGAAGCAACCGAACGCCCAGGCCACGGCGACGCTCCACACCGGCACCGCCTCGATCAGCACGCTGGGCGCGGCCACGATCGCGGCGGCGACCAGGATCATGCCGGCCGTCATCAGCCGTTCCCGGTACGGCTCCAGACGCGGCCGCGACTGCACCCACGACCCCACCGCCCAGGTACCCCCGCCCGCCGCCAGCGAGAGCCCGGCGAGCGTCGGCGACAGCCCCCTCTGGGTGACCAGCATCAACGGCACGAAGGACTCGGCCGCGACGAACGACCCGGCCGCGACCCCGCGCAACAGCACCACGGACGGCAGCCCGCGCGCCGCCCGGTACGTACCGCGGGGCAACAGTCCGAGCACGGCCGGGACCATCAGCGCGGCGCCCGCGAGGGCGGGTATCAGGGCGAGCCACCGCAGGTCCTGCGCGGCGTACTGCAACAGGCCCGCGCCCAGCGAGATCCCGAGGGCGAGGCGGATGCGGCGGCGGTCGAACGGGCCCGGTTCGGTCCCCTCCGCCGGGCCGGCCGCCAGCCGCCGTATCTGCGGGAGCGCGAGCGCCAGCGGGAGCACCACCAGCACCGGGATGCCGACGAACACCCAGCGCCAGCCGAGGTGTTCGGTCACCGCGCCCGAGGCCAGCGGGCCCACCACGGACGGCAGCACCCAACTCGCCGCGAACGCCGCCATGATCGCCGGCCGCAACCGCTCCGGGTAGGCCCGTCCCACGACCACGTACAGCGCGACGATCACCAGCCCGCCGCCGAGTCCCTGCACGGCCCGGCCGAGGATGAACAGCCACATGGCCCCCGCGGTCCCGGACAACAGCAGCCCGGCCGCGAAGGCGCCGATCCCCGCCGTCAACGGCCCGAGCGGCCCACGCCGGTCCGACCACTGACCGGCGAGCACCATGCCGAACAGACTCGTCGTGAAGTACCCCGAGAACGCGAACCCGTACAGCGAGACCCCGTCCAGCTCCCGCGCCGCGACCGGCATCGCCGTCCCCACGGCCGTCGCCTCGAAGGCGATCAGCAGCACGACGGAGACGATGCCGATGCTGAGGGCACGGTAGGGCCCGCGCAGCACACCGGCGCCGTCGGCTTCCGAGAGCGCCTGCACGGCGTCGGCAACGTCCGCGTCACGCGGTTCCAGGGTGGCCATGGTCGCCAGCGTAAGGGGCACCACCGACATTGGCCCCTGTCCGAAGTCGGCGATCGCGTGGGCCCTTGGTCGTAGGACCACGACCCCGTTCATGAACGGGGTATGGCAGTCCCGTTGCAGCGGGGCCGCTTCTCTTGAGCACGGGAACGACCACGGCCTACGGTCGGATGTACCGAGTTCGGAACGCGCACTTTGTTCGAGTTGTTCCAACACGGCCGTGTGCCCGAGTGGTTTAGGGACTCGCCTGCAAAGCGAGTTACGTGGGTTCGATTCCCGCCACGGCCTCCACAACGGTACTGCGGTCGGCCACTGGCGGGTGGCCGGCCGTGTGCCCGAGCGGTTCAGGGACTCGCCTGCACTGCATCCATCAGCGGGCTCCGCCCGCGGGAGTTACGCGGGTTCGATTCCCGCCACGGCCTCCACAACGGCGCTACGGTCGGCCACTGGCGGGTGGCCGGCCGTGTGCCCGAGCGGTTCAGGGACTCGCCTGCACTGCATCCATCAGCGGGCTCCGCCCGCGGGAGTTACGCGGGTTCGATTCCCGCCACGGCCTCCACAACGGCGCTACGGTCGGCCACTGGCGGGTGGCCC
>NZ_JBEYXP010000025.1:124416-142587 GCF_040704615.1 Streptomyces sp. NPDC046862 | reverse complement strand
GGGAGTTACGCGGGTTCGATTCCCGCCACGGCCTCCACAACGGTACTGCGGTCGGCCACTGGCGGGTGGCCCGCCGTGCGCCCGAGCGGTTCAGGGACTCGCCTGCACTGCATCCATCAGCGGGCTCCGCCCGCGGGAGTTACGCGGGTTCGATTCCCGCCACGGCCTCCACAACGGTACTGCGGTCGGCCACTGGCGGGTGGCCCGCCGTGCGCCCGAGCGGTTCAGGGACTCGCCTGCACTGCATCCATCAGCGGGCTCCGCCCGCGGGGAGTTACGCGGGTTCGATTCCCGCCACGGCCTCCATGGCTTGACCAGGCAGACCGAGAGGGCGACACCCGAGCGGGGTGCCGCCCTCTCGGTCTGTCCGTCGCAGCTTCCGTCCTCGTTTTCGTCTCAGGCGTACAGCGTGCCGCTTGTTCGGTCCTCGAATATCTCCGGCCAGTAGCGCCAGCCGTCGTCGTCCGGTGTCGTGGGGGTGCGGTCGCAGGCGACCGGGTCGACCGTGGCGAGGGTTTCCGTCATCGTGGCGGCCAGTTGGGTGTAGGACGCCGTGAGGTCGTACTGCGCGTCGAGGGCCTTCTCGCGGTGGATGAGCCAGACGGTGAACGCGAGGGTCGAGATGTCGGCGTTCAGGGGGCGGATCGTGCGGTCGCGCTCGCTCCAGCACAGGATCGCGCCCGTGGTGCCGTCGACGACGAGGCTCGTGTCCTCCAGCAGCTGGCCGAGGCGGATCAAACGGTCGGCGTCCGCGGGCAGTTCGGCGGCCGTGACGTAGCCCGGGCGCTCCTCCTCGTAGTACTCGGGCAGGGTGGGCAGCGCCACCTCCGTGTCCAGCTGGAACATGAAGCCGTCCTCGGGGAGGCCGACCTCCTTGAGGAAGCGGCGCGTCGGCTCGTGGACGAGGGTGGCGGAGAAGTCCACCTCCTCGAAGCGCATGATCTCGCCGGCGCCGAACTCCTCGTCCAGCAGGCGAGGAGGGAGGGAGAGGGCCAGTCCGTCGCCCGGGCCCGCGATGCGGGCTAGGGGGCGGATCAGGGCCGCCATCCGCCAGTACGGGGCGAGGTCACGTGGGTCGTGCGAAGGGGAGTTCGTGGCGAGGAGCGACGTCAGGTGACACGTCAGCTGTGAGGTCATCGCCGCTACCGGCTTCGGGCCCACGCGGCCCTCGAACGTCGCGAACCGGCCCCGGGACTCGACCAGTTCCTCCGTCGCCTCCGCGAACCGCAGCAGCGCCTCCAGCGACGGGGCGAGCGGGGACAGGTCCATCAGGCCCGGGGCGTGGTGGAAGGACGTCGTCGAGATCTCGCCCGTCGTGCCGTCCAGGACGATCGACTCGAGGTCCCGGTCCAGCGTGCGCAGCGAACCGATCACCAGCTGGTCCCGCAGCTCCTGCGCGAGCACCCCCGCGTCGGCGACGAGCTCGGCCACCCTCCGCAGTCCGGCTCCCTCACGCAGCGCGCCGAACCCCAGCAGCGCGCTCCCGTGCGGCAGTCCGGGCCCTGTCAGCCACTGCCGCGTGCCCGCGTGCGTGACGTACGGGCCCAGCTCCTGGTCGGTCAGTGTGATCGTCCCGCTGCCCGCCGTAGTCGTACTCGTGCTCATGGCTCCCCCAGCACCTGTGATTCACGTCGTGCTTTCCCCCAGCGCGGACGGCCCCCACCAGCGGCGCGGCCGTCCCTCACTGCCAAGAACCTTACGCCGACCCACTGACAACGACGGTGGTCCGCGCCGGGGGCCGCCCCTCACAGGGCCGCACGCGCTCACGCGCCCCACGCCGGGTGCGGTTCTGACGTCCGTCCGCGCCTGCGGCCAGGGCGCCCTGCTACGAAGCCGTCACCACCGCCGCCTGCGGGCGGATCGGCAGGCGGTTGACCGGGCGGCCCGTCGCCGCGCGGACCGCGGAGGCGACCGCCGCAGGGGACGTCACGACCGGGACCGCGCTGGCCGCCTTCGCGCCGAAGGGTGCGATCACGTCGCGTTCCTCGACGAGTTTGACGATGTGGATGTCGGGGGCGTCCAGGGCGGTCGGGAGGGCGTAGCCCGTGAGGTCGGGGTGGCGGATCAGGCCGCGGGCCGAGCGGAGGTTCTCCGTCAGGGCCACGCCGACGCCCTGGGTGACGCCCGCCTCGATACGGGCGGCGAGCTGGGCGGGGTTGAGGATCCGGCCGACGTCCTGGGCGACGGCCATTTCCACGACCCGTACCGAGCCCAGTTCGATGTCGACGTCCACGACCGCGCGGACCGCGCAGAACGCCATGCCCACGAAGGCGTCGCCCTGGCCGGCGTCGTCGAGCGGTTCGGTCGGGTGGGGGCGGCACTGGGCCGTGGCCCACAGCTCCTTGCCGTCCATCTCCTCGGCGACGGTGGTGGACAGGACGCCGTCGTACGACGTGATCTTGCCGTCGGTGATCTGGAGCAGCTCGGTGGACATGCCGAACTTGTGCGCCAGGGGCTGCAGGAGCTGGGTGCGGACCATCTTCGCCGCGCGTTCCACCGCGCCGCCCGACACCCAGGTGTGGCGGCCGTGGCAGCTCGGGCCGGCGGGGGGCTGGTCCGTGTCCACGGGGGCCACGTGCACCTCGTCGATGCCGAGCGTCTCCTGGACGATCTGCCGGGCCAGCGTGGTGAAGCCCTGGCCGGTCTCCACGGCCGAGCACAGGACCGTGGCCACGCCGTCCTGGACCTTCACCGTGGCCGTCGAGACCTCGTCGGCGCCCTCGGCGCCCAGCATGTGCACCATGCCGAGGCCGTAGCCCACGCCGCGGCGGACCGCGCTCGGCTCGCCCGCGCCCTCGGGCCCGCCGGGGAGCAGCCAGTCCTCCTCGGGCGTGTCCTTGGGGAGGGCGGGGAGCGGGAAGTCCCGTACGGCCTGGAGGAGTTCGGCCACTGGGGCCGGGCAGGTCACCGACTGGCCGGTGGGCAGGACGTCCCCGGTGGACATGACGTTGCGCAGACGCAGTTCCGCCGGGTCCACGCCCAGCTTCTTGGCCAGCTTGTCCATCTGGGCCTCGTAGGCGGCGCACACCTGCATGGCGCCCTCGCCGCGGACATGGCCCGACGGGGGGTTGTTGGTGCGCACGGCCCAGCCCTCGATGAAGGCGTTCGGGACGATGTACGGGCCGCAGGCGAAGGCCACGGCGGCGGCCAGCGCGTCGGAGGAGGTGTCCGCATAGGCGCCCGCGTCCAGCAGGATCTGCGCCTCGACCTTCACCAGCCTGCCCTCGGCGTCCGCGTGGTGGCGGTAGCGCAGGAGGGTGGGGTGGCGGTGGGCGTGGCCGAGGAAGGACTCCTCGCGGGTCGCGGCGAGTTTGACCGGGCACCCGGTCTCCAGAGCCAGCAGGCCGAGCGGGAGCTGGAAGCCCTGGTCCTCGCGGTCGGCCGTGGCGCCGGGCACGCCGGTGACGACGATCTTCACGCGGTCGGGTTCCAGGCCGAAGCAGGCGGCGGCGGTGTCGCGGTCGGTGTGCGGGTCGGTGGAGGCGAGGTAGAGCTCGACGCCGCCGTCGGGGCGGGGCACGGCGAGTCCGGCCTCGGCGCCGATGGGAGCCGGGTCGTGGCGGCCGATGCGGTACAGGCCCTCCACGACGACCTCGCCGATCGCGTCCGGGTCGCCGTGGCTCAGCGGGATGTGGCGGATCAGGTTGCCGTCGGGGTGCAGGGGCTCGGCCTCGAAGGCCTGCTCCGGGTCGGTCACGGGGTCGAGTACCTCGTACTCGACGATGACGGCGGCGGCGGCCATGCGGGCGGTGTCCGGGTGGTCGGCGGCGACGGCGGCGAGGGGCTCCCCGTGGTGGCGTACGACCTCGGAGGCGAACACGGGGCGGTCGGCCCTGCCGCGGCCGTGCAGCGCGGTGCCGGGCACGTCCTCGTGGGTGACGACGGCGCGGACGCCGGGCATCTCGCGCGCGTGGGAGGTGTCGATGGACACGATGCGCGCGTGCGGGTGCGGGGAGCGCAGCACGGCGGCCCACAGCAGGCCCTCGGCCCACAGGTCGGCCGCGTACGGGAACGTGCCCTCGGTCTTGGCGCGGGCGTCCGCGGACGGCAGGGACACGCCCAGGCCGTGCGTGAGCGGGTCGGTGGCCGGTGTGGCCTCCGCGGTGGTCGCGGTGGCGGCTTCGTTGGTCACGCCTGGCCTCCTCCGTCCGGTCCGTACGCCTGGTCATGCTGCCCCGGGGGATGTCCCGGGAGGTCGTACCCGGAAGGGTCCTGGAACGCCGCCGGGTTGACGCCGCCCGCTCCGGGGCCCGCCTGGTGCGGGATGCGCGCTTCCTCGGCCTCCGGTGCGGACGGCGAGGACGGTGAGGGCTGTGACGACGGCGAGGACTCGGCCTTGCCGTGCGCCTCGCGCTCCGCGACGACCTCGCGCACGGCCTCCACGACACCCCGGTAGCCCGAGCAGCGGCACAGGTTGCCGCAGAGGGCCGCCCGGGTCTCCAACTCGGTGGGGGCCGGGTTGCCCTCCAGCAGGTCGTGCACGGTCATGGCCATGCCCGGTACGCAGAAACCGCACTGCACCGCGCCGCACTTGGCGAGTGCCCGCTGCACGTCGGAGGGCCGCCCGTCGTCGGCGAGCCCCTCGACGGTACGGACCTCGCTGCCCGCGGCGGTGACGGCGGGCACCAGGCAGGACGCGACGAGCCGGCCGTCGACCTGCACGTTGCAGGCGCCGCACTCGCCCTGCGAGCAGCCGTCCTTGGCGCCCGCGAGGCCGAGGCGCTCGCGCAGCACGTAGAGCAGCGATTCACCGATCCAGGCGTCGGGGACCGGCCGCTCGGTGCCGTTCACCCGCAGGACGTACGAGGCGAGGGGGTGGTCGTCGAGCAGCGGGGCGGCGGGCTCGGCGGGCTGTTCCTCCGCGCTCTCGGCGACCGGCGCCACGCCGGGCGTGTCGCCGTCCGGCTCCTCCTCGGGTGCGCCTGACGGGTCCTCGGGTGCCGTGTCGGTCTGCCCGGAGGCCTCGTGAGCGGCCTCAGGCGCCTCGCTCGCGGCCTCGGCGCGCGATCCCGCGTAGGGGTCGCCCTGCGGCTCTCCGGACGTCTCAGCGGGCACGCGGGGCGCTTCGACCCCGGGAGCCCCGGCCGGCTCGGCGAGCCCGTGGCCGTGGCCGTGTCCGTGCTCGTGCTGGTGCCCGCCGTCGCCGAGCCCGTATCCGCCCGCGGTCCTCCCGGGTGCCCCCGGCGCGTGTTCCTCGACGGTCCCGCCGGGCGGGTGCTCCTCGGTGCGCTCGGGCGGCGGTGCCGTCCACGCGGTCCCGATCGCCTCCGTCGCCCAGGGCGCGGGTGCGCCCCCGGGGAGCGTGGCCGGAGGGGTGCCGCCCCACTGTTCGACGAGGGACGACGCACTGAACTCGCCCGACTCGTCCGGAATGTCACCCCCGGCGACGGGAATCGACCACTCCCCGGTCACGTCGTGGCCCGGAGCGGATGCGCCGCCGGCCCCCTCCTGGGGGACGTCCTCGAAGGTCCACTGGCCGGTGCCGCCCGGGTTGTACGTGAACCCGTGCTGCTCGGTCCCCGGGGGCACGGCGTTCGGGTCGGGCCACTGCGCGCCCTCGGCCGGTGCCGTCCAGGTGCCGGTGGCCGCCGGGTCGGCGCCGGCGCCCTCGGTGGGCGTCACCGTTATCGGCGGGGGCACGTAGCCGTGGCCGGGCGCGGCGAGCGGGCTGTCAGCGGCCAGCAGCGCGTCGATGCCCCCTTCGGGGAGCTGGACGAACGTCGTCGCGCCGTCGTCGTAGTCCCCCTGGGGCAGCCGTTCCCAGCCGGTGTACTGACCCTGCTGGGGCGTGCCCTCCCCGTGCTGGTCGTCGGTCACGACAGCGCCCTCCCCAATGCTCGTCGGGCCAGTACGGCGACAGTGCGCCGAAGTTGCAGTACGGCGGGCGGAAGCGGTGCCACGGAGCCGTCCTCGGCGGGTGCCGGGTCCGGGATGCAGGCGGCGGAGACGTACTCCCCGAAGGCGGCCAGGGCCTCCGGCACGAGTGTGCGCTCGCCGTCCCAGTCGATGAGCCGGCCGACCCACGCCTCGGCGTCCAGGGGCCTGAGCGGCATCGGCGCTATGGCACCGACCGCGCAGCGCACACCGCGCCGGGCCGGGTCGAGGACGACCGCGACGGACGCCGTGGCGCGCCCGGGACCGGTGCGTCCGGTGGCCTTCAGGAAGACCTGCGGCGCATGCAGCAGCGGCACGCGCACGTACCCGATGAGTTCACCGGAGCGCAGCATCTCCACGCCGGCCAGCAGGTGCGAGACGGGGACCTCACGGCGGGCCCCACCCGGGCCCGCGATGATCAACGTCGCCTCCAGGGCGGCCAGTACGGGCAGCGCGTCCCCCGTGGGGGCGGCCGTCGCGATGTTCCCGCCCAGGGTGCCCGCGTTGCGGATCTGCGGCGGACCCGCGGCTCTCGCGGCGGCCGCGAGAGCCGGGATGAGCGCCGCGAAGTCGGGGCGCCCCATGCGTGCGTGCGTGAGGCCCGCGCCGAGCAGCGCGTGGCCGTCCTGGTACTGCCAGCCGCGGATCTCGCTGATCCGGCCGAGACCGACGAGCGCGGCGGGCCTGAGCTGCCCGGAGTTGACCGCGGCCATCAGGTCCGTGCCGCCGGCCACGGGGACGGCGGCGGGCATGGCCGCCAGCGCCTCCACGGCCTCGTCCAGCGAGCCGGGCAGCGTCACGGCCTGCGCCGCCTGCGGTGCGTGCGTGGTCAAAACCGGCTGCCCCTTCCCGCTGCCCCACCTGGTCCCACCTGTGCTGCCGTACGGTACGTGCTGACAGGGCGGACGTGGCAACTCTGGCACATTCTCGCGAGACCCGAACGCGGGGGTCCGCTAGGAGGCATTCGCCCACCTCACCACGGCGATGGTCCGTTTTCGCACGACATCACCCATGGGCACGCATTGCCGCTCTTCGATGGCTCTTGCGGTTCTTTCTCCTCATGAGACCGTGTTTCAGGGGCCTACACCCGACTTGTGCGCCTTCGGGGTCACCTCACACGTTCGGCGGCGCACCCTCGATCGGACGTCCGAGCACCCCTGGGCGCCGCTGCCACGGCCGGGGCCCGGCGGGAGGCCGATAGGCCACTCCCAGGGCGTCGAGCCGCCCGTAGTGGGCCGTCATGCGGTGCTCGAAGTCCGCGAAGTCCCGGTCCGCGGGGGCGGGCAGGGAGCTCCACGCGACCTCCGCGAAGGCCGCCAGGCGCGGGAACGTCTGGTAGTCGACCCGCGCCTGGTCCTCCATCACCTCGGTCCACACGTTGGCCTGGGTGCCGAGCAGGTGCCGCGCCTCCTCGGGCGTCAACTCCGGTGGAACCGGCTCGAAGCGGTAGACGTCCTCCAGGGTGCGGACGTAGCCGATGGGCACCGGTTCGTCGTCGCCGCCGTGCTGACGGTGGTCCAGGTAGACCTGCTGCTCGGGGCACATGACCACGTCGTGGCCCGCGCGGGCGGCCGTGATCCCGCCGTTGTAGCCGCGCCACGACGACACCGCCGCCCCCGGCGCGAGGCCGCCCTCCAGGATCTCGTCCCATCCGATCAGGCGACGCCCGCGCGCGGTCAGCCAGTTGTCGAAGTGCCGGATGAACCACGACTGCAGCCCGTCCTCGCCGTCGAGGCCCAGCTCCTGGATGCGCTTCTGGGCCGTTGTTGACTGGCGCCACTGGTCCTTGGGGCACTCGTCGCCGCCGATGTGGATGAACCTCGAGAAGGCGGCGGACGGGGTGGTCCCGGCCATGTCGGCCGGAAACAGCTCCAGCACTTCCTCCAGGACGCCCTCGAAGAAGCGCAGGGTGTTGTCAGTGGGGGCGAGTACGTTCTTGTTGATGCCCCAGGTGTCCCAGACCGTCAGGGAGGTCGTGTCGATGACGTCGGTGTTGCCCAGTTCCGGATACGCGGCGATGGCGGCCTGCGAGTGGCCGGGGATGTCGATCTCCGGGACGACGGCGATATGCCGCTCGGCGGCGTAGGCGACGATCTCCCGGATGTCGTCCTGGGTGTAGTAACCCCCGTGCGGCTTCTCCTCCCACAGGGGCGAGGCACGGTGACCGAATTTCGTGCGTGCCCGCGATGATCCGATCTCGGTCAGCTTCGGGTACCGCTCGATCTGCAGGCGCCAGCCCTGGTCGTCCGTCAGGTGGAAGTGGAAGACATTGAGTTTGTGCGCGGCCATCAGATCGAGGTGGCGCAGGACCCCGTCCTTGGGCATGAAGTGCCGTGCGACGTCGAGCATGAGGCCGCGCCAGCGGAAGCGGGGAGCGTCCTCGATCGTCACGTGCGGCACGGCCCAGGCGCGGTCGCGGCGGAGCGGGGCCCTTCGGTACGCGTCGGGGCCGAGGAGTTGCCGCAGCGTCTGGGCACCCCAGAAGACACCGGCCGCGCTGCCGCCCTCGATCAGGACGCCGGTCGAGTCACTGACGAGGCGGTACTCCTCGGGGGCGAGCGCGGAGTCGATCTGGAGCCCGATGCCGTCGCCGTCGGTGTCGTCGAGCTCCTGCCCCTCGCGGAGCGGCAGGCCGGTGGCCTGCCGGAGGACGGCGCACAGCCAGTGGCCGACGCCTTCCGCCGCGGTGCCCGCGTAGAGCTGGGAGTGCGCCGTCAGCCGCACCTCGCCGGAACCGGCGACGACGCTGCGGGGCTGGGGAATCAGTTGGGTCACGTCGGTCCTTGGTCCTTAGTCCTTTACCGCCCCGCCCAGCCCCGAGACCAGTCGTCGCTGTACGAGTACGAAGAAGATCAGCACGGGAATCGTCATCACCGTGGACGCCGCCATGACGCCGCCCCAGTCGGGATCGTCGGGCTTGTAGAAGACGAGCAGGGCCATCGGAAGGGTCGACTGGGAGGTGTCACTGATGATGAACGACTTGGCGAACAGGAAGTCGTTCCAGGCCGAGATGAAGGAGAAGACACTCGTCGCGACCAGCCCGGGGAAGACGAGCGGGAAAAGGATCTGCCACATGAATCGCGTACGGCTCGCCCCGTCGAGATACGCAGCCTCCTCCAGCGCCTCCGGAACGGCCTTCACAAAACCCCGGAGCATCCAGATCGCGAACGGCAGGGAGAAGGCGATGTGCGGCAGGATCAGCGAGCCCAGGGTGTTGAGTTGGCCGAAGTCCCGCATGAGGAAGAACAGGGGGATGGTGAGCGCCTCCACGGGCACCATCTGCGCCACCAGGAACATGATCAACAAGGTGGTGCGGAAACGGAAGCGGAACCGGGTGACGGCGGTCGCCGCGAGAAACGCGATGAGCGCGGAGACGACGACCACCGAGCCGGCCACCACGAGGCTGTTGACGAAGTAACGGCCGAATTCCTGCTGTTCGAAGACGCGCCGGAAGGAATCCAGAGTGGGGGACAGCGTCCACGGCCGGGGATCCGTCGACTCGATCTCCCCAGCCGGTTTGAACGCGCTGAGCACCATCCAGTACAGCGGGAACGCCACCACGACCGCGATGACCAGCGCGGACGCCTCCGCCGCGAGCCGCCAGGGGCGCCGTACGAAACGACGGGCACCGGACTTCGGCCGACCCGAACCCGAGGAACGCGAGGAACCCGAGGTACCCAAGGACGTCAAGGAACTCACAGCTCCTCCCCCTGCCTGCGCAGCAGCCGCAAATAGACGAGCGTGATGACCAGCAGGATCAGCAGCATCACCACGCCGATCGCCGAGCCGAGGCTGTACTCGGACGCCGCGAACGCCTTCTGGTAGGCGTACACGTTCAGGACGAGGTTCTGCCCGGCGATACCGCCGCCGTTCGTCATGACGTAGATCTGCGTGAAGACCTTGAAGTCCCAGATCACCGACTGGATGGTGACGACGGTCAGGATGGGGCGGAGCATCGGGGTGAGCACCGACCGCCAGATGCGCCACTGCGAGGCGCCGTCCAGCGCGGCGGCCTCCAGGACCTCGGTGGGTACGGCGCGGATGCCCGCGTACACCGTCACCATCACGAACGGGAAGGAGCACCACACCACTTCGAGCAGGACGAGGAAGAAGGCGCTGAACCGCCCGTACGTCCAGGAGTGGTCGCCCAGCCCCAGCATCCGGTTGACGGGCCCGAAGTCGGGGTCGAACAGGAACAGCCACACGGTCGAGCCCGTGATGGCCGGGGTCGCCCACGCACCGAGGGCGGCCAGCATGAGCGCGAGCCTCGGCACGGCTCGTACGCGCGTCAGCAGCACCGCGAGGGCGCAGCCCACGGCCAGCGTGGAGACCACACAGGCCGCCGCGAAGAGCACGGTGGCCAGCAGCACCTGCCAGAACTCCGGGTCCCCGAAGAGCTCCGCGTAGTTGCCGAAGCCCTGAAAGGTCGTCGGCTGCCCGCCGCTGACCTGCGCCTGGGTGTACTGCAGGAACGAGATCAGCCCGAGCTGGTAGATCGGATAGACCAGCAGCCCGCCGAGAACGACGAGGGCGGGCGCGAGATAGAGCCAGGGCGTCCAGCCACCGCTCGACCGGGGCGAACCACTGCGGCCCTTGGCCGGGCGGGCCTCTTTCGGGGGTCGCCCGGCCGAGGAACTGCCGAGGCGGATCGCCGTCGCGGCGCCGTCCCGCCCGCCGACCGCCGCCCCCTGCCCGGCCTCCCGGCCCGTCTCGCCGGCCACGGCGTGCCGCTTCGCGGGCTCATCGTCCGCGACGCGCGTCCGCGACGGCTCCGGGGAGCCGGCGGGGCGGGGCGCGGCGTCGTCGTCCCGGCCACCGGCCACCGTGTGCTTCGCGGTCTGCTCGGCCGCGACGGGCGTCCGCGACGGCTCCGGTCCTGACGCCGCGGCGGGGGGCCGCACGTCGCGGTCGTCGGTGGCGACGTGGGGGTCGTGCTCGCGGTCGGTCGGCCCCTCCGCCGGGACAGTGCGGTCCGTCATCGGCGTCACCCAGCGGAGCCGAACGCGTCGTTCATCTTCTTCGCCGCGTCCTTCGAGGCTGCCGCCACGTCCTTCTTGCCGCTGACGATCTCCTGGAACATCGTCGGCAGGACGAGCGAGGCGTCGATCTGGGACCAGGCCGGCGAAGCGGGAACGAACTTGGTGCCCGCGGACAGCGTCTTCACGAAGGGCGCGATGTGCGGTTCCTTCTTGGCCACGTCCGCGCGCACGTCGGTGTACGTCGGCAGGAAGCCCATCGCGTCGAAGAGTTCGCCCTGCGTCTCCTTCGACGCCAGCTGCTCCATCAGGTCGACGGCGAGCGTGCGGTGCGTGGTGCTCTTCAGAACGCCGATGTTGTTGCCGCCCGCGAAGGCCGGCGCGATCGAGCCCTCCTTGACCCCCGGCAGGGGTACGACCCCGAACTTGCCCTTCACCTTCCCGGCCTCGACCGCCGCGTAGTTGAAGTCACCGCCGATCGCCATGCCCGCCTTGCCGGAGGCGAACGCGGTGACCGTGTCGTTGCCGCCGAAGCCCGCGCACTTGGCGGCCGGGCAGTTGTCGTCGCCGAAGAGCGAGGTGTACGCCTTGATGCCCTTCTGGGACGCCGCGCTGTCGATGCTGGACGCGTAGGACCCGCCCTTGCCCACCGCGATCTCACCGCCGTCGGCCCACACGAACGGCATCGCGCCGAAGGTGTAGGCGCCGCCGACCGCGAGACCGTACAGGTCGGGCTTCGCCGCACGGATCCTGTGGGCCGTGTCGACCAGCTCGGCCTGGGACTTGGGGGGTTCGAGGCCCAGTTCCTTGAAGACGTCCGTGCGGTAGTAGAGGGCGCGGACACCGACGAAGAAGGGCGCGCCGTAGACCCGCCCGCCCACCGTCACGGACTGCTTGGCCGTCGGGTCGGAGTCCTTGGCCTCGTTCCAGCCGCTGAACTCCTTGGTGATGTCGAGGAGTCCGCCGTCCTTCACGTAGCCCGCGGTGTCCGTGTTGCCGAACTCCATGAGGTCAGGGGCGCTCTTCGGGTCGTTGAACGCGGCCTTGATCTTCTGCGCGCGGGTCTCGACCGGGATGTACTCGACGGTGACCTTGACGCCGTCATGGGCCTTCTTGAAGGCGGAGATCGTCTCGTTGACGACCTGCTCCTTCGGCTTGTTGCTGACCTCCTGGAACAGCCAGACGCGCAGGGTGCCGGTCTTCTCGTCCTTGCCGGAGGAGGAGTTGTCGGAGGTCTGGGGGGCGCAGGCCGTGGCGGTGAGCCCTGCGAGGACGAGTGCCGCGAGGGGGGCGGTCATCCGGGCCGTACGAGACGTGCGGGCGCTGCGGCCCGTTCTGACAGCGAGCTTCATGGAGCGGTTCCTCCGGAGGGGGGGGCGTTGCAACATGCGCAATGACGGTTTCGCTCTGTACAACACACCGGAGGTTAAGGAGTACATGAACATGCCCACAAGAGGTCTCAACCACTCTGTGACCGGCGGAAGCATTCCGTGCAACGGAGCGTCCGTTTCAGGCGTGATGCGGGCATACGTGACTCGCCGCGCGGCGGGCGGACAGAGACGATGTAGTCAACTACGGTATGGACAACCAGACTTGAGTCCCGTCCTCCACGTTGGAATCCGGCCATTCGGCACACTGCCGGCCACGTTCCCGGTACGAACTCCATAGCGAGCCCGAGGAACCACTGAAGGCAGTTCATCGGGAACCTGGGGGCCGATGCCACCATGCAGCGATAAGCCCCTGGGTTCTGGGGGGAGGCCCTGAGTCGGCTTCGACACGAAGGGCGCGTGGAGTCCGCGTAGTGAAGGAGAGCCAGTCGGGAAAACCGATCGACACGCGAGTCCACGAGGCACTGTGATGGATCCGCCTGCCCGCCGCATGGAGCGGGTCGACCTCAGGAGTTGCTCTTGGCAACCAGACGAACCGTGGACCACTCCGCGATCGACGCCGGACTTGTCAGGCACCTGGTCGATTCGCAGTTCCCGCAGTGGGCCGCTCTGTCTCTCAAGCTTGTCGACCCGGCCGGTTCGGACCATGTGATCTACCGGCTCGGCACGGAGCTGTCTGTTCGGCTGCCACGCCACACTGGGGCCATCAGGCAGGCCATGAAGGAGTACGAGTGGCTGCCCGCGCTGGCCCCGCACCTGCCGCTGGCCATCCCCGTACCAGTGGAGGTGGGGGAGCCCGACTTCGGCTATCCGTGGCCGTGGGCAGTGTCCCGCTGGCTGGAAGGCGAGGTGGCGACTGCTGAGTCCCTGGCCGATTCGTCCCGGGCTGCTGTCCAACTGGCGCAGTTCCTCACCGCCCTTCAGGAATTCGTACCCGAGGACTTCCCCGTCGAGAACGCCAGCGAGGATCTCACCGGCCGACCGCTGGCCGACCGGGACCGCACGACGCGGGCCGCTATCGCGGAGGTCGCCGGTGCGTTCGACGCCGTCGCCATGACCGAGCTGTGGGAGGCGTCCCTGAGCGCCCCCGGGTGGGATCGCCCTCCGGTCTGGTTCCACGGCGACTTCCACACCGGCAACCTGCTGACCGTCGACGGCTGCCTCAACGCCGTCATCGACTTCGGCGGGCTCGGCATCGGCGACCCGGCCTGCGACCTGACCATCGCCTTCACCCTGATGTCCCCCGAGAGCCGGGCCGTCTTCCGCGCCACGCTCGGCGTCGACGACGCCACCTGGACCCGGGGCCGCGGCTGGGCTCTGGCCACCGGCCTGAACGCCTACACCTCCTACGCCGCCGTCAACCCCCGGGTCGCCGCACAGACCACCCGCCAGATCGCTGAGGCCCTGGTCGGCTGATCAATGGCGCACATTGATACTTCTACTCCGCGAGGACGAAGTCGTCATACAGCACGTGCGCCGCCTCGAAGCGGAGGGTGCGGCACAGCTCCCTGACCCGCGCGGCCCGCTGCCCGTCGTCGATGCCCGCACCCGCAGACCCATTGCCTGCGCCTGGCTGTCACGCCTCTCCTGGACGCTGACCACCCCCAGGTACGACAGAACGCAGCACCGGAGCACCGCGACGACCGTCCCGTCCACCCGCCCGCTCAGTGGGGCGCCCGACCGCTGCCGACGCGGTCGCCCAGGACACTACTTGTCGTTGCCGCCCTCGTCCCCGGCGCCCATGGACTCGTAGATCTCCTTGCACATCGGGCACACGGGGTACTTCTTCGGGTCGCGACCGGGCACCCATACCTTGCCGCAGAGGGCCACGACGGGCGTGCCGTCGAGGGCGCTCGCCATGATCTTGTCCTTCTGGACGTAGTGCGCGAAGCGCTCGTGGTCACCGCTGCCGTGCGACGTCTGCGGCGTCGGCTCGACGAGGGTCCCCGTACCAGTACCGCGCTCGGGCTCAAGAGTGCTCATAGCGCCAAGGGTAATCAACTGCCGGGGACTCTGGTGCCCCGGCTTGCACAACGGATGTCACTGGCTGTGACACGCCGTTTGCGTCCAGCCGGTCTCCTGGGTTCAGGAGGGGAGGCAGAGGCCGTTGATCGGGCCCCGCATCGCCACAACTCCCGTGCACGTGCGCGGATGTTGCGGGAGCCATTCCGGTCAGCATGATCAACGAATCCGCACGACCGGCACGCGAACCGGGCCTGACTCACCCGATTCGCCTTGTCGATGTAGCCACACTCGGCGCAGGTCCGCGAAGTGTGTGCCGGATCGACATACACCACTGGAACCCCCGCACGGCGGGCCTTGTAGGCGATGAACTGCCCCAGCTGGCCGAAAGACCAGCTGGAATGGGTGGCCCGTTGGGGCTTTCGAAGCCGTACCCGCTCCCGGATGCCCGTCAATTCTTCCAGAGCAATTCCGCGACCGGTGCGTTCCGCCTCGGCCACCACATGTTTCGCGATCTTGTGGTTGACGTCCTTCGTCCGCCGCGCCTCCTTACGGCGCCGCTTCTTCAACCGGCGTCTGGCGGACGGGGTGTTCTTCATCTGCAGTTTCCGCCGGAGGCCGCGCTCACGCACGCGGCCACGGTTGAGCTCCCGCCCGGCCATGATCTCGCCGTCACTGGTGGCGGCGATGTTCACAATTCCGAGGTCGACGCCAAGGAAGTCCATCGGTTCGAGATTCGGCTCGGCTTCGGGGACCTCACACGTGGCGTGCAGGAACCACTTGCCGTCCCGCATCAGCAGGTCGGACTCACCCTTGCGGTACATCGCCAGGATGTCCAGTTGTTCAGTGGAAGCTGTGAACGCCACGTCCTTCACCCGGCCTGCAACCGTCCAGATCGAGATCCGCCGCTCAGGGATCTGCCAGGACAACATCCGGTCGTCGTACGGCTGGGCACCCTCAGAGCGGAAGGCAATCGGCTTATCGGCGGCCTTCCGATACCGCTTCGACCCCGGCCTGCCGAGACGTCCAGCCTTCAGATTTGCGGTGAGCGTGGTGTACGCATCGCAGGTCCTTTTGATCACATGCTGAGCGGCCTGGGCCCCCAGGCCCCATCGTGTCCTGACATCTGCGTAGGTGAGCTTCCGCAGCAGGAAGTTCTTCTTTGCATTCCGTTCGAAGGCGACCGCACTGACCCAGGTCGCTGCTTCGTTGCACGCTCGCAGCGTTGCCTCAAGAGCTGTCGCCTGCAGGGGCGTCGGCAGCAGTTTTACCTGCACCACCAGTTTCACACTTGTGACGCTACGTTACGCACTCGCTCTCCGCATTCGAACATGGAAGATTCTTCCACCCACGATTCAGCCCTTGCCTGAGACCCGAGACATCAGTTGAGCGAAGGGTCGTCCGGATAGGTGGCCACCATCGCCAGCTCGTTGCGCTGTCGGCGCAGGACCGAGCGCCAGAGTCTCTCCGGGGAGGGAGAGGAGACGTCTCCGGGCTCCGACTCGACGACGTACCAGGCTCCTTCGCCGAGCTCGTTCTCCAGCTGGCCCGGCCCCCAGCCCGCGTAACCGGCGAAGATGCGCAGGGAGCCGACCGCCGAGGCGAGCAGCTCCGGCGGGGCCTCCAGGTCGACCAGGCCGATCGCGCCGTGCACGCGCCGCCATCCGAGGGGGGCGCGCGCGGTGGACGTCCCGCCGGGGATCACCGCGACGCCGAGCGCCGAGTCGAGCGAGACCGGGCCGCCCTGGAAGACGACGCCGGGCTCACCGGCGAGGTCCGCCCAGCCCTCCAGGATGTCGCCGACGTCCACGGGAGTCGGCCGGTTGAGGACCACGCCGAGCGAGCCCTCCTCGTCGTGGTCGAGGAGAAGCACCACCGCGCGGTCGAAGTTCGGGTCCGCCAGGGCGGGCGTGGCCACGAGCAGCCGCCCTGTGAGCGAGGACACCTCGGTCATGCCAGACATGATCCCGCATCCTGCCCGCGCGCGGGGAGCCAATCCCCCTACCCACAGCCATGCAGCTCAGGGCGCACTGGTGCGACCCCCGCGCACACGGTCACCCGAGGCCTCGCCGGTGACCGCCTGTGCCCGCCGGGGAACGGTTCGTGTTGTGGCAAACCTATGACGTCTCTTGGGGGCCCTTGGGCTTACGGCGAAGGGGTAGGCGGCCATTACGCTTGCTCATCGGCTCATGCCGCCTCGGCTCCCGTACGACAGGTCTGCCGGGCGTCCGCCGATACAACTGCCCGACTCCACGGAACGCGAGATTCATGACCGTCAACGGCTCTGACGACGTACTGCTTGTTCACGGCGGAACCCCGCTGGAGGGCGAGATCCGGGTCCGCGGTGCGAAGAACCTCGTACCAAAGGCAATGGTCGCCGCACTGCTCGGCAGTGCCCCGAGCCGGTTGCGCAACGTTCCCGACATCCGCGACGTCCGTGTCGTCCGCGGGCTGCTCCAGCTGCACGGGGTGACGGTCCGTCCGGGTGAGGAGCCGGGCGAACTGGTGATGGACCCGTCGCACGTGGAGAGCGCGAACGTCGCCGACATCGATGCCCACGCGGGTTCGTCGCGCATCCCGATCCTGTTCTGCGGCCCGCTGCTGCACCGCCTCGGCCACGCGTTCATCCCCGGCCTCGGCGGCTGTGACATCGGCGGCCGGCCCATCGACTTCCACTTCGAGGTGCTGCGGCAGTTCGGCGCGAAGATCGAGAAGCGGGAGGACGGGCAGTACCTGGAGGCGCCGCGCCGGCTGCGTGGCACCAAGATCCAGCTGCCGTACCCGTCCGTGGGCGCCACCGAGCAGGTGCTGCTGACCGCGGTCCTCGCGGAAGGGGTGACGGAGCTCTCGAACGCGGCCATAGAGCCGGAGATCGAGGACCTCATCTGCGTGCTGCAGAAGATGGGTGCCATCATCGCGATGGACACCGACCGCACGATCCGCATCACGGGCGTCGACAGCCTCGGCGGCTACACGCACCAGGCGCTCCCGGACCGCCTGGAGGCGGCCTCCTGGGCGTCGGCCGCGCTCGCGACCGAGGGCAACATCTACGTCCGCGGCGCCCAGCAGCGCTCGATGATGACCTTCCTGAACACCTACCGGAAGGTCGGCGGCGCCTTCGAGATCGACGACGACGGCATCCGCTTCTGGCACCCCGGCGGCCAGCTGAAGTCCATCGCCCTGGAGACGGACGTCCACCCGGGCTTCCAGACCGACTGGCAGCAGCCGCTGGTCGTGGCCCTGACCCAGGCCACGGGCCTGTCGATCATCCACGAGACGGTCTACGAGTCGCGGCTCGGCTTCACCTCGGCCCTGAACCAGATGGGCGCCCACATCCAGCTCTACCGCGAGTGCCTCGGCGGCTCCGACTGCCGCTTCGGCCAGCGCAACTTCCTGCACTCCGCGGTCGTCTCCGGCCCCACGAAACTCCAGGGCGCCGACCTGGTCATCCCCGACCTCCGCGGCGGCTTCTCGTACCTGATCGCGGCCCTCGCCGCCCAGGGCACGTCCCGCGTCCACGGCATCGACCTGATCAACCGGGGCTACGAGAACTTCATGGAGAAGCTGGTGGAGCTGGGCGCGAAGGTGGAGCTGCCGGGCAAGGCGCTCGGCTAGGGCGCCCACGCGGCTCCGGGCTGGGGGTCCGGGGGTCATCCCCCGGGCAAGCACAGCATGGAGAAGCTGGTGGAGCTGGGCGCGAAGGTGGAGCTGCCGGGCAAGGCGCTCGGCTAGGGCGCCCACACGGCTCCGGGCTGGGGGTCCGGGGGTCATCCCCCGGGCAAGCACAGCATGGAGAAGCTGGTGGAGCTGGGCGCCAAGGTGGAACTGCCGGGCAAGGCGCTCGGCTAGGGCGCCCACACGGCTCCGGGCTGGAGGTCCGGGGGTCATCCCCCGGGCAAGCACAGCATGGAGAAGCTGGTGGAGCTGGGCGCCAAGGTGGAACTGCCGGGCAAGGCGCTCGGCTAGGGCGC
>NZ_JBEYXP010000025.1:116588-124320 GCF_040704615.1 Streptomyces sp. NPDC046862 | reverse complement strand
GCGCCACCCGCTGTCGGCCTTGCGGCCTCGTCCTCAAACGCCGGACGGGCTGACGATCCGAGCCCCGGCCGGAGAGAAGGCCGGGGAGAAACGCCACAGCGCCTCGCGTACGCCGATGGGGCGGCCTTCCGAACCGGAAGGCCGCCCCACTGGCGTTACTGGGTCTCTACGCCGTCCCGTGGCGTACGACCGAAAGGGGTCAGTTGCCCTTGGCGGCTTCCTTGAGCTTGGAGCCCGCGGAGACCTTCACGCTGTAGCCGGCCGGGATCTGGATGGGGTCGCCGGTCTGCGGGTTGCGCGCGGTGCGAGCGGCACGGTGGGTGCGCTCGAAGGTCAGGAAGCCAGGGATGGTGACCTTCTCGTCGCCCTTGGCGACGATCTCGCCGACGGTCTCGGCGAACGCGGCCAGCACGGCGTCGGCGTCCTTGCGGGTCACCTCGGCGCGGTCGGCCAGCGCGGCCACCAGCTCACTGCGGTTCATGTTGTTACTCCCGTGTTTTCTTGCCGTTGAGGCGTGCCACGCGGCGGAGCCGCATGGTGGGCACAGCGAAGCCGATGCTGCCAGGGCCCACTGTGGGTCCCCGCACCCGGGTCCCTCGTCAGACCCTCGCGCCCAGGGACGCATCCTGCCTCCACCTGCGGCGGGAAAGCCAATCCGGCACCCCTGGGAGTCACACGAACACCCTTGGGAGTCACACGGAAGCGCCACCGCGACAGCACGGTGACGCGCTGTCCGCCACCGGCGGCGACCCGCAGGTCATGGCAGGCCTGAGCCTGGCCGACACCCTAGAGGGCGGCCAGGGGCCCGGGTCCCGCGACGCGCCGTGTTCGACGGCGACCGTGGCCACCATCACAACCGCCGCGGGGTCGGACCGGAGCGAGGGTCAGACCGTCGCGCCCGCGGCGCGCGCCGCGTCCCGCACCGCACCGGCCACCGCGCCGGCGACCTTGTCGTTGAAGACGCTCGGAATGATGTAGTTCGGGTTGAGCTCGTCCTCGGTCACGACGTCGGCGAGGGCCGTCGCGGCGGCCAGCATCATCTCGGTGTTGACGGTGCGGGACTGGGCGTCCAGCAGGCCGCGGAAGACACCGGGGAAGACCAGCACGTTGTTGATCTGGTTCGGGAAGTCGGAGCGGCCCGTGGCCACGACCGCCGCCGTCTGGCGGGCGACCGCCGGGTCGACCTCGGGGTCGGGGTTCGCGAGCGCGAACACGATGGCGCCCTCGGCCATGGCGGCCACGTCGTCACCGTCGAGCACGTTCGGGGCGGAGACGCCGATGAAGACGTCGGCGCCGCGCACGGCCTCCTTGAGCGTGCCGGTGAGGCCCTCGGGGTTGGTGTTGTCGGCGATCCAGCGCAGCGGCGAGTCCGGGGCGTGGTCCGCCAGGTCCTCACGGTCGCAGTGCACGACGCCCTGGATGTCGGCCACGACGGCGTTCTTCACGCCGGCCGCGAGGAGCAGCTTGAGGATGGCCGTACCGGCGGCGCCGGCGCCCGACATGACGACGCGGATGTCACCAATTGCCTTGCCGGCGACGCGAAGTGCGTTCGTCAGCGCGGCGAGGACGACGATCGCGGTGCCGTGCTGGTCGTCGTGGAAGACGGGGATGTCGAGTGCCTCGCGCAGGCGCGCCTCGATCTCGAAGCAGCGGGGCGCGGAGATGTCCTCCAGGTTGATGCCGGCGAAGCCCGGGGCGATCGCCTTGACGATCTCGACGATGGCGTCGGTGTCCTGGGTGTCCAGGCAGATCGGCCAGGCGTCGATGCCGGCGAACCGCTTGAAGAGGGCCGCCTTGCCCTCCATGACGGGCAGCGCGGCCTTCGGGCCGATGTTGCCCAGGCCCAGCACCGCGGAGCCGTCCGTCACGACCGCAACGGAGTTGCGCTTGATGGTCAGGCGGCGCGCGTCCTCGGGGTTCTCGGCGATCGCCATGCAGACGCGGGCCACGCCCGGCGTGTAGACCATGGACAGGTCGTCGCGGTTGCGGATGGGGTGCTTCGACGCCATCTCGATCTTGCCGCCGAGGTGCATGAGGAACGTACGGTCGGAGACCTTGCCGAGCGTCACGCCCTCGATGCCGCGCAGCTCTTCGACGATCTCGTCGGCGTGCGCGGTGGAGGTCGCCGCGATGGTGACGTCGATCCGGAGCTTCTCGTGCCCGGACGCGGTCACGTCGAGGCCGGTCACCGAGCCTCCGGAGGACTCCACGGCCGTGGTGAGCTGGGAGACCGCGGTTCCGCTCGCGGGCACCTCCAGCCGGACCGTCATCGAGTAGGAGACGCTGGGCGCCGTTGCCATGACCGACTTCCTCTGCTTTCAGCTGGAGCTGGGTAGTGCCGTTGGAACGTTGGGGCGTGGTAGTGCCGTCCGATCGTCGCACCTACTACGGAGTACGCGGTAGCCGCCCTCGGATTGCGAACGTTTTGTTCGTTGATCAAGCGGTGTCCAGCCGGTTCACAGCAACGCGAAGAGGCTCACATCACCAGGTGATGTGAGCCTCTCGCACACTCAGTGGCACCGACCCGCCATGCTCGCCTCGCGGCAAGTGGTCGCTCGAAGCGACGAAGGTTGGGCCCGGGGGCTTGGATCGGGCCGGTGCCACATCCAGGCTAACAAACAGATCCCGTAAGGCCATTCCCGTCCCGGGAGTTCATCCATCAGGCCCCCACGGGCCCCGTCTCAGTCACGCAGCAGATCCGGCACCCCGTGCGCGTCCGGCTCGTCCCGCTCGCCGGAGACCACGGTGAGCTGCTGGGTGGCCCGGGTCAGCGCCACGTACAGCACGCGCAGCCCGGCCGGGGACTCGTCGGCGATCTCGGCGGGCGAGACGACGACCGTGGCGTCGTACTCCAGGCCCTTGGCCTCCAGGCTGCCGAGGGCCACGACCCGGTCGCCGAGGCCGGCGAGCCAGCGGGCCGCCTCCTCGCGCCGGTTCATGGCGACGACGACGCCCACGGTGCCCTCGACCCGGTCCAGCATCCGCGCGGCCTCCTCGCGGACGGTGCGGGCCAGTGACTCCCGTACGGGAGTGAAGCGCGGCTCGACACCGGTCGAGCGGACCGCGGACGGGGACTGGGAGCCCGGCATCGCCAGCGCGAGCACCTTGGAGGCCAGCTCGGCGATCTCGGCGGGGTTGCGGTAGTTGACGGTGAGGGTGAAACGGCGGCGCGGGCGCGTGCCCAGGGCCTCGTCCCTCGCCTCCGCCGCCTCGTCCGGTTCGGACCAGGACGACTGGGCCGGGTCGCCGACGACCGTCCATGTGGCATGGCGCCCCCGTCTGCCCACCATCCGCCACTGCATGGGGGTCAGGTCCTGGGCCTCGTCGACGATGACGTGCGCGTACTCGGTGCGCTCCTGGGCCAGCCGCTCGGCGCGCTCGCGCTGCGACTCCTCGCGTACGGGCATGAGCTCTTCGAGGCCACTGAGCTGGTCGAGGGGGTCGAGCTCGCGCTTCTTCCTCGGGCGGGCGGGCAGACCGAGGACGGCCTGCAGTTCGTCCAGCATCGCCACGTCGTGCACCGACAGGCCGTCCCGCTTGAGTGAGCGGGCGACACGGCGCACCTCGCCGGGATTGAGGATGCGCCGGGCCCAGCGCCCCAGCCGCCGCTCGTCGGCCATGGCGGCCAGTACCCCGCGCGGGGTCAGCTCGGGCCACCAGGCGTCGAGGAACGCGACGAAGTCGTCCTCGCCCGTGATGTCCTCGTCGAACGACGACCGCAGCTCGGCGGCGAGCTCGGGGTCGGTGTGGCGGGTCGCCGCTCCCGACCGCGCCCACAGGGCGTCGAGGAGCAGCCGGCGGGCGCGCGGGCGCAGCAGGTTGACGGGGGCGGTCCCGCTGAGTGCGGTGCGCCGGATGCCGTCCAGCTCGTCGGCCTCCAGTTCGAGCCGGCGCCCGAAGGCGACGACCCGGAGCCGGCTCGGCGGGTCGTTCAGCTCCAGCGCGCCCCGCGCCGCCTTCCGCAGCACCTTCAGCATGCGGTACGAGCCCTTGGCGCGGGCCGCGGACGGTGCGTCGTACAGCGTGGCCTCGGCGCCGTCGACCAGGGAGCCGATCGCCCGGATGGCGACCTGCCCCTCCTCGCCGAGCGAGGGGAGCACGCCCTCGGTGTAGGCGACGAGCAGCGGGGTCGGCGAGACGATCAGGATGCCGCCCGCGTACCGGCGACGGTCCTGGTACAGCAGGTACGCGGCCCGGTGCAGCGCGACGGCCGTCTTGCCGGTGCCCGGCCCGCCCTCCACGTACGTCACGGAGGCGGCGGGAGCCCGGATCACCAGGTCCTGTTCGGCCTGGATGGACGAGACGATGTCCCGCATGGTGTGGCTGCGTGCCTGCCCCAGCGCGGCCATCAGGGCGCCGTCGCCGATCACGGCCAGCTCGTGCCCGTCCAGGGATGCCTTCAGTTCGGGACGCATCAGGTCGTCCTCGACGCCGAGCACCCTGCGGCCCTTGGAACGGATCACGCGCCGCCGTACGACCCGTCCGGGGTCGACGGGGGTGGACCGGTAGAAGGGGGCCGCGGCGGGCGCCCGCCAGTCGATGACCAGCGGCGCGTAGTCCTCGTCCAGCACTCCGATGCGCCCGATGTGCAGGGTTTCGGCGATGTCGGCCGTGCCGTCCTCGCGCACCGCGCCCTCGGCGGGTTCGACGGCCGTGTAGGCGCCGTCGGGCCCCTTCTTGCCGTCCTTGCCGAGCAGCAGGTCGATGCGGCCGAAGAGGAAGTCCTCGTACTCGTTGTGGAGCCGGTTCAGGTGGACGCCCGCCCGGAAGACCTGGGCGTCCCGCTCGGCGAGCGCGCCGGGCGTGCCGACCTGGCCGCGCTTGGCGGCGTCGTTCATCAGGAACTCGGCCTCGTGGATCTTCTCCTCGAGGCGGCGGTACACCTGGTCCAGGTGTTCCTGTTCGACGCGGAGCTCGCGCTCACGGACGGAGTCCTGAGCCGAGCCGAGCGCGGTCTCCTGTTGAACCTGAGCGGCCACCGGGCCCCCTTCTGACGTGCTGGGCAGCCGTCAACCGTACGCGAAGGGGACCCCGGGAGGCTATGCGTCCACCCGGGGTGTGTTCACAGGCCCGCCGCAGATCCGTTACGGGGTCTGCGGCGGGGCCCTTCCGAGTCCTGCATGTCCTGTATGCCCTGCGTGTTATGCCCTGCGTGTCCTACACGTCGATCTTGACGAGCTTTTTGCCCTCGAAGGTCGCGATCTCGAAGTAGTCGATCTCGTCCGTGTTCATGGACACGCCGCCGAACGTGTAGAGCGGATCCTTCGCCTTCGCGTCCTTGGCGTTCTTGATGCCGTAGCCCTGAGGGGGGACCGCCCAGGTGGTCGCCGTCTCGCGCTCACCGTTCTTGCCGACGGCGATCAGGGAGCACTTCTCGGGCCCCTTGACGTTCGCCAGTTCCAGGACGGTGCTCGTGCCCCAGCCCTTGGGCTCGAGGGCGACCGTGGCGCTGACGTCGGTCGACTTGTCCGTGGCCTTGACCTTGTCGTCCAGGTTGTCGAAGGCGTCCTTGGCGGGATTGGCGTTCTTGGGCTGCGCCTGGACGGTACGACCCGAGTCGTCACCGCCGTCCGTCGTCGCGAACACGGCGGTGGGACCGCCGACGATCAGTGCGACGCCGGCCGCCAGCATGTAGAAGCTGCGCCTCTTCTTCGCGGAACGCCGCTGGACGACCTCTCCGACGAGCCGGTCCGACATCTGCTGACTCGGTTTGACCGCCAGCGACTCCCCGATGGCAGGGGTTCCCTGGGCACCGGGCAGGTCCGCGAGCGCGGCCAGCATCGGTTCCATTCCGGCCAGCTCGTCGAGTTGCTGGGCGCACCATTCGCACGTGGCGAGATGCGCCTCGAACTGGGTCGCCTCGGCGTCGTCCAGTATCCCGAGGGCGTACGCGCCCACGGTTTCGTGGATGTCGCCTGGTCCGCCTTGTGGGGCGCCCGGTACTGGACCGGATCCCCCGGTTCCGTAACCCCCGTACGTATTCATCATGCCGTCACCCCGCGCTCCTCCAGAGCCAGCTTCATCGACCGCAGGGCGTAGAACACCCGTGAGCGCACCGTTCCACTGGGGATGCCGAGCGTCTCGGCCGCCTCATTGACCGTACGCCCTTTGAAGTACGTCTCAACCAGGACCTCCCGGTGGGCAGGGGTCAGGTCGTCCAGCGCATCCGAGAGTGTCATCAGCCACAACGCCTTGTCGATCTCGTCCTCCGCGGGTATGACCTCCAGCGGCGACGGGTCGACCTCCTGCGGCCGGGCCTGCCGGCTGCGGTGGCCGTCGATGACGATGCGGCGTGCGACCGTCACCAGCCAGGGGCGTACCGAACCGGTTGCTCGATTGAGCTGACCGGCATTCTTCCAGGCACGGATGAGCGTCTCTTGCACGACGTCCTCGGCGCGCTGCCGGTCCCCCGCGACCAGACGCAGCACATATGCGAGCAAAGGTCCCGCGTGTTCGCGGTAGAGCGCGCGCATCAGCTCCTCGTCGGGCTCAGAGGGCTGTGACGCGCGATGTCGTGCCCTGTGCGGGCGTTCATCGGCCACAGCGGAATCCTTGCGCACGGTTACCTCCGGTGTCCGGGGGTTCCCCCAGTCGGTCGCTCATCACGAGTTACGTAGGTAACCAGCTGTGTGTTCAAAGTGACGCCACAACTTTCCTGATCGAGATGCGAGTTGGAGGGCAGCAGGGGGACAAGGGGCCCAATTCCGCCGCAATCGCGGCACGGGATGGGAGGAATTGTGAAGAGATGAATCCCATGCTGTGAAACTCGACACGTTTGACTCTTCACGGGGTCGGGAATGCGGCCCAACTGACACGAGTCACAAAGAAGTTGATAACCCGTGAGAAGCGCAGTCAGTCAGGGGCAATACGGGGCGAACCGCACGCGCGTCGGGGCGACTTGTGAAGGCCCTACGCCCGGGACAGTCCCGCGCGCCTCCGGTGGCGGGCCACCCGTTCACGGTTGCCGCACGTCTCGCTGGAGCACCATCGGCGGCGTCGTCCACGGGAGGTGTCGACGTACACGATGGGGCAGTTGTCCCCCGCGCACTGGCGAAGGCTCGCGCGCGCCACCGGATCGGTGAGCAACTCCACGGCGTCCCGGGCGACCAGGGCCAGCAGCGCCGCGCAACCGGGGGTGCCGTCCAGTGTCCTCACCAGCGTCCCGTCCGCCGTGCGCACGGCTCGGGGTGCGGGGGTCGCCGCCCGCGCGAACTCGTTGATCCTGGTGAGCGCGGCCTCGAAGGACCGGGAGTCGAGGACCGGTTCGCGCCGGACCATCTGTCCTATGAGGCCCCGCAGTTCGCGAAAGCGCACGAGCCAGGTGGTGTCGGCGTCCGCCAGCGGTGTTCCCTTCGGCACGCAGCCCGCGCCCTCGATCCACGCGCACAACCGCTCCACCGAGTAGAGCTGTTCCTCGGGGTGCGTGGTCGCGAGGAGGTCCAGGCAGAGCCGTCCACTGTCGAAACGCGCTGCCATGTGCCTGTCACCGCCTTGGGGTCACCCCGTGCGGGGGTCGGGTGAGGTACGGGTGCATACGAACGCCGTTCGAGGAATTCGTACCCCCTGCGATGCCCATCCGCACATCTGCCTCCGGCGGGCAGCGGGGTCGTCTCGTCTGCCGGGTTCTGTTTGCTGGCGGCTGCGGGTCCGTTGTGGCTGGTCGCGCAGTTCCCCGCGCCCCTGAAAACCTCGGGCGCGCACCCGGCAGCACTGACCCGCACCACGACGCGCT
>NZ_JBEYXP010000025.1:0-116490 GCF_040704615.1 Streptomyces sp. NPDC046862 | reverse complement strand
GGTCGCGCAGTTCCCCGCGCCCCTGAAAACCTCGGGCGCGCACCCGGCAGCACTGACCCGCACCACGACGCGCTCGCAACTGCCGGGGGCTGTTTGCGGGCGGCTGCGGGTTCGATGTGGCTGGTCGCGCAGTTCCCCGCGCCCCTAAAAAGCCTCGGGCGCGCGCGGCGCCGCACTGATCCGCGTCACAACACGCTCGCGTCTGCCGGGTTCTGTTCGCGGGCGGGTGCGGGTTCGATGTGGCTGGTCGCGCAGTTCCCCGCGCCCCAAAAAGCCTCGGGCGCGCCCGGGACCAAGACGCGCCCACCCCCACCGGGCCGCAGCCGCGTGCGCACCCGAGGGGGTGTGTCGGGAGGTGTCCGCCCGCAGCGGCCGGCGTCCGCCGCCGAGGAACTGGACGCCCCACAGAACCGCCGGACCGAGGACGGAGACCTCGCGGCGCGCCCCCGACCCACGACGGCGCCCCGGCACACGGCGGACGCGGTACGTCGTGCTGCCGGGTGCGCCCGATCCACCAGGGGCGCGGGGAACTGCGCGATCAGCCACACTCAACCCGCAGAAACCCGCACACCCCAGCCACCCACCACCCACCCCGGCCCAACCGCCGGAGGTGCTACTCGGCGTACTTGGAGTCCAAAGCCGGATCCAACGCCAGCCGATACCCCCGCTTGACCACCGTCTGGATCAGCTTCGGCGTGCCCAGCGCGGTCCGCAGCCGGGCCATGGCCGTCTCCACGGCGTGTTCGTCGCGCCCGGCCCCCGGCAGGGCCCGCAGCAGTTCCGCGCGGGCCACCACCCAGCCCGGCCGCCGGCACAGCGCCCGCAGCAAGGACATCCCGGCGGGCGGCACGGGACGCAGAACCCCGTCCACCAGCACCGCGTGGCCACGGATCTCCACCCGGTGCCCGGCGATGGGCAGCGTACGAGCGCGCCCGGGCAACTCCTGGCACAGCAGTTGCACCAGCGGCCCCAGCCGGTACCGCTCGGGTTGAATCGTGTCCACACCCCGTGCCTGCAACGGCAGGGCGGTGACCGGCCCCACGCACGCGGGCAGCACGTCGTGGTTCAGCGCGGCGAGCAGTTCGGGCAGCAGTCCCCGGTCCTCCGCGCGTGACAGCAAGGAGACCGCGGCGGGGGCACTGGTGAAGGTCAGGGCGTCGAGCCCACGGCTCACCGTCGCGTCCAGCAGGCGGTCCACCGGCCCCAGATCCTCCGGCGGCAGCCAGCGGTAGACGGGCACGCCCACGACCTCCCCTCCCCCGGCCCGCAGCGCCTCCACGAACCCGGGCAGCGGCTCACCGTGCAACTGCACGGCGATACGGCGGCCGTCCACGCCCTCCTCCAGCAGGCGGTCGAGCACTTCGGCCATGGACTCCGAGGACGGTGACCAGTCCTCCGTCAGTCCGGCGGCCCGGATCGCACCCTTCACCTTGGGCCCGCGCGCGAGGAGTTCCACCCCGCGCAGCCGGGCCAGCAGATCCTCGCCGAGGCCCCATCCGTCGGCGGCCTCGACCCAGCCGCGGAAGCCGATGGCGGTGGTCGCCACCACGATGTCCGGGGCCTGGTCGAGCAGTTCCTTCGTCGCGGCGAGCAGCTCGCTGTCGTCGGCGAGCGGCACGATGCGCAGCGCGGGCGCATGGAGGACGGACGCGCCGCGTCGCTGGAGCAACGCTCCGAGCTCGTCGGCCCGTCGCGCGGCCGTCACGCCCACGGTGAACCCGGCGAGGGGCCCGTGGTCTGGTGGTCGCTGCTGTTCGTCGTACATGTCTCGTCCCGCGGTCGAGTCGTCGCAGCACATGCGTGCTGAAACCTGCGTGCCGAACGAGCCTGTCAACGGTGCGTGACAGACTCGGTTCGGCTTTATGTCGGCGGTGTTACCGATACCGCCTCGTGTGAGAACACCGGATGAGTACACCGGATGCGCCACGCCTTACCGCGTTGCTCCGGTTCTGCCCCGGTTTCGTTCCGGTCGTCCGGCATGCGTCCCGGGGCGGCTCTTCCCGGGACGTCGCACCGTCACACCTCGGCGTAGCTGAGCTGCGGCTTGGCCTCCGTCGTGGCCGTGGCCCCGGCCTTGGCGGCCGCCGGGCGGCGAAGGTATACGGCCCAGGTGACCACGAAGCAGGCCGCGTAGAAGGCGAGGAAGGAGACGAAGGCGCCGGTGCCGGAGCCGACGGTGAGGAAGGACTGGCGGAAGGCGAGGTTGATGCCGAGGCCGCCGAGCGCGCCCACCGCTCCGATGATGCCCATGGACGCACCGGACAGCCGCCGCCCGTACGCGGCGGCCTCCTCGCCCTGGAGTCCCCTGGCGAGGGCCTTGGCCTGGAAGATGCCCGGGATCATCTTGAACGTCGAGCCGTTGCCGAGTCCGCTGAGCACGAACAGCGCGATGAACGCGGTGGTGAACAGCGGCAGCGACTTCTGCATGGACGCGATGACGATGACGCCGGTGGCCGCGGCCATGGCGACGTAGTTCCACAGCGTGATCTTCGCACCGCCGTAGCGGTCGGCGAGCGCGCCGCCCACCGGCCGGATCAGCGAGCCGAGCAGCGGGCCGATGAAGGTGACGTAGGCGGCCTGCAGCGGCGTACGGCCGAACTGTGTCTGCAGGACCAGGCCGAAGGCGAAGCTGTAGCCGATGAAGGAGCCGAAGGTGCCGATGTAGAGGAAGGACATGATCCAGGTGTGGACCTCCTTGACGGAGTCCTTTGCGGCACCGGTGTCGTTCTTCAGCGACGCGATGTTGTCCATCTTGACCGCGGCGAGGCCGGCGGCGAGGACGATGAGCGGGATGTAGATCCCGAGCAGCAGGCGCGGGCCGCCACTGGCGCCGATCACCGCGAGCCCGACGAGCTGTACGACCGGCACGCCGATGTTGCCGCCGCCTGCGTTGAGGCCGAGGGCCCAGCCCTTCTTGCGGAGCGGGAAGAAGGCGTTGATGTTGGTCATGCTGGAGGCGAAGTTGCCGCCGCCGATACCGGCGAGCATGGCGCACACCAGGAACGTGTTGAACGAGGTCCCCGGCTCCATCACGGCGAACGCGGCGACGGTCGGGACGAGCAGGAGGCTCGCGGAGATGATCGTCCAGTTCCGCCCGCCGAAGATCGCGACCGCGAAGGTGTAGGGGACGCGCACGATGGCGCCGACCAGCGTGGCCATCGACACGATGAAGAACTTGTCGGCCGGGGTGAGCCCGTACTCGGGGCCCATGAAGAGCACCATCACCGACCACACGGTCCAGACGGAGAACCCGATGTGCTCGGACAGCACGGAGAAGAGCAGGTTGCGCCGGGCGACCTTCTCACCGGTCTCGTTCCAGAAGGTCTCGTTCTCGGGGTCCCAGTGCTCGATCCAGCGGCCTCCCCTACTGGGGGCGGGGGCTGTGCTCGGGGATGTCATGGCGCCTCCACGGCTCTCCGGTGCTCAGGTTCGTACTAAGAGGGGTGGTGAGGGGTGATGAGTCCCGAAGGTAGGGACGGCGCGTTTCCTGCCTGTGGCACCGAGTGACCGGAAGGGAACTTTGCTCTCACGGGCGCGTGGACCCGTCGGTGAGGAGGGGGCCGGGGCGGGCCTCCGGCACAGGTGGGCCGGTGTCCGCCCAAGGTAGGCCGGTGTCCGCCGGGCCGTGCGGGGTTTTGGGGTCCAGATGGGAGTGACTCCACTCACGCCGCCCGGCACAGCGGCCGGGCTCCGGCCACCTGCCAGGTGCCGAGCTCGGTGGGAACCGTGGGAGTGGCCGGGCGGCCCTGCCGGAAGACGAACAGCCGCAGGACGACGAACCGCCCGACACCGGCCAGCCCGCACGCGGAGAGGTACACGACCTGTTCGACCAGCACGCCGGGCTCCTCCCGCAGCAGGTGCAGTACGGCCATCGCGGCGCAGGTCACCAGGTAGGCGGCGGCCGCCGATCCGGCGGAGCGCAGGTGCTCGCGCAGACCGGCCCGGTGCCCGCTGCCGAAGGTGAACCGCGCGTGCAGCTCCGTGGCGATCAGGGTGGACACGACGGTCACGACCGCGTTCGCCACCGCCCACGGCAGCAGCGAGGCCAACCCGGCGACGGCACCGCTGGACAGGAGGCCGACCCCGCCGCCGCACAGCGTGAAGCGGAGGAAGGCGGCGAACGGTCCGGGGGCCGTGCCGACTCGGCGCGTCATGTGGTCCTGCTGCTTCATCGTCGAACCCCTCCATCCGGTGGCCGTACATCGTGCGCTCCTTGCGAACACTGTACGCAACGCGCACACTGTTCGCAACCGGGTGGACATGCGAGTGGACATGCGAGTGGACAAAACGAACGCCCCCGCCTGAACCGGCGGGGGCGTTCGTTCACATGCGGGTTCGCTCGCATACGGCGAGGCATCGCGTTCAGGGGCCGGCCTGACCGTCCTGCCCTCCCTGGGGGGCCGGCGCCACCGCGCCGAGTCTGAGCTGCTCGGTGATCTGCACGAAGGCCGTCCGCAGATGCTCCGGAATACCGAGGGCCACAGCCGCCTGCTCAGCGGAAAGACGCGGCTCCCCCTCCACCGCACCCGCCGCGGCCACCCCGGAAGGCGCCGGGGCCTGCGGCAGGTCCTCCTCGGTCAGCCTGCCGGAGCGGATGAGCACCTCCCGGACCGGGATGCCCAGCGCTCGAGCCAGACCGCGCATCGTCTCCAGGTCGGGCATGCTCTGGCGCTGGAGCAGTCGGGTGATGGCCGCCCGGTGCACACCGGCGTCCTCCGCCAGCTTGGTCTTGCCGCCGCCGCGCGGGCTGTCGATGTCGTAACCACGCCGGCGCATCACCGCCTCGATCCAGGCGGCGAACTCCTCGACCTGCTCGGCATCGCTCTTCATCCCACATCGCTCCCCTCGCTCACTCCTCACTGTAACGTTCGCGCGCACACGTACTAAGCAGTTGCGCGCACGCACGAGTAAAGGTTCCGTGAGGGCCGCTCGTCAACCAGGGGTCGCGAACTTCGTTGCGAGCGAGTCCGCAACATGTACGCTGTGTGCGAGCTCGCAACAACTCCGTTGCCGTGCTCCTCGTCCCACCCGTTTCACGGATCGGAGTGTGTCCGCCATGACATCGGACCTCGCCTCCCAGTACACCGCCCGCGCCGCCCGCTGGATCGACATCCTGCGCCTGCAGTTCCCCGAGTTACTCGAGGAGTTGGCGCCGGGCCGCCCGGGTGGCGGCGCCCGTTCCCGCCCGCTCCTGGGCCCGGCCACGCTGCGGACCCTCGCCGAACGGGACCGCGTGGAGCGGGCCGAGGCCCTGCGCGGCGAGCAGTTGGGCATCGCCCCGCTCGGCGCGGGCTCCGCCCCGATCCGCCTCCATGTCTCCGACGCCCTGCGGGACATCAGCGACGGGGTCGTCGAACTGGAGGAAGCGGTGCGCGAGAAGCTCGGACTCGGCCGGCCTCCCCGGGCGGACGTGCCGCGGCGGCTCGACCGGATCGCCGCCCTGCTCGCCGACCTCGCCGAAGACCCCTTTCTCGCACGGCACGTCCTCGACGAGTGCCGCCGGATGGCCCGCCGCTGCGGCCGTACGCTCGGCGACCCGGAGACCCTCGTACGCCTCGACGGCCGTTGCCCGTGGTGCGATTCGGTCTCCCTGCGGGTCATGCCCGCGCGCCGCACCGTCCTGTGCGTCAACCCCGGCTGCCGCTGCACCGACGACGCGTGCCCGTGCGCGCAGGACCCGGCCCACCGGCACACCTGGACGGAGACCGACTGGGCGCGGCTCGCGGCGGAGGCGGGGGCGGGGGCGGACGAGGAGGAGATCGCGGCGCTGGCCGACATGGACGACCAGCACCTCGACGCATACGAGGGAGCCGGGGCCGGCCCGGAGAACGGGACCGCCACGCGGAACGGGGCCGGTGCGCAGAGCGGGGCCGGTGCGCAGAGCGGAGCCGGTGCGCAGAGCGGAGCCACCGAGGCAGGGGCCGCCTGATGCCCGGATCCCTCCCCGGTCCGACCGGCTCGTCCCCCACACTGGTGACCGGCGCCGCGGCCGCCGCAGAGACGGGGGTGACCCCCGCGACCGTACGCAAATGGGTCCAGCTGGGCCGTCTGGAGGCCGCCGGCCGTCAGGGCCGGACCCATCTCTACCGACTGGAGGACGTGTTCGCCGCGGAGCGAGCCACGCGGGGGCGCGGCCGCCGCGGCCGACCTGACGGACACGACTGACCTGACCGACACGACCGACACGACTGCTCGCGATTGCCCCGTCACACCACCTGGTGTGGCGGGGCAATCGCCGTTTCAGGCCCCGCGTCGGCACGCACGGAAAGAAGAACTTGCGCGCGCGCTCGCAACGTGTCACAGTTGGTGCAGCGGCGGAGCTGTACCCGGACCGGGGAACAGCACCGCCGTTTCGCATGGCACCACTTCGCCTGTTCGCCTGTTCGCCTGTTCGCCTGTTCGCCTACACGAGAAGGGAGGTCTCACCGTGGCCGATCCGACGGTCACCTTCCCGGATGTCGAGCGACTCGTCGTCGACTTCCTCACCGACCGCGCCGAACTCTCCACCGCGACCGTGGACAACGTTCCGCCCAGCGGTTTCGACGGCACCCAGCGGGTCGTCCTGGTCTCCCGCTCCGGCGGGGCCTGGGTCGACGACCTGCACCTGGACCAGCCGCTCGTGGACCTGGAGGTCTACGGCCCCACCAAGACCGCGGCCCACGCCCTGGCCCTGACCGTCCGCTCGGCGCTCCTCGCGCTGCGCGGCACGGGCTACGGCACGGCGTACGTCTCCGACGTCGTCGAGGCCGACGGCCCGCGGTGGCTGCCCGACTGGAACCGGTCGGCCGCCAACCGCTACTACTCCACGGTGCGGCTGCACATCCGCCCCGCCTGAGAGCCCCACGCACGTACGTCCCCAGGCGCACACGCGTACGCGCTCTCCCCGATCAGGCCCCGTCATCCGGCGGGGCCTTCGTCATGTCCGGGCCCGAGGCACAGCAAGTACCACCACCGAGGCCCGACTCACCACCACTCACGAAGGAGTTCCGCATGGCAGGCACCAACGCCAACGAGATCCGGGTCGCCGGCACCGGCCGCATCCTGGTCGCCCCGGTCGGCACGACCGCGCCGGCCGATGTCACCACCGCGTGGGGGGCCGGCTGGAAGGACCTCGGCTACACCTCGCAGGACGGCATCAAGCTGGCGAAGAAGGACAAGCTCGACCCGGTCGAGACCTGGCAGTCCGTCTCCCCGGCCCGGTTCATCTACTCCGACCGGGACCTGACGGTGAAGTTCCAGCTGCTGCAGCTGAACGAGGACACCCTGCCGTTCTTCATGGGCGGTGACGCCGTCGCGGAGACCGCGGCCAACTCCGGTCTCTACAAGTACGAGCTGAGCGCCGACCCGAAGTTCAACGAGAAGGCGCTGGGCATCGAGTTCAGTGACGGCAAGGACATCACGTACCGCTTCGTCGTCGCGCGCGGCCAGGTCACCGAGACCGAGGAACTGTCGCTGACCCGTACCGCCTCCATCAAGCTCGGCGTGACCTTCACCGCGCTGGCGGTCGACAACACCAAGCCGCTGGCCACCTTCCTGATGAAGGACCCGGCGTACAGCGCCGTCTCCTGATCCAGTCGCCCCACCGGCCCAAGCCGCCCCGCCCGTGACCCGGGCGGGGCCTCCTCCGGCGGGCAGGGCCGGGACCTTCCCCCCTCCCGGCCCCGCCCGCCGCATCCCGTTCTCTGCTCGACTCACGTTCCGCACAAGGGAGTACTCATGACCTTCGACGTCGGCGCCGCCCGCGCCCAGCGGCAGGACGCACTCGGCCGCGCCTGGTCGTTCACCATCGACGGGGACACCTTCACGCTGCCCACCGAGCTGACCCGCCAGACCGCGCGCACCCTGCGCGACCTCGACGACAACGACGTGGACGGCCTGCTCCGCGCGCTCCTCGGCGACGACCAGTACGAGCGGTTCGACCGCCACGACGTCACCATGCAGGACATCTCCGCGATCATGGAGGCGTACGGCAAGGAGACCGGGCTCGGCCTGGGGGAAGGCTGAGCCTCGGCGAGTTCGTCGAAGAACACGCCGAGGCCCTCGAAGCGGACCTGCTCCGCCACTACGGCGTGGACCTGCTCGACTGGCACCGCGGCCGGCTCTCCTCCCGCCGGCTCGCGGTGCTGGTCAAGCACCTCCCACGCGACAGCGCGACCCTTCAGGGGGCCCACGGCGAGGCAGCGCGATGGTCGGTCACGGACTACCTGCTGGCCTCGGTCGTCGACCAGCTCGCCGAGGCCAACTGGATGTTCGCCACGGTGAACCGGGACGAGGACTCCGAGCCCCTGGAGTACCCGAAGCCGGTGCCGCGCCCGGGGCTGCGGGAGCCCGAGGCTCCGCCCGCCGCGTCATCGCGGGCGCCGCAGCCGCAGCCGCAGCCCGAGCCGCCGGAACGGAACCCGACAGCGGCCGAACTCACCCGGTTCTTCACCTGAGTCGACGCCGACGGCAGTTCAGTCACACGAGGAGTGAACTCATCCGATGACCCTCTACACCCCACTCGGCGGTCTCCCGTATCCACAGCCCACGGACACCGCCAACCTCCCCCTCCACCTCCAGTCCCTCGCCGAGGGCATCGACTCGCGCACGATCCTGCGGTACCCGACATCCGCCGAGCGGGATGCCGTCATCACCACCCCGGCAGCCGGCATGGTCGCCTGGCTGACCTCACCCGGCGCGCTCAGCTACTACACCGGCTCGGCGTGGGTCGCGATGGGCGTCTGGAACACGTACGCCCCAGCCTGGACCGCCGAAACGACCAGTCCGGCGATCGGCAACGGCACGCTGACCGGCAAGTACGCCGTGGTGGGCAAGGTGTGCCACTTCACGGCCCTGATCCAGTTCGGCTCGACGACCACGTACGGCAGCGGCGACTACTCCCTCGGCCTGCCGGTCAGGGCGGGGGCGCTCGGCGGGCTGCCCCAGTTCCAGGGTGTGGCGACCAGCGGTGCGGGCCGCGGAGTGGTCTCCTGCCAGCCGACCGCGAGCACGAACGCCACGGCGTACACCCTGTGGGGCCCGACCTCCGCCTCCTCCTCCAAGATCGACCAGCTCGGCAGCGGCGGACTGTTCGGAGCGGCCTGGGCGAACGGCAACATCATCCGCGTCGGCGGGACGTACGAGGTGGCCTGAGCCGAGGACCCGGGAGGTACCAAGTGACCTGAAGCGCCTCTGTTTTCCCGTGGTCACCACGGGCACTTCGGGTATCCTGCAAGGTGCATTCGAGCATATGTTCGAAGCACGTGTTGCGACGGATGGGGGCCATGTTGACGGAGAACGACGGTGAGGCATGGGGCGGCGTCGAGTGCACCGAAGCCGAGGCCGAACTGCGACAGGTCCTGGCCACGCGCATGCGGCGCGCCGTTCCGGCCGACGTGGTCGTCACCACCCGGGCGGAGATCGAGAAGCGGGAGTTCAGGGCGTACGCCAAGGGCTGGCGCGACCGGGGCGAGCACGAGGAGCGCCGCGAGCCAGGGAGCCGCCCGGGCCACAAGGCTCCGGTCCACCCGGACGACGGGGCGAAGGTCCTCCCCTTCCCTCCACAGACCCCGGCCCCCTCAGGATCTCCGCACCCTCACACGCACCCGCCCACGGCACGCCCGCACCCGTCGGACGACGATCATTGACATGCTCCTCGCCCTGAAGGACGAGGATTCTGGCCTTCTCGACCTGTTGCTGTGCCGCTACGCGGCACGGGGTTGGGTCGGGAATCCGTGGCTTCCTGTTTCTTCGCGCTGTGCCGGGATTGCTCCTGGTCTTACCGGCGCTCCGCAGGCCGATACCGCCAGTCCGGCGGCCGTCTTCACGTTGATCACGGCATTGGTGTCCCGGTCGTGGACGGCGCCGCAGGCGCTACAGGTCCATTGTCGGACGTTCAGGGGTTTGGGCCCGTCCACGGTGCCGCAGGTGGAGCAGGTCTGGGAGGTCGGCGTGAAGCGGCCGATCTTGACCAGGGTGCGGCCGTACCGTTCCGCTTTGTACTCCAGCATGCTGATGAACGAGGCCCATCCGGCGTCGTGCACGGACTTGGCCAGCTTCGTACGGGCCAGTCCCGCCACCGACAGGTCCTCCACGGCGATCCCTTGGTTCTCGGAGATCAGTTTCGTGGAGAGCTGGTGGTGGAACTTCTTCTCCGCGCGCCGAAGGAAGCGTGGGGAGTCGACCTTCGTGCCGTCGGACAGGACCGCGAAGTGGGTCAGGCCGAGATCGATGCCGAGGGTGCGGTCGGTTTCCGGCATCCGCGCCTGGTCGGCGTCCGGGTCGGTGTCGATGACGAAGGAGGCGAAGAATCTGCCGGCCGCGTCCTTGATGACGGTGACGGAAGTGGGAGCGGCGGACAGCGTCCGGGACCACTTCACCTTCACCGCGCCGATCTTCGGCAGGTTCAGACGGCCACTGCCGGTGATGCTCCAGCGGGCGTTGGCAGTGAACCGGATCGACTGCCGCTTGTCCTTGCGGGACTTGAAGCGGGGCGGGCCCAGTTTCGGACCCTTGCGGGTGCCCCTGAGGGAGGCGAAGAAGTCTTTGTAGGCGGCCTCGGCGTCCCGCAGGGACTGCTGGAGCACCACCGCGGAGACCTCGCCCAGCCAGGACCGCTCCGGCGTCCGCTTCGCTTCCGTGATCAGGCGTGTGGACAGCTGACCGGGCCGTCGGCAACGGCTGCCCGGCCTTACGTGCGTCCTCGCGGGCACGCACGGCGTCGTTGAACACGACGCGTGCGCACCCGAACGCACTGGCCAGCGCGGCCTGCTGAGCGGAATCGGGGTACACCCTGAAGGCGTACCGGAGCTGCATGACGATCACACCAGGCACGTCGAACCCACGTCGTCACCGGGAACATGTGAACGATCCGTCACCGTCACGAAGCGGGATCCGGCTCCGCCGGAACGACACCGCGACGCTCCGCGTCGCGGCCACAAGATTCGCTTCGCCCCCGGCCTGAAGGCCGGAGCACTGCGAATGAACCCCGGTAGCGGTCCTCTTGGAGCCGACCGGGCTGCGGGGTGACGACACAGCGGCCACCCACCTCATGGTCCCAGCGGCCGCAGGAGCCACTGCCGTCGACAGCGGTCACCGGGTGAGCCATGATGAAGCGCCTGGAACGTCGAGGCGGCGAGCTAACGGGAAGTGACATGGCGGGCGCCCTGATCTGGTCGCTGATCCTGGCACTGGCGTCCTGCGGCATCACCGTCGCCGCCGTGCACACCTTCCGTCGGTACCGTGCGGGCCTGCGCCTGCAGGCATCGGGCACGGCAACGACCGGCCGGTGCACCTCGTTGTCATGGCGCCAGGACGACGTCTCCGTGCGCTTTTCCTACGCGCTTCCGGATGGCACGGAGTACGAGGCGGATTCCTTCCCCCTGGCACGCACGTCCGTCTCACCGGGTAGCGCGGTGTCGGTCGTGTACGACCCCGCCTCGCCGGCGACAGCGGAACTGGCGGACGGCCTGGAGCGCGCCGTGCGCTCTCACCGGCGCACCCTGCTCGCGACCAGCCCCCTGCTCGTCATGTTCGTCGCCCTCGACGCATGGACCGCCCTCGCGCTTCTCGCCTGACCATTCGGCGCCCCTTTCCACACTTTCCCCTGGCCGTGCCACGGCCAGGGGAATGCGAAAGGAGGAGTCATGGCCGACTCCATTGACACCGAAATTCTGGGCCACGCAGCAGGCCGACGCGGACGCGGTCGAGAAGTCCGGCAGGAGGGCGGGAAAGAACGCCGACAGGGGCGATACTACTTCAGCCGGCGAAGTCGATGACCATAACGGCGAAGCAGAGGAAAAGCAGCAAGCCTGAACCGATGGCGAACGCCAGAAGCGTCTTTCCGCTCGTCACCTCGTCGGGGGTTACCGTGTTGCTCTCGTCCTCCGGGTCATAAACCACGTCGAGCACACCCCCCACCTGAGCGGGAGGCCATACGAAAGGCCCCACGCTGGTCTGCAGCGACACGCCGGCCTCCGAAGGGAACCGGACCAGAAGGTAGACCTTCCCGTTCTCGTCTTTCCTTGAGTTGACGCATCTCGCCGAGACACGTATGCCACGCGTCCGCAGCGCCCTGCCCCGCCTGTAGGCCACCACGCAAAAGGCAAAAACAAAAGCAGCGACAACGGCAACCGGAATCGCAAGCCCGCCCATACCCCGCCCTCCACCGACACAACATCCGCACCCCCTCCTACCACCCAACTCGCACACGTGTCAAGGAGATGACCCCATGGCGCAACATTCGATCGACGAAGTACACAGCCAGATAACCGAAATAAAGAAGAAGCTCGAAGCGGGAGGTGGAGTCGCCTCCCAGGAGTACATAGACGGAAAGCTCAAGAACAGCAAAGCAGAGGAGAACAAGGAACCGTCCCAGCTGGAGAACTGGGCCAAGTCGATCGGATTCGGCCTGGATGAAGTAGTGAAGTCCGTCCAGGACTTCAAGATCGGCTCACTGGCCGCTTTCTCCGCACTCGGCGCCACGATAACGGGGTTCGTGCTCAGCAATGTCTTCGACAGGGACGCGCTGTCCAAGACAGCGCTCAGCAAAATCGGACTCGAGCGCGACGAGAGCGGGATTCCCCGCAGGAAGACAAGGGTGACGGGAGGCCAAGCCGTTCCGGAGGCCCCGATCACCAGTGTCGACGTGGACCGCGTGAAGAACATGCGGAGTGCCGCGATCGCGCTGTCCAGGTCGCTGAACGACCTCACCAAGGACGTCAACAACGCCGCACGCCAGATCGCCTGACTGCCCGAGGAGCTTCCATGTCACTGGCCCGAAGCGCATCCACCGCCGCCGGATCCCTTGCGCGGTTCCGGACCTCCATTTCCCAGACAGCGTCAGTCGTGGGACGCCTCCGAACGGCGGCCACCAGCACCGGAACCTCACTGGACAAGATCCGTGGTGGTTCTGACAAACTCCACAACTCCCTCGGCAAGCTCAAGTCCGAGGCCGGCAACCTCACCACCGGGATGGTGAAGTCCAAGTCCGGCTCCGACAAGCTCAAGTCCGCCCTCGACAAGCTCAGGTCCTCCGCAGACAAGACCAAGACCGCCCTCCGCGGAGTCAAGCAGCAGTCCGACGCCGTGGAGAAGTCGGTCGGCCGGGCCGGGAAGAACGCCGACAAGGGCGGAAAGTCCATGGGCAACCTGGGCAAGGGGCTCAAGGGTGCCTCGCTCGCTCAGCGAGGCCTGAACCTCGCCATGGCGGCCAGTCCATTCGGGCTGGTCATGACCCTTCTCGCGCCTCTCATCGCCCAGTTCATCAACATGGACAAGGTCGCGTCGCTGGTCCGCCGTGGCCTCGTCGCCGCCTGGAGTCACATCAAGAGCGCCTCCCAGTCGGCCGCGCGGATGCTCGGGCCGCTCTTCAAGGGCGTCGTCAACGGGTTCCTGCTGCCCTCGCGGATGCTGGTGCGCGGGCTCAACATGCTCATCGGCTCCCTGAACCGGGTGAAGATCAAGGTCCCGGACTGGGTGCCCGTCATCGGCGGCAAGGGGTTCGCGTTCAACCTGCCGACCATCCCCGTGCCGGCGCTCGCGCAGGGCGGCATCGTGCAGGCCCGTTCCGGCGGCACGCTCGCACTGATCGGTGAGGCCGGGGAGCACGAGGCCGTCATCCCGCTGTCCAAGCTGGAGCGGATGCTGGGCTCGGGCCACGGGCTCCGGGCGCTCGCCTCCGCCGTGGAGCGGCTCGCGGACCGGCCCGTCGTCGTCCAGGTCGGCTCGCAGGAGATCGCCCGCGCCGTGTTCCTGGGGCAGCGGCAGCTCGCCAGGCGGTAGCGGCACCCACCCCCGTTCAGCAGCAGTCGATGGCACCGGCCTTGCGCCGCCATCGGCTTTTTTCATGCCTGCCTCCGCCCACCAGCAATGTCCGCCTCCGCCCACCACCAGGAGAAACCATGGGAAACCTCTGGATCGGCCCACCCGGTTCCATGTCCGAGATCGACCAGGCCGCCAAGTCCTTCGACCGCACCGCCGACCTGGGCGTCAGCGAGTTCAAGTCGCTCGGCGGCCGGGTCACCGTCACCCGCAACCTCGCTCCCGTGCGCCGGATCAAGCTGGCGTGGGACCTGCTGCCACCGGCGCAGGCCCGCGTCCTGGACCGGATCGCGCGGCGGATCGACGGCCCAGGCCCGGTGTTCCTCGTCGACCCGGCCTCCGGCAACGTGCTCGACCCCCGGCAGGCCGCCGGGCGCGGCACGAAGGGGGCCACCGACATCACCGGCCTCGGCCAGTGGTTCCGGACCGGCCCGTCCGGCACGGTCACCGAGAGCACGACCATGCCCGGCACCTTCACCTTCACGGCCGTGGACGCCAACAGCGCCGTCGCCTGGAGCTGCGTCGGCACCGAGGGCGCCGTCGGCGACTTCCCGGTGACCCCGGGGCTCCAGATCTCCTTCCGGGCCCCGACCGCGATCGCCGCCCTCGGCACCGTCGGCGTCGGCATCGACTTCAAAAAGGCCGACGGCTCCTACCTGACCACGACATCCGCCTCCGGCCCGCTGGTCACGGGCACCGTCCCGGCCGGCGCCGCGTACGTGACGCCGACCGCGAAGCCGGGCACGGCGGGTACGTACGCGCTCGCCGGTGCCTGCCTCACGTACGGCGGTACGGCGGCGGACGGCGTGCCGGGCGACGGGCTGCCGCCGATGTCCGTGACCGGCTACAGCGACACCCCCGGCCGCCCCCTCCCGTTCCGCAACTTCAGCCTCGACCTCGTGGAGGTGTCCAGTGCAACAGGCTGACGACGCCACCCAGTCCGCGCTCGCGGCCGGTGAGCGCACCACCACCCACACCACCCGCCTCGGCGGCGAGGACCTCTCCGAACAGGTGCAGTCGTGGCAGGTCGAACGGTCGTACGCGACCGACCTGCCGGCCGCGATGCGGGCGTTCTCCGGTTCCTCCTCGGCGCAGCTCCAGCTCCAGCTGTCCGGCTCCCGCGGAGTGACGGCGCCCGAGCTGTACGCCCCCTGGGCGCCGCACGCCACCGGCGACATCACGCGCCCGGGGCAGTCCGTGGTGCACCTGGGCGGGGTCGGTACGACACCGCTGCCCGCCTTCCGGGGCACCGTCCGGTCCCGCTCGGCGCAGGCCGGTACGGACACCGTGCAGGTCACCGCGCTCGACGGGGCCGAACGGCTGCGCGGCCCGGCACTGCTGCCGAAGCCGTACGCCGGGTTCCTCCAGGGCCGCCCGGTGGCCACGGCCACCTGGTGCGTCGACGAGCTGCTGCGGCAGGCGGGCGTGCACAGCGCCCCGCCGCCCCGCTACCCGGACTTCATCGAGGGCCAGCCCCTCACCCTGGTCCACGCCGGTCTGCACGGCGGCTTCGCCTCACCGTACGGCCAGCCGGAGATCCTGCCGCCGGCGTCCTCCTACACCTGGACCCGGGACGGCGCCCCGCACGAGATGGCGCTGCTGCCGCGCACCACGGGCGTCACCGCAAGCTGGTTCCCGCGCTCCCGGGTCACCGTGCCGGGCAGCCGACTGCTGGCCGAGGCGTGGGTCAACCCCGCGATCGGCCCCGGCGACACCGTCACCCTCGAACTCTCCCTCGACCGCACCGGGAACGCGCGCGGCTCGATGCGGATGGAGGTGGACTTCGCCGAGGGCATGGTGCGGCTCTACTCCAACACCGTCGGTGGCTCGAGCCCGTACTTCTACTGGGTCTGGACAGCCCTGCGCACGCTCAAGGGCCCCTGGCACATCGGAGTGCTGTTCGACACCTCCGGTACTTCGGGGTCCAGCATCTATCCGACCATGCAACCCCGGCTGACCGGCCCCGACGGCACCCAGCTCCTGGGTGCGCCGGCCACCTTCACCGACAGCGACGGGCTCCAGGCCGCCGCCGAGCTGCGCGAGCTCAAACTCGTCACCGACATGGCGGTGGAGGGCGTGCAGCTCACCAGCGGGCTGTCCGCGATGCCGTCGCCGTCGGTGTTCGCGCAGACCGGGACCTGGACCAAGGGCGCCGAACTCGACGACGCGATGCTGCCGTTGTACGCGGTGCCGCGCGTGTCGGGGTCGCAGTGGGAGGTCGTGGGGCAGATCGCCAAGGCGAGCATGTCGACGGCCGAGTTCGACGAGCGGGGCATCTTCCGCTGGCGGAACCACACCCGGTTCGGCAGCACGCCGACGACGGCCGACCTCAGTCTCACCTCGGTCCGGGACATCGCCTCGCTCACCCTCACCGAGGAGATCGACGCCTGCCGCAACTACGTCGTCCAGCCGGCGAAGGTGTGGGAGAGCTTCGTGACCGTGGCCGGCACGACGTACACCGACACCGTGGTGCGGACCGTCCCGGCGAACGGCACGCTGACGGTGTCGTACGTCATGGCGGAGGAGGAGTTCGACATCGGGCCGCCCGGCACGGACGACGACTCGGTCGTCACGTCGGGCTCCCAGGTCCGCTTCGCCACCAGCAAGGCCGGTACGACGGCGGTCAAGGGCGCGGTCGACGTGCTGACCCGGCGCGAGGACGGCTACCTGGTGGTGCGGTTCAGCAACCGCACCTCCCAGACGCTCTACACGGCGAAGAAGGACGGTACGCCGTCGGTCTACCTGATGACGCTGAAGCCGGAGGCCGACACCGTCGAGCGGCAGGCCACCGCGTACGTGCCGGGCACCGACAGCGAGCGGTTCTACGGCCGTCAGGAGCACACCGGGGACACCACCGACTGGATCCAGGACCTGTCCGCCGCGCAGTCCATCGCCAACGCGCTGTACGACGCGGGCGCGTATCCGGTGCCCGTCATCGGCGACGTGGAGGTGCTGTACGACCCGCGCGTCCAGCTCGGCGACGTCGTACGGCTGACCGACACCTCGGGCACGCGGCTCGACACCCTGGCCTGGGTGGTCGGCATCAGCACGTCCGCCGCAGCCGACGGCGGGGTGAGGCAGACGCTCACCCTGCGCGGCACCACGCCCAACGGGACACCGGCCGACACCGGGCTGACGCCCGACGCGGCCGCCGATCCGGCCGCCGTGGTCCTGGCCACGTACGCGTCGGTGTCCGCGGCCTTCCCGACCCTGTCCGTGCTGATCGCCTCCGGGCTCACCTGGGGCGAGATCAAGGAGTCCGCGCATGTCTGAGCCGACCCCCGAGCCGACCCCCGAGCCGGCCGTCGAACCGGCGGACGCCGACGAGCCGGTCATCGGCCTGCCCGCCCAGGTGGAGGTGACCTTCCCCGGCCCGGTGGTCGAGGAGCCGGAGCAGCCGGACGAACCGGAGGAGCCGGAGGAGGCCACCGCGCCCTCCGGCTCCGGCGGATCAGGGGCGGACGGCTCCGGCCCCGAACCGCCGCCGGCCGAGGAGCCCGACCCGGACGCCGACCCCGATGCCGGCACCCGGACCGACACGCGGACCTTCACACAGACCAACACACGAGGAAAGGAGGCGGAGAGGGCATGACCGCCTACACGCCGCTCAGCGGCCTCCCCTACCCCCAGCCCACCGACACGGCCAACCTGCCGCTGCACTTCCAGTCCATGGCGGAGGCGATCGACAGCCGTACGATCCTGCGCTACGCCAACGCCGCCGCCCGTGACGCGGCGGTCACGACTCCGGCCGCCGGCATGGTCGCCTGGCTGAGCAGCCCCGGCCAACTGACGTACTACACGGGCACTTTGTGGTCCCCGGTCGCCCCGGCGCCGGTGTTCCTCTACAACAACGACGCCGGTACGACGGCGTCCACCACCCCCGCGGAGACCCTGACCGGCGCGACCGGTGACCCGCTGGTGGCGTCCTTCGTGGCTCCGCCGACCGGGAAGGTGATCGTGACGGTGGGCAGTTGGATGTTCAGCTCCGCGGCCAGTAACGGCTACATGGGCGCGACCATCAAGAAGGTCTCGGACAACTCGGTGCACCTGGCGTCGTCGATCGACCGCGCCGCCAACGTCTACAACACCGACCGGGCCTCGGTCTCCAGCCAGTTCCTGGTGACGGGCCTGACGGCGGGCACCGTGTACTCGGCGACGCCGACGTACTGGTCGGCCGCCAGTACCAACACCGTCAGCTACGACAACCGCTTCATCAGGGTCGACCCAATGCCGTGACCCGTTCCCCGTTCCCGTTCCCCGTTCCGAAGCCCGTTCTTTCCCGAAGCCCCGGTACGCCGCACACAGCGGCGCACCGGGGCTTTCGCCTGCTCACAAAGGAGTCCTCAATGGCCACACCCCTGTCCGCGTCCGCCTTCGCGAGAGCCCTGCGCGCCGAAGGCGTCACCCTCAAGGAGCACGGCACCTGGCCGACCCACAACCGCAACGCCATCGGCGCCTGGGGCCCTGCCCAGGGCGTGATGCTGCACCACACCGCCGGCACCAACAGCGTCTCCCTCTGCCGCACCGGCCGCGCCGACCTGCCGGGCCCGCTGTGCATCGGAGTGATCGCCAAGGACGGCACGGTCCATCTGGTGGGCTACGGCCGCACCAACCACGCGGGCAGCGGCTCGCAGGCGGCCTACAACGCCGTACGCGGCCAAAGCGCCCTCCCCTCCAGACCGGGCGCCGACGCGGTCGACGGCAACGCCCACTTCTACGGCTTCGAGATCGAGAACCTCGGCAACGGCCGCGACCCGTATCCCGAGGCGCAGCTGGCGGCCGTGGAGAGGGTCGCCGCGGCCGTCTGCCGTGCCCACGGCTGGAGTTCGTCGCGGGTCATCGGCCACAAGGAGTGGACGCGACGCAAGATCGACCCGACGTTCTCGATGGCGGCGATGCGCACGCGGACAGCGAAGCGCCTGGGAAAGCCCACGGGCGGGGGCGGGTCCGCGCCGACCGCGTACGAACCCTTCCCGGGGGCCGCGTACTTCACGAACGGCCGCCGCGGCACGATCGTCACCGCCATGGGCCGGCGCCTGGTCGCGGAGGGCTGCGGCCGCTACGCCATCGGTCCCGGCCCGGTCTGGACGGAGGCCGACCGCCGCTCGTACGCCGCCTGGCAGCGCCGGCTCGGCTACTCGGGCGCGGACGCCGACGGCATTCCGGGCCGCGTGAGCTGGGACAGGCTCCGCGTGCCACGCACGTGAGGAAGTCGAGGAAGTCGCGGATGTACGGAACAAGGAGGTACGCGATGACCGGGCCGAAGCAGCGGACGGACCAGGGAGGTGCCGATGGTGAGCAGTGACGAACGAGCGGGCGTGGTCCTGGAGTTGGAGCGCCTCCGCCGCGCCGTGGATGTCGGCTTCGCCACCACCCGGGGCGACCTGGCCCTCCTCCTCCAGCGCGCCGACCAGACGGACAAGACGCTCTCGGAACACGAGGAGCGCCTCGACACCCTGGAACGCAGCCGCTGGCCGCTGCCGTCCCTGGCCGCCCTCACGTCCTGCGCGGCCCTGGCGGTCACGCTGTGGTCGGTGGCGACCGGAAAGTAGGAGACCGATCGGAATCCATCACGTCAGTCCTACAACGACCCGATGTACGCCAGGGTCTCCGTCCCGCCGTCGTCCCACTTGATCACCACGTCGTCGCCGGATCGGCGGACCGTGCCGTAGGTGAGGTCGGACTCCTGCGTGGCCTGCGTGCCCATGCGGCGGAGGACGAGGCGGAAGGAGTCGTCGTCACGGTAGGTGCCGAGGCCGGTGAGGACGCCCTTGCCCTCGGTGTCGATGTAGGAGAGGGAGTACTTGCCCTTCAGGTCGCCGGAGGTGTACTTCGTGCCGACCGTGAGGGTCTTGGCGTCCGCGTCCTGCCACTGGCCCTCGACGCCGGGCGCGGGCGGGGCCTTGACGGGGCCCGTGTCGTCGCCGAAGTCGGGTGAGGGGAGGTCGGGCACCTCCGTCGCGCCGCCCGAGGGCAGGCCGCCCGAGGGCAGGTCGGCCACCTCGCCGGTCGGGCTCCCGGACGCGCTCGGCCCGACCGCCACGGTCTTGTCGGCCTTGGCATCGTCGTCCCCGTTGCCGGAGGCCAGGAAGACGCCGCCGCCCACCAGCGCCAGGGCCACGACCGCGCCGACGGCGATGAGCGCCACCTTCTTCCCGGAGCCCCCGGGAGGCGGGGGCGGCGGGTAACTCCCGTAGGGCGCACCCCCGTACGGCGGCTGCGGCTGCGGCATCGCGTACGGGTTCGGGGGCTGTGGCGGGAGCGGGGGCGGTGCGTACGGCCCCGGGTACGGCGGCTGCTGTGGCGGCTGGACCGGCGGAGGTCCGTAACCTTCGGGAGCTCCGTAACCTTTGGGAGTTCCGTAACCGTCCGGAGTTCCGTAACCGTCCGGAGATCCGTAACCGTCGTACGGCGGCCGGCCGGGAGGCTGGGTCATGGGGTCTCACTCCTCGCTCGCGTCGGTGAGCCAGGACGCCCCCCACGCGCCCCAAAGATCCACCCGGCCGCACCCGCACGCAAGGGCGTTCCGCGCTCGGTTACGCACTCGGTACACGCCCAAGTACCCCCCGGAATCAGGCCTTTCGCCTGCTTCCCCCGCGCTTCGCGCCGTTCGGCCACAGCCGCGGGCTGCGCTTGGCGGCGACGTCCTCGATCCAGCCCAGCGCCACGATCATCAGCCCGATCAGCGGCCACACCAGCACGAACATCCATATCATGTACGTCGTGTCGAGTGCCGCGACCGCGCGGTCGCTCTGCATGAACGGGAGTTCGTAGATCGGATCGAGGAGCGGGACCGTCGCCATGATCAGGAGGTTGTGCCAGAGGTAGATCGTGACGGCCCGGTTGTTGGACAGGGTGATCAGCTTGTCCCAGCGTGCCAGCCTGCCCGGCAGTTCCTGCCAGGACGGGGAGTACTGCAGGAGGATGACCACGAACCCGAAGGACCAGGTGGCCTGGGCCAGCGGGATGTCGTTCAGGTCCCAGCCGTCCGGGCCCAGGTGGCCCGACGCCCACCACAGGCCGAAGGCCATGACGAGTACCGAGCAGGAGACCGCCATGTAGCGGGGGATCCTCGCCAGGAAGCCCTCGTGGTGGGCCATGCCCAGGACCCAGCAACTGCCGTAGACCGCGAAGTCGGTGACGGCGTTGCCCGTCTCGCCGGGGATCGTGACCAGGCCCGTGCCCACGACCGCCGTCAGGGCGAGCGGGGCCAGCAGCGTCGCCCACGGCACCCTGCGGAACGCCCACAGCAGCAGTGGGGACGCGACCACGAACCACAGGTACGCGCGCAGGTACCACAGCACGCCCGCCGCCTGGACCGCCCAGGTGTCCTCCAGCAGACCGGACTTGGAGCCGATGCTCCAGGGGAAGGGCGGGGCGCCGATCGGGATCACGTAGTTGACCAGCTCGATCCAGCCCCACGTGGGTCCGTCGGACGACGTCCCCGGATCCCAGCCGCCCGCGAACATCAGCACCAGCGCCACCACGCTGAACGCCCAGAGCGGGGGCAGCAGTCGGCGGACCCTGCCCCGGATCACGCCCCACGCGGGACGGTTCAGCGAACGCGCCATCAGCGAACCCGCCAGGGCGAACATCACGCCCATGGAGGGGAACAGGACCGTCAGCCACGCCCAGCCGAAGAGGTGGTACACCACCACGCGGACCAGGGCGATGGTCCGCAGCAGGTCCAGGTAGCGGTCGCGGCCGGGCTTCTTCGGCTTCGCGTCGGTCCCGGTCACCGGCTGTCGCGACTCGGGCTGTCGCGACTCGGGCTGTTTCGCTTCGGGCCGCCCGGCGTCGGACTGCTCTGCTTCCGGCTGCTCGACCTGGAGCGCCGGCCCGTCCGGAATCAGCGCCTCGTCCACCCGCTGCCGCGGCACGCCGTACGTCTCCCCGTACGAGGCCCAGTACGGGTTCTCGGCATCGGTGGATCTCTGCTGCTGGTAACCCTGGGTCATCCCACCGGCCTCCGTTCGGCTCCACTGTGTACTCGCTGCCCGGGGATGCCCTCGGGGGGCGCCCCCACCACGCCCGTGCGGCGCAGCTTCTGCCAGCGCAGACGGCCGCCGGTGAGCGCGGTGATCCAGGACTGGAGCAGGACGACGTACATCAGCTGCCGGTAGAGGATCTGCTGGAGCGGGAGTGAGATGAGGTGGGTCATGCGTTCCCGGTCGAGGCGGAAGGCGTAGGCCGCGCACACCGCCTGGATGGCGAGGACGCCCAGCCAGGCACCGATGGTCTTCTCGGTCGGGCCGAAGACGAGGCCGTAGAGGAGGAACACGTCGATCAGCGGTGCCAGCAGCGGTGCCACGACCATGAACAGCGACACCAGCGGCATGCCGACGCGGCCGAAGCGGCCGGACGCGCCCTTCTCGATGACCGAGCGGCGGTGCTTCCAGATCGCCTGCATGGTGCCGTACGACCAGCGGTAGCGCTGCGACCACAACTGCTGGACGGTCTCGGGGGCCTCGGTCCAGGCCCGTGCCTTCTCCGCGTACACCACGCGCCAGCCGTCGCGGTGCATCGCCATGGTGATGTCGGTGTCCTCGGCGAGCGTGTCGTCGCTCATGCCGCCGACCCGTTCGAGGGCCGAGCGCCGGAAGGCGCCGACCGCGCCGGGGATCGTCGGCATGCAGCGCAGGATGTCGTACATACGGCGGTCGAGGTTGAAGCCCATCACGTACTCGATGTGCTGCCAGGCGCCGATCAGCGAGTCCTTGTTGCCGACCTTGGCGTTGCCCGCGACCGCGCCGACGCTCGGGTCGGCGAAGGGCTGGACGAGTTCGCGGACGGTGGACGGCTCGAAGACCGTGTCGCCGTCCATCATCACGATCAGGTGGTGACGGGCGTTGCGCAGGCCGCGGTTGAGGGCGGCCGGCTTGCCCGCGTTGTGCTGGCGGACGACGCGCACATTGGGCAGGCGCATGTTCTCGACGATGCGGGCCGTGCCGTCGCTGGAGCCGTCGTCGATGACGATGACCTCGATCGGATGCTCGCTCGCCATCAGCGAGTTCACCGTGTTCTCGATGCACTTGGCCTCGTTGTACGCGGGCACGAGCACCGAGACCGGTTCGGTGACCGGGGCGGCCGGGCCCCAGCGGAAGTTCTTTCTGCGTACGCGGCGGGCGTGCACGCCGGACAGCAGGAGCATCAGGCCGAAGCGGGTGAAGACGAGGACGCCGATGACGGCGAGCCCGACCACGAGACCGTCGGTGATGTGCTCCGAGGCCTGGACGAGGACGATCCACGCCTCACCCTTGAGCGCGTCGAGCCCGTCTACCTGGGTGTGCGCGCTGGGCACGTCCAGGGCCTCGCTGAGGTTGTCGAGCTCGTACCCCCGCTCCTTGAGCATGGGGATGAACGTGTCGAGGGCCGCGACCGTCTGGGCGCGGTTGCCGCCCGAGTCGTGCATGAGGACGATCGCGCCCTTGCCGCCCTTGGGCATGGAGCGGCGGATGATCTCGTCGACGCCCGGGCGCTGCCAGTCCTCGCTGTCGGTGTTGTTGACGATGGTGATGTAGCCGCGGGAGCCGATGTACTCGGTGACCGGCCAGGACTTGTTGTCCATGGCGTCGGCGAACGACGAGTACGGGGGCCGGAACAGGGAGGTGCGGACGCCGGCCGCGCCCGCGAGCGCGAGCTGGTTCTGGGACAGCTCCCAGTCGATGCGCTTCTTGGACTGGTAGGAGAGGTCCGGGTGGTTGAAGGTGTGCAGGCCCACCTCGTGGCCCTCGTCGACCATGCGCTGGACGAGGTCCGGGTAGCGGGAGGCCATGGTGCCGGTGACGAAGAAGACGGCGTGCGCCTGGTTCTTCTTCAGCACGTCGAGCACCTTGGGCGTCCACGTGGGGTCCGGACCGTCGTCGAAGGTGAGGACGAGCCGGTGGTCCGCCACGCTCAGGCTCTTGGTGCGGCCGCTGCGGGTGTCGATGACCGGACCGCCGTCGAGGATGTTCTCGGGCACCTTGTCGGAGGAGACCGGGGGCCGGACGCGGTGGTCGGCGAGGATCTCGCTGTGCACGTAGCCGCGCAGCATCAGCATCGCCATCAGGGCGGTGAGGACGAGGACGGGCAGCAGGTAACGCAGGGGCAGCCGACGGCGGGCGCGCGGGGCCGGGCCGTGGCGGTTGGTGCGTGCCATCAGGCGATGTTCTCCGGGGACGACGAGGAGCTGGGTGCGGCGCCCGACCCGACGGGGCCGGGGGCGGGGGCGTCTCCGGCGACGGGGTCGGAGTCCGTTCCGGTGCCGGTGCCCGTGCCGCCGTCGGTGCCCGTGGACTCCGAGGTGCTGGGCTCGGGGTCGGGCGAGGTGACGGGGTCCGACGGGTCGGGCCGTGACGGCTGCGGATCGACGCCCGGGTCCTCCGTGGTGGGGCCGGGGTCGGGCTCGTCGCTGACCGAGGGCTTCGGCGAGCCGGGGGCCGCCGGTGCGGAGGCCTCGCCCGAGGGCGAGGTGCCCGTGACCGGTGCCGTCGTGGTCCCGGCCGTGGGCGAGGTGCCGGCGCTCGGCGAAACGCTCGCCGTGCCGGACGGGCCGGCCGAGTCGGCGGGCAGCGGGGGTGCCTCGACCTCGCTCGCCGGCTCCTCGTCCTGCTGTCCGAGCCCCGGCAGCCAGGGCGCGTTGGAGTTGCCCGACAGGAGCGTGGCGCCGATGACGACGGCGTAGACCGCGCAGGCGAGGCCGACGACTATGCCGATGCGGCGCAGCCTGCTGCGGCGGCGGCCGGACTCGTCCACGAACACCGGGCCGTCCGACTCCTGCGGGGCCGGCGCTTCCTTGGCCTGCTGGACCAACCAGTCCTCCAGCTCCCGCCCCACGCCGTCGAGTTGGACGGTCACCTCGTGCGGGTCGTGGGTGTGGCCCGGCTCGTCGGACTGCTCCCAGACCCGCGACGGGTCCGGGTGCGGGTCCGGACCGGGCTGCTGCCCGGGTCTGTCCGGCACGGGGTCGACCAGCCGGGTCTCCGGGGCATCCGCGCTCCCGCCGGCGTACGGGACGTGCCCGGGCCGTCGGGTGACGGGATCGGTGAACCGCCCCCGGTCGGGGTCGCTGAACTGACGGGTTTCGGCTGCCGCGTCGTACCGCGACGGCTCCTCGGCGCGTCCCATGCCGCCTTCCGTGTCGTACTCCGTTGCCTCGCGTGATTGACGCGAGCGTGAGGAGGAGTACGGGGATCCGGTGCGCGGCGACTCAGTACCGTCGCCGGCGCCGTGACCGGATGCCGACGGCTGTCTCGGTACGCCGATGTGTTGGGTCCCCGGCCAGGACGCGGTTCTGCCGATCGCTTCCGGCCAGTCGGTCTGCTGACCGCCTGACCGCTCGCCGGCGCCGTCCCGGTCCGACGGACCGGTTCCGCTTCTGCCCTGGCGATGGTTGTTCCGCCCGTTCGGTTGGGCGTCTTTCCGCCAGTTGTCCACTCGCACGCTCATCCCCCCAAGGGACACTTTCGGGCGCGCGAACGATCCGGGCACTTCGCACTTACTTGTTCGGACCGGGCCCCCACCCGGTCCGAGCGCCCCCTCTATCACACGCGCCCGGGCCAAGAATGTAGCGCACGTGGGGGAACCGTGTGTGCAATGTGTCAGGGGCGACTCATCATATTGAGTGAATCCATGGCCGGAATCCATCCATCCCCAGGGCGTCTGAGCCACCCTTCCTCCCCCGCGAGCTCGTCCACGGCACGTCCGAGGGCCACGACTCCGGGATGCCGGAATCCCTTGCGCCACACCATCGAGACGGGTGACAGGGGAACGGGATCGACGAGGGGCCTGGTCACGGTCCCGGGCATGGCCGGAAATCCCACCACTGCGAGGACGGGGTTGCGGTTCTTGGCCATGACCCGCCGAAACTCCTCGGCCCCCACGGCGAGCGGCTCGGGCGGCGCCACCTCGATGCCGCGCCCCTCGAAGAGCCGACGCGCCAGGTCGGTCCACTCGGGCGTACGGGGGTTCCCGGCGCCCGCGTACACGGTCTCACCGGCGAGCTCGGCCAGGGGGACCTCGTCCCGCGGGGCCAGCGGGTGGTCCTCGGGAAGGATCACGGCCATCGGCTCGTACCGCACCGGCCGATGGGCGAGCCGCGCCTGGACCGCGGGGTCGAGCCCCGCGAACCGGCCGAACGACACGTCGAGCCGTCCGGCGAGGATCTCCGCGGCGGCACCGGTGAGGCCGCTCTCGTAGCGGGTCATCAGCTCCTCGCCGGGGACGAGTTCGCGGGCACGGGCGAGAACGCGCTCCCCGACGAGCCCCGGAGTGTTGACGTCGACGAACAGCGGCCGCCCCGAGGCGCCGGTGCCCGCCTTCGGGGTGAACGCCGCGACGAGCTCCTCCTGCGCCTGAAGCACCCGGCGCGCGTACGGCAGCAGCCGGGCACCGTCGGCCGTCAGGGCCACCTGCCGGGTCGTCCGCGTGAAGAGCTCGGCCCCCAGCTCCCGCTCCAGCCGCCGGATGTCACGGCTGAGCGCCTGCTGGGCGACGTACAGCCGGGCGGCGGCACGCGTGAAGTGCAGTTCCTCGGCCACGGCGAGGAAGGCGCGGAGGAGGCGGGGATCCACGGTCGGGGAGGACATCCGGCGAACTTACAACGCAGGTGCGTCAATCGCGACGGAGCAGGTGTTGGACGGTCGATCACGCGACGGACGACGGTGGTGCTCATGCCGCAACCACCCACCGACGAACCCCGCCGCCCCCTCCTCCTCACGGTCACCGCCGACACGCTGGTCGCGGCCGACTTCGCCCCGCGCGGGCAGCGGTCCCCCGGCGCCCGCGGGGGCAGCCACACCCACGGAAACAACCGCACCCCCACGAGCAGCCGGGCCCGCAGGAGCAGCCCCCTGACCCCGTACCGCCGCCTCTTCGCCCTCCCCGGCACCCGGGCCTTCACCATCGGGAACCTGATCGCCCGGCTCCCGATGGGCATGTTCAGCGTGAGCGCGGTCATCATGATCGCCGGGTCGCGGGGTTCGTACGCCCTCGCCGGCGCCGTGACCGCGACGGGCCTGCTGGCCACGGCGCTGGTGGCGCCCTGGACCGCCCGGCTGACCGACCGCCACGGGCAGGCACGGGTGGCCGTGCCCGCCACGGTGGTCGCCGTCCTGGGCAGCCTGGCGCTCCTGCTCTGCGTGCGCCGCGGCGCCCCCGACTGGACCCTCTTCCTCTGCTACGCGGCCACCGCGACGACCCCGAACACCGGAGGCATGTCCCGTGCCCGCTGGGCGCATCTGCTGCGGGACGACCCGGCGGCCCGGCACACCGCGAACTCCTTCGAACAGGCCGCGGACGAACTGTGCTTCATGCTCGGCCCGATCCTGGCGGCGTTCCTGTGCACCGCGCTGTTCCCGGAGGCGGGGACGCTGGTGGGCGCCATGCTGCTGCTGACGGGTGTGCTGGTCTTCGCGGCCCAGCGGTCGACGGAGCCACCCGCGTCGGGCCGCCCGGCTCCGTTCTCCACGGCACGCTCACCGCTCCGGGCGCCCGGCATGCCGTCCCTGCTGGCCGTCTGCCTCGCCATGGGCGCGGTCTTCGGCTCGATGGAGGTCGTCACGATCGCGTTCGCCGACGGGCACGGGCGCGAGTCGGCGGCGGGGGTCGTCCTCGCGCTGCAGGCGGCCGGTTCGTGCGTGGCGGGGCTGCTGTACGGCGCCCTGAAGCCCGGCGGCCCCGCCTCGCGGCGCCTGCCCCGGTGCGTGGCCGTGATGACGGCGCTGATGACCCTCCCCCTCCTCGCGGCCACCCTCACCGGCTCCCTCCCGGTCCTCGCCCTCACCCTCCTCCTCGCCGGCATGGCCACCGCGCCCACGATGATCACCACCATGACGCTGGTCCAGCACCACACACCCGAGGGCCGCCTGAACGAGGGCATGACACTCGCGGTGACAGGGCTGCTGGCCGGGATCGCGTCCGGTGCGGGGGCCGGGGGGTGGGTGAGTGAGCACGTGTCGGTGAGCGGGGGGTATGGAGTGCCGGTGGCCGCGGCGTCGGTGGCCCTGCTGATCGCCGCGTTCGGCGGGCGGGGCACCTCTGTCCACGAGTGGCCAAAACCCCACGGTGCGTGAGCTGTGCACGCTGACAACTCCCCTGCTTTGAAGGCGAGTTCGCCTAGGTTGGTGCTCTGATCACATTCGCCATCGCCATCGCCATCACCGATCCACAGGAGGCCCTGCCGTGTCCGAGCCCCATCCCCTGATCCACGCCGCCGCGCAGACACGGGCCAGGATCGACACCTCCAAGCCGCACTCGGCCCGCTTCTGGAACTACTTCGTCGGCGGCAAGGACCACTACGAGGTCGACCGGGAGATCGGGGACCAGATCAAGGAGATCTTCCCCGGCCTGGTCGACGTGGCGGTCACCAGCCGGCACTTCCTGGGGCGTGCCGTCCGCCATCTGGCCGGAGAGGCCGGCATCCGGCAGTTCCTGGACGTCGGCACCGGCCTGCCGACCGCCGACAACACCCATGAGGTCGCACAGCGCGTCGCCCCGGACGCCCGGATCGTGTATGTCGACAACGATCCCATCGTGCTGGCTCACGCGAAGGCGCTGCTCACCAGCACCCGCGAGGGCAGGACGGCCTACCTGGACGCCGACCTCTACGAGCCCGAGGCCGTCCTCGAGGCCGCCGCCGCCACCCTCGACCTCTCCCGGCCGGTCGCCCTGATGATCCTCAACACGCTCGGCCACGTCGCCGACTACGACCAGGCGCGCGGGCTCGTGCACCGCCTGATGGCCGGCCTCCCGTCGGGAAGCCATCTGGTGATCAGCGACAGCACGGCGACCAGTGAGGGGATGATCGCGGCGTCGGAGGCGTACAACGCGAGTGGTGCGGTGCCGTACCACGTGCGTGGCGTCGCGGAGATAGCCGGTTTCTTCGACGGTCTCGAACTGGTGGATCCGGGCGTCGTCCGAGTGCCCGAGTGGCGTCCCGACTCTCACGGTTCAGCCATTCCTGCCGCTGCCGTCGACGCTTACTGCGGGGTGGGGCGCAAACCGTGATGCCGTACCGCAAGCGAGGTCGGTAACGGCCGGATGGCTGCGGGCCACAGGTCGAGTGCGGTTGCACCGGAGACGGTGTTCAGGGCGGCCCAGCACGGGGAACGACAGGCCCTAGCCGTCCGACGAGAGTTCCTCAACCGTGTTCAGGGCTGCTTTGCATATGGCCGCCTGCACGTCGGTGTAGGCCAGAAGGTAGACAACGCGGATGCGTGACGCCGCATGCAAGCGAAAGTAGCTCACCGTCGTGGCCAACAGAGTGTCCACGGTCTTGTGCAGATCGCTGTTGCCGCCGCCGGTCCTCAGAAGAGGCAGTACGACCGAGCGCAGCGCCTCCCCGGAGTCGGCGAGCCGGTTGACCTCACCAAGGATGTTGCGGACGCACCGCTCCAGGGCCATGACCTGGCGGTAACCGGAGCCGGGTTCTCCCTCGACGGCTGCGACGTGCAGGATCCGCCGGACCTGGTGGCTCTCCTGCAGTTCTCCCGGCCCGGTGACCAGCACTTGTCCGGCCGATACGTGAGAGCGGTCCGCCATGCGCTCGGCCAAGTCCAGGGCGATGGTGTCGTGGACGTCACCACTTTGGGAGGTTCGATCGCTCTGTGGGTCGTCGTGCCGAAACGGGCGTGGTGTTCCCGCGTCGGTTTGCCGATGTGACACTTCGCGCCGAAGTGTCACATCGGGGCGGCCCGGATCTGTGGCTGCGTCGTTTCGTCGTCGTTCGCCGCCGTTGATGGCGTCTGATGGTGTCAGCCCGATGGCTTGTGCGCTGATGGGCAACTCTCACGCCCGTGTCCCGGGGGCACCCGTCTCTTCGGGACCGTCCACCCGTCACCCCACCCGTGCCGTCACCCCGCACCAAGCCGGCCCCTTCGCAATCAACGTGATCGCCGCGCCGAGCGGCACATCCTCGTCCTCCACCGCGTCGAAGTCGTGGTTCTGCAACAGCACCGCAAGCCCCAGCACCGACTCCAGCATCGACAGATGCTGCCCGATACACGCCCGCGGCCCCCCACCGAACGGAAACCACGCATAACGCGGACGACCCGCCTCCGCCTCAGGCGTGAACCGCTCGGGATCGAACCGCTCCGGTTCGTCCCAGTACCCGGGGTGCCGATGGGTCACCCACGGACTGACCAGCACATCCGCACCGGCCGGTATCCGCACACCGTCGATCTCCGTACCGGCGACCGCCCGCCGCCCGATGATCGGCGCGGACGGATACAGCCGCATCGCCTCCTTGACCACCATCGTCAGATACGGCAGCGCCTCCATGTCCTCGGCCGTGGGCGCCCGCCCGCCGGGCCCCCCGAGCACACGGTCCACCTCCTCCCGGGCCCGCCGCCGCTCCTCGGGATGCCGGCCGAGGAGGTGCAGCGCGAAGGCGAGCGCGGTCGCGGTGGTCTCGTGACCGGCGAGCAGGAAGATCAGCACCTGTTCGCGTACCTCGGTGTGGTCGAGCCGCCCGTCCTCGGCGTTCTCGGCCCGCGCGAGCAGGGTCGCGAGATCGTCGCCGGAGTCCGCCGCTCCGGTCGCCTCTCCCCCGTCTCCCCCGTCTCCGCCGTCTCCCCCGTCACGCCGGCTCTCGATGATCCTGTCGCACAGCCCGTACAGCTCCGCCTGGCGCCGCGCCGCCCGGCGGTTGGCCGGAGTCGGCCAGGTCGGCGGGGTCTTCAGCGGCGCCAGCCCCCGCTTCAGCGCGTGGTCCTGGAGCTGCGGCAGGGTCCGTTCGACGACCGCGACCGCCTCCTCCATGTCCGTGCCGAAGAGGATGCGGCCGACCACACGCAACGCGAACCGGCGCATCTCACCGATCAGTTCGACGCTCCCGCCGGGCGCCGCACGCCAGGACTCGGCGAGCTCGGCGGCCTCGACGGCGACCCCTTCCGCGTAACCGTTCACCCGGCGGCGGGTGAACAGTGGCTGCACGAGGCGGCGTTGGCGGAGGTAGTCGGCGTCCTGGCTGGTGAGCAGCCCGTTGCCGATCTGGTCCCGCACCTCCTGGTAGAAGGGCGTGTCCTTGCGGAAGTTGGCGGCCTCCGTCGCCAGTACGCGCTGCACGCCCTCCGGCGAGAACACGCCGTGCAACTCCCGCCGCAGCCCCGGCGGCCCGATCCGGAAACGCACGACGTCGCCGCACTCGCGCCGGGCGCTCAGATACGCCGCCAGCGGATCGCGGAGCAGGTCGGGCAGCGAGCCCAGCAGAGGCGTACCCGCGACTACGGGCGCCCGTGCGGCACTTCGCGTGCTTCGAGTGGTCGTGACGGTCATGGGCAAGCCCCCTCCTGCCAGCCGAACACCAATACGACCACCATAGGTGCGAACGCGGCGTTCCTCGCGCCCTTTCGGGGCGCCCCACGCATCCGAATTCCCGCACGCCCCATTGACGCACCCACAGCCCCCACATACCTTCCACCGTCGAAGCGCTTCGACGTCACGCATCGAAACGATTCGACTGTGCCGTTCGACACCCGACCCCCGACACCAGCCCCCGACCCGGCACTCGGACCGGTCCACCGCGTGGCGCCCCGAGAACCATCCGAACTCCCCTGGAGGCAGAGGATGTTGACGGCACGAAGGCGTACGGCGGCGTGGGCCGCCGCGGCTCTGAGCGGAGTCCTGCTCCTGGCCTCCTGCGGCGGTTCCGACAGCGGGTCCTCAGACGGAAAGACGCTCCGGCTGTGGCACTACGAGGGACCCGAGAGCGCGATGGGCGTGGCGTGGAACGCGGCCATCAAGGAGTTCGAGAAGACACATCCGGGCGTGAAGGTGGAGTTCGAGGAGAAGGGCTTCGAACAGATCCAGAAGACCGCCCCGATGGTCCTGAACTCCTCGGACGCGCCCGACCTCATGGAGTACAACAAGGGCAACGCGACGGCGGGCAAGCTGTCGCGGCAGGGGCTCCTCACCGACCTCACGGCGGAAGTGACCAAGCGCGGCAGGGACAAGAAGCTGAGCGCGGGGGTCCGCACCACCAGCCAGTACGACGCGGGCGGCGTCATGGGCTCCGGCAAGTGGTACGGCGTGCCCAACTACGCCGAGTACACGCTGGTCTACTACAACAAGGACCTGTTCAAGAAGTACGGCGTCGAAGAGCCCACCACGTTCGCCGAACTCACCGCCGCCATGGAGAAGTTCACCGACGAGGGCGTCACCCCGCTCGCCAACGCGGGCGCCGAGTACATCGCCCAGCAGTACCTGTACCAGCTGGCCCTCAGCAAGGCCGACCGCGCCTGGGTGGACCGCTACGAGCTGTACAAGGGCGAGAACGACTTCCGCGACGCCGCCTGGACGTACGGCGCCGAGACCTTCGCCGACTGGGTCGACAAGGGCTACGTCGCGAAGAACACCGTCGGCGCGAAGGCCGAGGACGCGGCGGTCTCCTTCATCTCCGGCAAGACGCCCATCCTGTTCTCCGGCACCTGGTGGTACGGCCGCCTCAAGACGGAGGCGAAGTTCGACTGGGGCACCTTCCTCTGGCCGGACACGAACCTCACCCTCGGCTCCGGCGGCAACCTCTGGGTGGTCCCCAAGGCGGCGAAGAACAAGGACCTCGCCTACGACTTCATCGACATCACCATGTCAAAGAAGATCCAGAACCTGCTGGGCAACAACGGCGGTGTCCCGGTGGCCGCCGACCCGGCCGCCATCACCGACCCTCGGGCCAAGCAGCTGATCGCCGGCTTCAACTCCCTGTCCGAGAAGGACGGGCTCGCCTTCTACCCCGACTGGCCCGTCCCCGACTTCTACAACACCCTCGTCTCCGAGACCCAGAAGCTGATCACCGGCAACGCCGAGCCGGACGCGTACCTGGACGCCCTCCAGGACGCGTACGACAAGGGCGCGCCGAAGCGATGACGGTGACCGTCGAACAACGGGGTGCGCGGGCCGTCGGCAGGCGCCGTCGAGGCGGCTCGCGGCGCACCCGCACCCGCACCCGTGACTCGTACGTCCTGTTCCTGCTGCCCGGCGGTCTCGCCTTCCTGGCCGTCGTGGTGGTGCCGTTCCTGATGAACACCGGTGTGAGCTTCACCGACTGGCAGGGCGTGGGCTCGCCCGACTGGTCCGGGCTCGCCAACTACCGGGAGCTGATGGACGACTCCGCCTTCTGGGCGTCCTTCCGGCACAGCCTGTTCATGGTCGTGGCGATGGCGGTCCTGCCGACGGCGATCGGGCTCGTGCTGGCCGCGGCCCTGTTCGACTACGTGGGCAAGCACTTCGGCAGCAGGGTCGCCGCCGTCCTCCGCGCCTGCTTCTACCTTCCGCAGGTGCTGCCGATCGCCGTCGCGGGCATCGTGTGGAGCTGGGTCCTCGCGCCCGACAACGGCTCGCTCAACGAGCTGCTGAAGGCCGTCGGGCTCGGTTCCTGGCAGCAGGACTGGCTCGGCGATCCCGACATCGCCCTGTACAGCGTCATGGGCGTGATGGTGTGGGTGCAGATCGGCTTCCCGCTCGTCGTCTTCATGGCGGGCCTGCAACGCGTCGACCCGCAGCTGTACGAGGCCGCCGAGCTGGACGGGGCGGGCTGGTGGCGCCGCTTCCTGCACATCACGCTGCCCCAGATCCGCCCGGAGATCCACGTCGTCCTGACGTGGTGCACGATCGCCGCGCTGAAGGTCTTCGGCGCGGTGTACGTGCTGACCAAGGGCGGTCCGGGCGGCGCGACCGACGTCCCCTCCTACTTCTCCTTCACCACGTTCTTCGAGAAGACGCAGGTGGGCTACGGCGCCGCGATCTCCACGGTCCTCACCGTGCTGGTCCTGCTGCTGGCGCTGGTCGGGCTCAGGCTCCAGACGCGCGCCGAGGACGCCGAGGAGGGTCTGCGCACATGACGAGCACGACGACAGCCGCCCCCACAGCCACCCGTACATCCGTACGCGCCTCCCTGCGCCGCTACCCGGTGCTCGTGGCCCTGGTCATCGCCGCGCTCTTCATGGTCGTGCCGTTCCTGATCGTCGCGGTCAACGCGGTGAAGTCACCCGCCGAGTACTCGGCCGACGGCCCGCTCAGCCTTCCCGACGGCCTCTACCTCGACGGCCTGAAGGACTTCTGGGAGCGCGTCGACTTCGGGCAGAAACTCTTCAACTCGTTCCTGATCAGCGGTGCGGTGGCGGCGGGTGCCGTCGTGCTGTCCGTCCTCAACGCGTACGCGATCGGCATCGGAAGGGTCAGGGGCCGCGCCTGGGTGCTGGCCTTCTTCGTCCTCGCCAACGTGCTGCCGCAGGAGGCGCTGGTCTACCCGGTCTACTACCTGAGCAAGGAAGCCGGCCTGTACGACACCCGGCTGAGCGTCATCATCGTGTTCACGGTCATCCAGGCGGCTTTCGGCACCTATCTGCTCTCGGCCGTCCTGAGCCGGTTCCCGCGCGAGATCATCGAGGCGGCCCGCATCGACGGGGCGAACCGCCGGCAGGTGCTGTGGCGGATCGTCGTCCCGGTCAGCCGGCCCACGCTCGGTGTGCTGCTGGTCTTCTTCTTCATCTGGACCTGGAACGAGTTCCTGCTCCCCCTGGTCATGCTGATCTCCAACGACAACCAGACGGTGTCGGTGGCCCTCGGCGTCCTCCAGGGCCAGCGGCTGATGGACGCCACCATGACCAACGCGGCCGCGCTCCTGGGCGTCCTGCCCGCGATCGTCTTCTTCCTGGTCTTCCAGCGGACCCTCACCCGGGGTATCGCCGTGGGGGCGGTCAAGTGACGACGAACTGGAGGTGTGGGGCTTGAAGTTCACCGACGGCTACTGGCTGCTGCGCGAGGGCGTCACCGCGGCCCATCCGCGGCAGGTCCTCGACGTCACGGAGGGTCCGGGCGGCACGCTGGAGCTCCACGCGCCGACCCAGCCCATCCGCCACCGCGGCGACCTGCTGAAGGGACCGGTCGTGACGATCAGCGCGCACGCGCCGATGCCCGACGTCATCGGCGTCACGTTCACCCACTTCGACGGAGAGGAGCCACGCGGCCCCCACTTCGAGGTCAGCGGTACGGAGTGCGGGGCCCAGACCTCGTACGACGACGACCACGCGACCCTCACCGCGGGCGCCCTCTCCGTCCGGGTCGCCCGAGGGGGCCCCTGGCAGGTCGACTTCCTCGCCCACGGCCGCACCCTCACCACCAGCGGCACCAAGGCCATGGGCATCATGCGCGACGCGACGGGCGCCCACTATCTGCGCGAGCAGCTGAACCTGGGTGTGGGCACGTCGGTGTACGGCCTCGGCGAACGCTTCGGGCCGCTCGTCAAGAACGGCCAGGTCGTCGACATCTGGAACGCCGACGGCGGCACGGCGACCGAACAGGCCTACAAGAACGTGCCGTTCTACCTGACCGACGCGGGCTACGGCGTCTTCGTCGACCACCCCGGCAAGGTCTCCTTCGAGGTGGGCTCGGAGGCGGTGTCCCGGGTCCAGTTCAGCGCCGAGAGCCAACAGCTCACGTACTACGTCATCTACGGCCCCACCCCGAAGGAGATCCTCCGCAAGTACACCGCGCTCACCGGCCGCCCGGCGCTGCCGCCCGCCTGGTCGTTCGGGCTGTGGCTGTCGACGTCGTTCACGACCTCGTACGACGAGGAGACGGTGACGTCCTTCATCGAGGGCATGCGGGAGCGCGAACTCCCCCTCTCCGTCTTCCACTTCGACTGCTTCTGGATGCGCGAGTTCAACTGGTGCGACTTCCGGTGGGACCCGCGGGTGTTCCCGGACCCGGAGGGCATGCTGGCCCGGCTCAAGGCGAAGGGGCTGCGGGTCTGCGTGTGGATCAACCCGTACATCGCCCAGCGGTCGCCGCTCTTCGCGGAGGGCAAGGCCCTCGGCCACCTGCTGCGCAGGCCCGACGGCAGCGTCTGGCAGTGGGACCTGTGGCAGCCGGGCATGGCACTGGTCGACTTCACGAGCCCGGCGGCCCGCGACTGGTACGCCTCGAAGCTGGAGGCGCTGCTCTCACAGGGCGTCGACTGCTTCAAGACGGACTTCGGCGAGCGGGTGCCGCTCGACGTGGCGTACGCGGACGGCTCGGACCCGGAGCGGATGCACAACTACTACACCTACCTCTACAACCGCACCGTCTTCGACGTGCTGCGCAAGCAACGCGGCGAGGCAGAGGCGGTCGTCTTCGCCCGCTCGGCGACGGCCGGCAGCCAGCGCTTCCCGGTCCACTGGGGCGGGGACTGCGAGTCGACGTACGAGGCGATGGCGGAGTCGCTGCGGGGCGGGCTGTCGCTGGGGCTGTCGGGCTTCGGCTTCTGGAGCCACGACATCGGCGGCTTCGAGGGCACCCCGAGCCCGGCCCTCTTCAAGCGGTGGATCGCCTTCGGGCTGCTGTCCTCGCACAGCCGGCTGCACGGCTCGTCGTCGTACCGGGTGCCGTGGCTGTTCGACGAGGAGTCCGTGGACGTCCTGCGCGAGTTCACCCGGCTGAAGCTGCGCCTCATGCCGTACCTGTACGAGGCCGCGCGCACCGCGCACACCGAGGGCGTGCCGATGATGCGGGCGATGGTGCTGGAGTTCCCCGACGACCCGGGGTGCGCGCACCTGGAGCGCCAGTACATGCTCGGGCCCGATCTGCTGGTCGCGCCCGTGTTCAGCGACGAGGGGGACGTCGCGTACTACGTGCCCGAGGGCACCTGGACGCACTTCCTGAACGGTCGCACGGTGACCGGCCCGCGCTGGGTGCGCGAGCGCCACGGGTTCAGCAGCGTGCCGCTCCTCGTCCGGCCGGGCGCGGTGATCCCGGTGGGCGCGGTGCACGACCGGCCCGACTACGCGTACGCCGACGGGGTCACCCTGCGCGCGTACGGGCTTCAGCGCGGGGCGCAGGTGACGGTGCCCGTCGGGGACGTGACGTTCACCGTGGTCCGCGAGGGGGACACCCTGCGGGCCTCGTGCGGCGACCCGGCGGCGCCCTGGGGGCTCGCGGCGGGCGGGCGCGAGGTGCGGGCGAGGGCGGGGAGCGGGTTCCTGACCCTGGAGCTGGAAGGGGAGTCCGAGTGATGGGGAGGTCCGAGCGATGGTGAAGATCACGGACGTGGCACGGCACGCCGGGGTCTCCCCCAGCACCGTCAGCTACGCCCTCAGCGGCAAGCGCCCGATCTCGGCCGAGACCCGGCAGCGCGTGGAGGAGTCCATCCGCGCGCTGGGCTACCGTCCGCACGCGGGCGCGCGGGCGCTGGCCAGCAGCAGGTCGAACGTGCTGGCGCTGGTGGTGCCGCTGCGGGCCGGGATCCACGTGCCGGTGGTGATGCAGTTCGCGGTGTCGGTGGTGACCACGGCCCGCGCCCACGACCACGACGTGCTGTTGCTGACGCAGGAGGAGGGCGAGGACGGGTTGCGGCGGGTCGCGGACACGGCCCTGGCGGACGCGCTGATCGTGATGGACGTCCAGCTCCACGACTCCCGGCTGCCCCTGCTGCGCACCCTGGACAGACCCTCGGTCCTGATCGGTTTCCCCGCCGCGCCCGCCGGGCTGACCTGCATCGACCTCGACTTCAAGGCGGCGGGCGAGGTGTGCGTGGAGCATCCCGTGCGCCTCGGCCACCGGGTGGTCGCCCTGGTCGGGTCGCCGCCCGAGGTGTACGCGCGTGAGACCGGGTTCGCCCAGCGCGTGGCCCAGGGCTTCACGGCGGCCGCCGCCCGGCACGGGCTGTCGTCCTCGGTGCACCCGTGCGACGCGACTCCCGCGGCGGCCCGCACGGTCGCCGAGCAACTGCTGCGCGAGCGGCCCGCGCTGACCGGGGTCGTCGTGCACAACGAGGCGATCCTGGAACCGCTGATCGACGCCTTCGAGGACCTCGGGTTACGCGTCCCCGACGACCTCTCGGTCACCGCCATCTGCCCGGCCGACCTGGCCGCGCGCACCCGCCTCCCGGTCACCTCCGTGGACGTCCCGTCGGCGGAGGTGGGTGCGGGAGCGGTCGAGTTGCTGATGAGGAAGCTGGGCGGCGCGGGAGTGCCGGAGGCGACGCTGCTGCCGCCCAGGCTGACGGAGAGAGCCAGTACGGCTTGTCGCTCGCTCGCGTGATGAGTGGTTGGTGTGTGCTGCCGTGGAGATGGGCTGTGTGCTGTACTTGGACGCAAGGAGGGCGCCGCTCTGGGCCGGTGATGCTTTACCCAGGCGGAGGCCCGAGCTCAACAGGAGCGTGTCGGATGTCCCCACTGTGGATGGGGACAACCGGTTAGCTGCTCAGCCACCAGAGAAAAGGTGGGCCCCCGCACCGGAGCGGGAAACTCCGAGCGAGGGCCCAGGCTCAACAGGAGCCCGTCGGATGTCCCCACTTGGTTTGGGGACATCCGGCTACCTGCTGAGCCACCAGAGCAGCCACCTCCTCGCGCGCTTCGCCGCCCGCTCCGGCAAGAGCCGGATCAGCCGGATGACGAGAGTCGGCTTCTGCTCCTCGTGACAGCCCATCTGAGGGCGTCCTCCCTTCGACGTGAGGCGGCCGTCACCAAGTCCCGGGACCGCTCTCGTCGGGCCGGGCCCCGACGAGAAGGGGCCCGGAATGAAGGGAGGACGCACCCGTTAGGTGCGTCACGGATCAAAGGCTAGACACGACGAAGGCCCCGCTGCTCAAGAGCAGCGAGGCCTTCACTCGCATGGGTGAGAGTGGTCCGTCTGGGCGACAGGACCTCCCGATCGTGTGGAGATGGCGGGAATCGAACCCGCGTCCAACGGTGCGGAATCAGGGCTTCTCCGTGTGCAGTTCGCTGTGATTTTCTCGGCCCCGGCGATCACGCGAACAAGTCGCCGACGGGCCCAGTCACTGTTTGATTTCCCTCTTCACCCCGTGACCGGGATCAAGGTTTAGTCCCCTAGCTGATGCCAGGATCCGGGTCGGGAACAGCCCCGGGCTGACACTCCCTTAAGTAAGGAGCAGTTGCCTAGCTACCTGAGATCAGACAGCGAGGGCGTACTGCGACGCCTTGGGAGAATCGCTCTTGATAGTGGCGATTATTTTTTTCGGCCTGTGGTTTACGAGATCATGGCCGCTTCCTCGACACGCTTCCCCTGCTTCGACATCCGCTGTCGAAACCGATCATCCCCATGTTGTTTTTTCAATCCCTCCGGAGAGGGCCCTCCGGAGAGGGGCACGCACCCTCTGTGAGGTGCGATGCCATCGTACGTGAACAACGCTCGGCCATGCCACCGCATTCCCGGCGCCCTCGCCCTACTGGCCGCGCTGCTTCCGCTTCGCCGCCGCGATCGCCCGGTCCGACTCCCGCCGGTCCTGCTTCTCGCGCAGGGTCTGCCGCTTGTCGTACTCCTTCTTGCCTCGCGCGAGCGCGATCTCGGCCTTCGCCCGGCCGTCCTTGAAGTACACGGCGAGGGGCACGATCGTGTGACCCGTCTCCTGGGACTTGGCCTCCAGCTTGTCGATCTCCTCGCGGTGCAGCAGCAGCTTGCGCTTGCGGCGCGCGGAGTGGTTCGTCCAGGTGCCCTGGGCGTACTCGGGGATGTGGGCGTTGTGCAGCCACGCCTCGCCCCCGTCGATCTGGACGAAGCCGTCGGCCAGCGAGGTCCGCCCCTGACGCAGCGACTTGACCTCGGTACCGCTGAGCACGATGCCGGCCTCGTAGGTGTCGATGATCGCGTAGTCGTGCCGGGCCTTCTTGTTCTGCGCGACGATCTTGCGCTTACCGCCCTTCTCGCCGTCCTGGGCCTTGGCGGCCGCCCCGCCCTTCTTGGGCTGGGCCTCCTTGGGTACGTACATTCCCTTGCTCATAGTGCCGTCCATTTTCGCACTACGGAGGGGGCGTACGGGAAGCGCATTAACGCGGGCGGCGAAGAGAGGGGGAGGAGGGGCAAGGAGGGAGCGAGGAGGGCCGGGCTACTGTCCCAGCCCGCTCAGTACCGTCTCCGCCCGCTCCAGGGCGCCCTCGTCGGCCTCCAGGTCGGGGGTGATGCCGTGGCCGTCGACGCTGCGGCCGGAGGGGGTGCGGTAGTGGCCGACGGTCAGTTCGGCGACGGAGCCGTCGGGGAGGCGGCTCGGCATCTGGACCGAGCCCTTGCCGAAGGTGCGGGAGCCCACGACGACCGCGCGGCCGCGGTCCTGCAGGGCCCCGGTGAGGAGCTCGGCCGCGCTCATCGTGCCGCCGTCGACGAGCGCGACCAGCGGTCTCGTGGTGTCGCCGCCGGGGTCGGCGTGCAGGGCGCGCTGGGAGCCGTTGACGTCGTACGTGGCGACCAGGCCGCCGTCGAGGAAGGCGGAGGCGGTGGTGACGGCCTCGGTGACCAGTCCGCCGGAGTTGCCGCGCAGGTCGAGGACGATCCCGGAGTCGGCGGGCGAGCGGTCGAGGGCGGTGCGTACGCGGTCGCCCGAGCCCCTGGTGAAGGCGGCGACCTTGATGACGGTGACCCCGTGGGTGAGTCTGCGGACGGTCACCGGGTCCGTGGAGAGGCGGGCCCGGCGCAGGGTCTCGCTCCACGCGCGCTCGCCGCGCTGCAGGCCCAGGGAGACCGTCGTGCCGGCGGAGGCGTCCTTCTCGTCGCCGCGCAGTAAGGAGACCACCTCGGTGACGGGCCGGCCGTCGACACCCTTGCCGTCGACGCTGCGCAGCCGGTCGCCCCCGCGAATGCCGGCGTCGGCGGCCGGTGAGCCGTCCTGGACCCGGGTGACCTCGATGCGGCCGTCGGTCTCGCGCCGGGCCCACAGCCCGACACCGGTGTACGCCCCGTCGAGGGCTTCCTCGAACTCCTCGTACTCGCCCTCGGAGTACACCGCGCCCCAGCGGTCCCCGCTGCGGCTGACCGCGCGCTCGGCGGCCTCCACGGGGGACTGGCCCGCGGCCATGGCCTGGGCCGCGGCCTCGGCGACGTACTCGCGGTGGCCCTTGGGCGCGGAACGGGAGGTGGCGGCCGACTCGGGGTCCGGGCCGCCCAGCTCGCCGAACGAGCCGGTCGCGGCGCCCGTCGCGAGGACACTCGCGAAGACGAATGTCAGGGCCGCCCCTCGGCGGAGGCGACGGTTCCGACAGAACGGGTCTTGGCCTGACATGCCGGTGAGTCTAGGACAACGCAAAAGGGCCGTACGGCCGCTTGACCGAACGACCCTCTTGGCATGCGTCACACCTTCAGGTACTTGCGCAACGCGAAGAACGCGGCCAGCGCGGGCATCAGGAAACTCGCCGCGAGGATGAGCGGCAGCTTGGTCAGCACCGCGTCCCAGCCCACGAAGTTGATGAGTTGGAGCTTCTGCGACAGCGCCACACCGTTGTCGATCACGAAGTACTGCCCGAGCACGAGGAACGAGCAGGCGATGGTGCCGCCGATGAGTCCGGCGACCGCGGCCTCCATGATGAACGGCGCCTGGATGTAGAACCCGGAGGCGCCCACCAGCCGCATGATCCCGGTCTCACGACGACGGCTGAACGCCGAGACGCGCACCGTGTTGACGATCAGCAGCAGCGCCACGACGAGCATGACGAACATCACGCCGCGCGCCGCCCAGTTGAGGTACCCGAGCAACGTGAACAGATTGTCCAGGATGCCCTTTTGGTCCTGCACCGACTGCACACCGGCCCGGCCGTTGAAGGCACTCGCGATGACCTGGTACTTCTCCGGGTCCTTCAGCTTGATGCGGTACGACTCCTGCATCTGGTCCGGAGTGAGGCTGCTGGCCAGCGGGGAGTCGCCGAACTGCTCCTTGTAGTGCTTGTAGGCCGCGTCCTGCGACTCGTACAGCACCGTGTCGACGACCGGCATCTTGGCCAGGTCGGACTTGATCTGGTCCTTCTGCTCCGTGGTGACGGCGCCCTTGGCGCAGTTGGGGTCGGACTCCGCGTCGCTCTTGTTGCAGAGGAAGATCGAGACGTTGACCTTGTCGTACCAGTAGCCCTTCATCTGGTTGACCTGGTCGCTCATCAGGAGCGAGCCGCCGAACAGGGCCAGGGAGAGGCCGACGGAGACGATGACCGCGAAGGTCATCGTCAGGTTGCGGCGGAGACCTACACCAATCTCCGAGAGAACGAACTGGGCGCGCATGGCGTTGCCTTCGGGCCTTTCCGTGGACGGTGGATCAGTGCTGGTAGCCGTAGACGCCGCGCGCCTGGTCGCGGACGAGGAGGCCCTTCTCCAGCTCGATGACGCGCTTGCGCATCTGGTCCACGATGTTCTGGTCGTGGGTCGCCATCACCACGGTCGTGCCGGTCCGGTTGATCCGGTCGAGCAGCTTCATGATGCCGACGGAGGTCTGCGGGTCGAGGTTGCCGGTCGGCTCGTCGGCGATCAGCAGCTTGGGTCTGTTGACGAAGGCCCGCGCGATGGCCACGCGCTGCTGCTCACCACCGGACAGCTCACCGGGCATCCGTTCCTCCTTGCCGCCGAGCCCGACGAGGTCGAGCACCTGCGGCACGGACTTGCGGATCTCGCCGCGCGACTTGCCGATGACCTCCTGCGCGAACGCGACGTTCTCGCCGACCGTCTTGTTCGGCAGCAGGCGGAAGTCCTGGAACACGGTCCCCAACTGGCGGCGCATCTGCGGCACCTTCCAGTTGGACAGCCGGGCGAGGTCCTTGCCCAGGATGTGCACCTGGCCGTGGCTGGCCCGCTCCTCGCGGAGGATCAGCCGCAGGAAGGTGGACTTTCCGGAGCCGGAGGACCCCACGAGGAACACGAACTCGCCCTTCTCGACCTCCAGGGAGACATCCCTGAGGGCGGGGCGGGTCTGCTTGGGGTAGACCTTGGAGACATTGTCGAATCGGATCACGGATGCACCACGGGTAGCCGGGGGTAGATGAGCGTGACCATACGCGAACCAGGTACGGGAGCGCAGTCGCCGGTAGGGGTTACGTGGGGGATGTGTGTTTTTGTGCGGAGGAGAGATGGGGAGGGCGCGGGGCGCAGCCCCGAAAGGGGCGCGGGGCTGTGTCGATATGCGGCTCCGCCGCGTGGGCGCGAGCAACCACAACAAACCCGCAGCCGCGAAACCAACCCAAACCACCCCTCTCGGAGCGCCGAGGCCAAGCCCTCGCAGAGACCCCGCGCTCTTTCCGGAGGAACCTGGCACAGTGGAGGGGGAACGGTTGACTTCCCCGAAACGTTGAGTAAAGGAACGCGTGGAGCGTTGCGAGGAGGGCGAGCGCATGACGTACGACCGGTTGGTGTGCGCGAACTGCGCGGCGCCCGTGAGTGAGGGCCGCTGTCCCGTCTGCCGGGCGAGCCGTGAGCGGCTGCAGCAGGAGAGTCCGTTCGCGGGGCTGAACCCGATGGCGCTGATCGCGCTGCTCGCCGTGCTGATCGCGGCGGTGGCGCTGCTGGCGCACCAGACGGCGTAGGGCGCCGGAGGACGCGGGAACACCAGGGCATACGGGAAGGGCCCGGAGCGAGTCGCTCCGGGCCCTTCTCGTGCGTACTGCGGGTAGCTGTACCGCGGCAAGCCGTGAGGCTCAGGCCGCGGCGCCGCCGCGGCCGCCCATCAGGCGGGGAAGCAGACGGAAGCCGATACCGCCGGCGATCATCGTGGCGGCTCCGACCAGCAGGAACGTGGTCTCGGCGGCACCCGTCTCGGCGAGCTCGTCACCGGTGCCCTGGGCCTGAGCCGAGGTGTTGGTGTTGGTGTTGGTGCCGGTGGAGGTGTCCGTGCCGGTGTCGGTCAGGGAGGAGGAGCCCTCCTCCTGCGCTTCGGCGTTGTTGCCGCTGCCGCCGTCGGGGTCGGTGTTGTTGCCGCCCCCGTTGTTGCCGTTGCCGTTGTTGCCGCTGTTGCCGTTCCCGTTCCCGTTCCCGTTCCCGTTGCCCGGGTCCTCGGGCTCGTTCGGCTCGTCGGTGGGCGGCTCGTCCGTGATCGGCGGCACCTCCGGGTCGCCCTGGTCGCCCGGGATACCCGTGTTGGTCGGGGTCGGCAGCGGCGGCGGGGTCGAGGGATCGGCGGTGCACAGGAGCCCGAGCAGGCAGTTGTCGGTCTCCGCGGCGGACGCCGCACCGGCGGCGGTCATCGAGGCGCCGGCGGCTATCACGGCGCCTGCGGCCACCCGCGCCAGGCGGATCCGCGTCTTCTTGGTCATGTGTTTGCTACCCCCAGTAGCTCATCGTCGGTAGAGCAGCGCTCGGGGCGACGGCGTCAGGGGATGTTTCGCTCACTCAATTCCCCCGCGTCACATGCGCCCCAGAGATACGCATGCCACGCTGCACCCTTCCCAGTTTTCATGGCAACGTCAAGGTCGTTGCGCGCGCAATGTCCACTTCAACATCATTTGGCCTCGGGCAGGAGATGTGAGTGTGACGTAAAACCCGGACATCCAGCACACATAAGGCAACTGCCGCCCGGTAGGCGGCAGTTGCCTTGTCGATAAAACGCCCGAGAGGTCGGGCGCGCGCTCGGCGCTACTTCTCCTGCTGCTTGCGCCAGCGAATGCCGGCCTCCAGGAAGCCGTCGATCTCACCGTTGAACACGGCCTCCGGGTTGCCGACTTCGTGCTCCGTGCGCAGGTCCTTGACCATCTGGTACGGGTGCAGGACGTACGAACGCATCTGGTTGCCCCAGGAGTTGCCGCCGTCGCCCTTCAGGGCGTCCATCTTGGCCTGCTCCTCCTGCCGGCGCCGCTCCAGCAGCTTGGCCTGCAGCACGTTCATGGCCGTGGCCTTGTTCTGGATCTGCGACCGCTCGTTCTGGCAGGAGACGACGATGCCGGTGGGGATGTGGGTGAGGCGCACCGCCGAGTCGGTGGTGTTCACGCCCTGCCCGCCGGGACCGGACGAGCGGTAGACGTCCACCCGCAGCTCGGACTCGTCGATCTCGATGTGGTCGGTCTGCTCGACCACGGGAAGGATCTCGACTCCCGCGAAGGACGTCTGCCTGCGCCCCTGGTTGTCGAACGGGGAGATGCGGACGAGCCGGTGGGTCCCCTGCTCGACGGACAGCGTCCCGTACGCGTACGGGATCTGCACGGCGAAGGTGGTGGACTTGATGCCCGCCTCCTCCGCGTACGACGTCTCGTAGACCTCGGTCTTGTAGCCGTGCTGCTCGGCCCAGCGCAGGTACATCCGCTGGAGCTTCTCGGCGAAGTCGGCGGCGTCGACGCCGCCGGCCTCGGCGCGGATGTTGACGAGCGCCTCTCGGGCGTCGTACTCCCCGCTGAGCAACGTCCGGACCTCCATCTCGTCCAGTGCCTTCTTGACAAGTGCGAGCTCGGACTCGGCCTCGGCGCGGGTGTCCGGGTCGTCCTCCTCCTCGGCCATCTCGAAGAGGACACCGAGGTCGTCGATGCGACCGCGGAGGGCCTCGGCCTTCCTCACCTCCGCCTGGAGGTGGCTCAGCCTGCTGGTGATCTTCTGCGCCTCATCAGGGTTGTCCCACAGGGACGGCGCGGCCGCCTGCTCCTCGAGCACGGCGATGTCTGCCCTCAGCTTGTCGAGGTCCAGGACGGCCTCGATCGACTCCATGGTCGAGGAGAGGGACTTGAGCTCTTCGGATACGTCGACGACTGCCACGCCTCCCAGCCTAACGGCTGTGGCAAACGTCCCGCCCCGACCACCGGTGGCCTGCGGCTGGACCGGCTCTTTCCTCGCCTCGCCGCCCCTACCCGTCCTTCCCCCACTCTCGGCTCAACCAAATTTCAGCCCGTCCGGCGTTTGAGGACGAGGCCGTCAGGCCGATTGCGGGGGTCCGGGGGCGCAGCCCCCAGGGACAGGATGGGACGCGTAGGGGCGGCGGGGGCGAAAAACCGCGGGCCCCCCCACCCCCCGTCACGGAGCCGTCGTCGAGTTCCTCGTGTCCGTCGGCGCGCTCCCCGAGTCGTCGCCGGACGTGGCGGCCCACGTCCCGACCCCCGCCGCCGCGATCAACACCACCGCCGCCACACCGAGCGTGATCCGCCGCCGCCGGGTCTGGGCCCGGTGCCGGGCCGACCCCGGCCGCGGAGCCCCCGCCGCCCGCGGCGCGCGAGCCGTACCCCGCGCACCCCCGGCCAGCTCGTCCGGCCCGGGCACCCGCATCGACGTGTGGGTGTCCCGGTTGGAGTCGGGCTTGGCGCCGGGCACCAGGGGCACCGCCCCCCGCCGCACCCGCTCCCGCGGCGCGGCCGACTCCGCCTCCTCCTCGTACTCCTCCGGCTCGGTGTCCGGCTCGTCCACGTCCAGCGGCGGCATCCCCACCAGGGACGGCAACTGCTCCCGCAGCCGCGCGCCCAGCTCCGAGGCCCGCAGCCGCGAGGCCGGCGCCTTGGCCAGGCACTGCACGAGCAGCTGCCAGAGCTCCTCCGGGATGCCGGGGAGAGGGACGACCGTCTCGGTGACGTGGCGGCGCAGTACGGCGCCCGGGTGCCCTCCACCGAACGGCGTGAAGCCCGCCAGCAGCTCGTACAGCACCGTCGCCAGCGCGTAGATGTCGACGGAGGCCCGGGGCGGCAGGCCCTCCACGATCTCCGGGGCCAGATAGTCCGGTGTTCCGATGATCTTCGTGGCGCGCGTACGACGAGGAGAATCGATCAGCTTCGCGACGCCGAAGTCCGTCAGGAGGGCCGGGTGCGCGCCGCCCGGGCCCAGCGGGCCCTGCATGTCCAGCAGCACGTTCTCCGGCTTCACGTCCCGGTGCACGACCCCGGCCGCGTGCGCCGCCGCCAGCCCGTCCGCGACGTCCGCCACTATCGCGACCGCCGCCTCGGGCGCCATCCGCCGCTCGCGGTCGAGGCGGGTGCGCAGATCCGTGCCGCGGACCAGGTCCATGACGAGCGCCAGGTCGTTGCCGTCCACCACGAGGTCCCGCACGGACACCACGTTCGGATGGTCGAGCCCCAGCAGCGCCGTCCGCTCCTGGACGAAGCGCCCCACGAGCTCCTGGTCGGAGGCGAGGTCCTCGCGCAGCAGCTTGATGGCGACGGGCCCCTCCGGTCCCTCACCCAGCCACACCGTGCCGGCGCTGCCCCGCCCCAGAATCTGGTTCGCGGTGTACCGGCTCCCGATCTTCCGTGCCAAGACTGCTCCTACGGACGCGTGTTGTCGCTAAAACTACGCGTCCGGCGAGCCAACCTTCACCGCGGAGGCGGAAATCACCCGTCAGATGTCGACAAATCACCAACCTCGGTGGCGTATCACGGGCGCACGAAAGCGACGTACGAGACGAATGTCAGAACGACCGCCGAGACGGGCATGAAAAGGACGCCGGGTGCGGAATGGTTCGACCGGCCGGGGTACGGCTCGACCGGCCGGGTACGGCGACGTCACACGGGACCGGCCCTACTGCGTACCCGTGGCGCTCCCGAGGTCCTTGATCCATCCGGTGATGTCTCCGACCCAGGTCGACAGCTGGTCCCAGTAGCCCTTCGTCGTCCCGATCCACCCCTGGAGCGGGCTGAACTCCCAGACCAGCCAGCCCGCCACGAACAGGATGACGATCGTGAAGAGGCATCCCTTCAGGCAGCCGAGGCCGGGGATGCGCATCGGGCTGGAGCTGCGCCGGCGCGGCTCGCGGGGCTCACGGGGTTCGCGCTGCGGGCGCGGCGCGGGCCGCTGGGGCTGCTGCTGCGGGGGCGGCGGCGCGTACCGCTGAGGCTGGGGCGGCGGGGGCGCCTGCCGCTGGGGCGCGTACTGCTGGGGCTGCTGCTGCGGGTAGCCGTAGTCCTGCCCGGGCGGCGGCGCCTGCGGACGCCGGCCCTGCGGAGGCTGCGGAGGCTGCTGGGGCGGCCGCCCGACCTGGCGCTGGGGGCGGCGGCGCAGCGGGTCCTCGCTGGGGTCGAGGTACTGGACCTGCGTCTGCTCGTTGCGGTCGCGGGCCGCGCGGAGCTGGTTCTGCCAGGGGTGCGGGTCCTCGGGTCCGCCGCCCTGTCCCTGCCCGGGCTGGCCGGGCTGGTTCGGCGGCATCGACGGCATGACGGCCGTCGGGTCGGCGGCGCCGCGGTTCGGCAGGACGGCGGTGGGGTCGGCCGCGCCCGCAGGGCCCGAGGTGTGCTGCATCACGCTGGTCGCCGCGTTCGGGTCGTACGTGCCCGCGTTGTTCTGCAGGACCTGGGTGGGGTCGGCCGAGCCGAACGGTTCGGGCGTGCCCGGTACCGGCGCGGGCGCCGGGTCGGGGGCGAGGAGGGCGCCCACGCCCTCGGCGGCGGCGATCTGCGCGGCGTTCGCGTGGACGCCGATGCCCTCGGCGACGACCCGAAGCCCGCGCGCGAGGTTCTCGGCGCTGGGCCGCTCCTCCGGGGTCTTGCGCAGGCAGCGCTCGATGACGGTCCACAGCGGGTCCGGGACGGTGGACGGGCGGCGCGGCTCGGCGCTGAGGTGCTGGTGCAGCACTTCGAGCGCGGAGCCACCGCCGAACGGCGGACGCCCGGTGACCAGCTCGTACATCATGATGCCGGCGCCGTAGATGTCGACGGCGGAGGTCTGGGGGCGGCCCTCGGCGCCCTCGGGGGCGACGTACGCGGGCGTGCCGACGAACTCACTGGTCCTGGTCAGGCCCGGGGAGTCGGCGAGGCGCGCGATGCCGAAGTCGGTCAGCATCGGGTGCATCTGGCCGCCCTCCTGCTTGAGCAGGACGTTCGCGGGCTTCAGGTCGCGGTGGACCACCCCGTCGGCGTGGCTGGCGGCGAGCGCGTCGGCGATCTGGGCGGTGAGCAGGGCGGCGGCGACGGGCGAGAACGGGCCGTTCTCACGCAGGTAGCGGTGCAGGTCCGGGCCGTCGACCAGGTCCATGACCAGCGCCAGCAGATCGCCCTCGACCACCAGGTCCCGCACCTGCACGATGTTCGGGTGCGTGAGGCGGAGCAGCACGGACCGCTCCCGCAGGAACCGCATCACGATGTCCGCGTCGTTGGCGAGCTCCTCCTTGAGGACCTTGATCGCCACGGTCTCCCCGGGGTGGCCCGGAACGGCCGCCTCGGCCCCCGCGGTCTCCCGCTGGCGGGCGCGCCAGACTGTGCCTGTGGCGCCGCGTCCCAGCGGCTCCTCCAGGAGGTACTTGCTCCCTACCGGCCGCACGTCATGGGCTCCCTGTTGCTTGCTTGCCTGGTCGGTGTTGCTTGCCTGCTGGTGATTCCACCGGTCCCGCCGGGGATTCGGACGTTCCGCCCCACTGTAGTGCCGCCGTCCGGCGAACCGGGGTGTCGTGGCCCTGTGCTCTCCCGCACGCACCTGCTCGGACGACGGTGCGCGCGATGCATGCGAGTACGTACGCCTTCCCCCGCGCGTTCGATGACATTCCCGTACGTGTTCGACGGAAAGACGCTCTCCGGCGGGTCGTTGGTTGCCGGAGACGAACGTGACCGATCTCAAGCGGGCATCGAGCGGGCATCCGCTGTCCACTGGTCAGGCACTTTTGCGGGCAGAGCCGACCAATCAAGATCACTTGCCCCTCGGAGGCGGGCGCGTTGTCAGTGGCAGGTGCGAGGATGCCTTCAGTACTGGCCGATGTGCCCGTGTGGGGTGGGGGAAGTCTGCGGTGGGGACCGCGCAGGCTCGTCCGTCCCGCCGCGGGTGCCCGCGCGGAAGGGACCGCTGACGGCGATGCAGATCCGGCTGACCGTCGTAGACCCGCTGGGGCCGCCCTCGGAGCCGCGAGGTCGTGCCACGGCCTGCGATGTGCTGGTGACGGCACCGCCGGGGACCGCGCTGGCCGCGGTGGCGTCCGGTCTCGCGTCGGCGGTCGGCGGGGACGGGGGCGCCGCCCAGCCCGAGCGGAGCCGGGACCACGGCGGCGGGACCGTCGTGCTGTACGCGGGCGCGGAGCGGCTGGACGCACAGCGCTGCACCCTGGGCGAGCCGCCGCTGGTCGACGGCGCCGTGCTGTCCCTGGGCGCCCCGGAGCCCGGGCCCGAGGTGGACGAGTCGGCGCCGCGGCTGCACGTGGTGGCGGGTCCGGACGCGGGCGGCGTCCACTTCCTGCACGGCGGCAGGATCCAGATCGGCCGCTCCGCCGACGCGGACGTGCCCCTCGACGACCCGGACGTCTCCCGCCTGCACTGCGCGGTGACGGTCGCCGAGGACGGACGTGTCTCGGTCACCGACATCGGCTCCACCAACGGCACGACGCTCGACGGCACCCGTGTGGGCGACCGCCCGGTGCGCCTCACCCCGGGCGGGCTGCTGCGCATCGGCGAGTCGGCCCTGCGGCTGGCCCCGCCCGGCGGCATCGGCGCGGGCTCCGGGGCGCTGGGGACGGCGCCCGACGGGGAAGGGCATGTGCGGGTGGTCACCGCAGGCGCCCCCGGCGATGACGGCGAGCCCGTGGTGCCGGGGCAGGGCGGGGCTCCACGGATCGAGAGCAGGGGCACCCGGGGCGGAGGCGCTCAGGGCGGGGGCCCGGCCGAGACCGGCCACGGTACGGCGCCCGGTACGGCGCCCGCGGGCCACCCGACGCCCCACGGCAGCACCCGTTCGGTGACTGCGGAGGGCCCCGCGTCCCCCGGTCGCGCGGCGGTTCCCGGCAGCCCGGCGGCCCTCGGCAGCTCGACCCCCGTGGGCGATGCGGCGCCCCAAAGCAGGCGGACGGCCCTCGGCAGCCAGGCGCAGGACCGGGCCCAGGACCAGGACCGAGCCCAGGCCGACGGTGTTCCCGGCCCGGGCGGCACCCGCAAGGGGACCCCCGTGCGGGGTACGGACATGCCACGCGGGCCCCGGAAGCGCGGCGGCCTCTCGGCCTGGGCGCGACGGCTGGCCGGCGGACGCGGCGACCAGCCGGGCGAGGGGCTCGACCCGTACGAGACGGATGAGGACGACTTCCCCGAGGAGCCCCCCGTCGCGGTGGCCCAGGCCCCGGAGAAGTGGCCGGACCCCGCCACGCTGCTGCTCACGGCGCTCGGGCCGGGCCCGCGGTTGTGGGAGCGGGCACCGGAGCACCCGGAGGCGCTGACGGTCCGGCTGGGGACGGCCGACCGGGCGGCGCCCGACGGCTCGGGGCTGCTGCCCTCGGTGCCGGTGACCGCCGGGCTGCGCGAGGTCGGCGCTCTGGGAGTCGCCGGGCCGCGCGCGCGGCTGCTGGGCCTGGCCCGCGCGGTCGTGGCACAGCTCGCCGCGCTGCACTCGCCCGACGCCCTGGAGCTGGTCCTGATCAGCGCGGACCGCTCCCGGCCGGCCGACGAGCGCACGGCCGACTGGTCCTGGCTCGGCTGGCTCCCCCACGTCCGCCCGGGGCACGGCCAGGACTGCCGCCTCCTCCTGGCGTACGACCGCGACCAGGCCACCGCGCGCACCGACGAGCTTCTGCGCCGCCTGGAGGACCATCTGGCGGACAGGGGACTCGACGCGTCGGGCGCGCACGGCACGACCGGTACGCACGGCTCGTACGACGCGACCGGTGTGGACGCCGCCGGCAGGGTGAGCGACGCGGACAGCGGCAGCGGCGAGGGCGCCTCCGGCAGGCGCCCTGTGCACCGGCCCTCGTGGGCCCGGGACGAGGACCCGGCGGACGCCGGCTTCGCCGGGCCGTACACGGTGGTGATCGTCGACGGCGACGCGGGCGGAGCCGATGTGCGCAAGGCCGTCGCGCGGCTGGCGGTGCAGGGACCGGCGGCGGGCATCCACGTGGTGTGCCTCGCCGAGACGGAGGCCGCGTCGCCCGCGTCACCGGTGTCGGAGACGTACGAGGCCGCGTGCGGGGTGTCGCCCGCGTTCCGCGAGTGCGGGGCCGTAGCCCTGCTCAGCGGGGACGTCGCCACGGCACTGCGGCTGATGCGGGTCGCCCCGGCCCGCCCCGCGGGTCACACGGCGGGAGAGCCCGCGCTGCACGCGCACCCCGAGCCCTCACAACACCACGCGCGCGCGTCGGACCCCACCGCCCGCGCCGCCACGCGCCCCACAGGCCACACCCCGTCGGCCACGGCGCGCCAGGTCCCCTCCGAGCACGGGAGCCGGACCCACGTCAGTCTGATGGGCCACCTGCCTCCCGACACCGACGGTCACACGCGCCCGGACCCGGCCGAGCGCACCCCGGCGGACACCGGCGCCCGCCGTCCCGCCGAAGCACGTCCCCCAGCCGGTGCCCCCTCCCCCTCGCCTTCCGGCCCGATAACTCCCGGCACCGTGGCCGCCGTCGACGCGGTCTCGGTGGCCTGGGCCGAGCGGTTCGCGCGGGCGCTGGCGCCGTTGCGGTCGGACGGCGCCCTCGGTGAGCGGCACGCGCGCGTGTCAGCGCCGTTGCCCCAGTCGGCGCGGCTGCTGGACGAGTTGGGGTTGGCGCGCGCCACTCCGGCGTCCCTGATGGCGCGTTGGGCGGACGCGGCCGACGACGCGCAGACGGTCGGCGGGCGGGCCTGGGCCGTGCTCGGCGCCGGTCCCCGCGGGCCGGTGTGCGCGGACCTCGCCGCCGACGGCCCCCATCTGCTGATCGAGGGCCCGACCGGCAGCGGCCGTACGGAGCTGCTGCGCTCCATCGCGGCCTCGCTCGCCGCCGCCGAGCGCCCCGACCGGCTCGGCATCGCCCTCGTGGACGGACGGGACAGCAGCGGCAGCGGCCACGGCCCCCGTCCGGGCGACGGCCTGGGCGTCTGCACCGACCTCCCGCACGTCGGCACGCATCTCGCGGCCCACGACCCGGTCCGCATGCGGGAGTTCGCACAGTCCCTGAGCGCCGAGCTCAAGCGCCGTGCGGAGCTGCTCGGCCGCCTCGACTTCATCGCGTGGCACACCCAGCGGGGGGTGTCCGGCCGCGTCGTCGCCCAGCGCTCGGCCAAGGGCACGACGGGAACGGCCGGCACGCCGTCCGCCACCTCGTCCGGCCTCTCCGCGGGTGCCTCGTCCGGTGCCGACGACCTGGACTCACCGCCCAGTTCCACCCTGCGGCTGCGCCCGTCCGCGTCCCGTGACCGCACCGACCCCGGCCCGCCGCTCGCCCGTCTGGTGGTGATCGTGGACGACCTCGACGCGCTGCTGTCCCCGCCGCTCGGCTCGCCGGGCCGCCCGGCGGCCGGTTCCGTCGTACGGGCCCTGGAGGCCGTGGCCCGGGAGGGCGCCCGCCTCGGTGTGCACCTGGTCGCCACCACCTCCGGAGGCACCCGCACGGCGGAGACCGACCTCGCCCGCGCGGCCACGCTCCACGTCACCCTGGAGGCGCCCGCATCGGGCCCGGACGAACCGGCGCCGGGACGCGGCCGGCTGACGGTCCGGAACAACCGGCCCGCCGGTCACCCCGCCCCCGACCGTGCCACCACTTTCCAGGCCGGCCGCGTCACGGGCCGCATTCCCCGTACGGCCACGCTCCGCCCCACGGTCGTCCCCGTGGACTGGACCCGCATGGGCGACCCCCCGACCCGCCGCCCGGTCCGCGAGCTGGGCAACGGCCCGACGGATCTGGCCCTCCTGGCCAGCGCCCTGGACCGTGCGGCCCGCGAGGTCTCGGCGACGGAGGTCCCTTCGCTTTTTTGAATCCTCCCCTCCCTGAAGGGAGGGGATTCCTGGCTCAGGCCGCCTCCTGGAGCAGCGCTCCAGGAGGTCTTGCGCCATCAGCACCAGCCGGGTTGAGACCAGCCCGGACGAGCATGACGCGTGCGGAGTTCTTGTCGCGTGGGGACACGTATCCGCATGCGGTGCAGGTGTAGGTGCGCTCACCCAGCGGCAGGCGATGCTTGGCTCTCGCATCGCAGTGCGCGCAGTCCATCGTGGTGTGCGCGGGGTGTACGAGGCGGATGTCCCGCCCGTGTTTGCGGCCCATCTCGATCAGAGCGGCCTTGGTGGCGCCGATGGCGGCGTCAGCGACCTTGCGGGCCATGGTGGTCCTGGCGAGGAACTTCGGGCGGAAGTCCTCGACAGCGACGGCGCCGTGGTCGCGGACCACCTTCTTGGCCCACTTGCGGCCGGTATCCTTACGCTGTCTGGCGACCTTCTTGTGCGCCTTCGCCCGCAGTTTCTTCGCCTCGCGGTAGCCCTTCGATGCGGGCCGGCCCCTGTTCGGCTTGCGGCGGGCCATCATCCGGTCGTACCGGGTCAGCTTCGTGTGGGCCTTCTTGCCGTGCTCGGCGTGCCGCAGGTCGTGCGCGTCGGACGTGGTAGTCGCGGTCTCCTTCACACCCCAGTCGACACCGAGTACACGGCCTGTTCCCGGCAGGGGCTCAACCTGGGCGGGGACAACGAACGAGCAGTACCAATGCCCGAGGCTGTCCTGGTACACGCGCACCGAGGACGGCTCAGCCGGCAGTACCCGCGACCACACCACCGCCACCACGATGCCGCCCGCCAAGTGCAGCCGCCCGTCCTTCAACCGGAAGCCGCGCTGGGTGTAGTTGAGAGTCGGCAGACTCTCGCGTTTGGTCTTCCACTTCGGCATCCCGGCCCGCTGCCGAACCGGCAGGCGCTCGGTGACGTCCTTGTGCGCCTTGGCGCGGGCGCGGCCGAAGTCGCGGATGACCTGCTGCTGGACGACCGACGAGCCCTCCCGCAGCCACGGTGTACTGGCGCGGGCCTCGGTCAGCATCCGATCCAGCTGTGCCGGGCCGCATGTGGCCTTCTGGCCGGTGGCCTTGTTGTGCAGGTGTGCGGCCTTCGACTTGGCAACGCATTCGTTCCAGATCCAGCGGCACCGGTCCCACTCCGCCACCAGGTCGGTGCGGGCGGTGCGCGACAGGCGCAGCCGGTACGTGTAGCGGGCACGCCCGGCCTCCGCAGCCGCCTCCACCTGCGCCATCTCGCCCCCTCACGGTTCCCGGCCGGTATGGCATGGCATCCCGAACCTCAGAGGGACCATATGTACGACCACCGCACGCCTGTACCGCGATGCCAAAGCCACCACCCTCACCAGCGACAACAGGCACGCACGTTCGCAACACCCCGGAGGCGTCGGACAGCGGGCAAGAAACAGGTGACCGGAGTTTCTGTGTCCGGCTGATCCACCATCACTCAGCTGTTGGGCAGGCTCCCCTGGGGAGGGAGGCCGCCCCCACCCGGTCCGTGATCGATGCGCCCTGCCTGATTTCACGTCACGAGGCCATTACGATCACCGACTTGACACCGCAGGCGCTCTTGCCGCCCCCAGTCGCCCGGCGTAGACCAGTGCCACGGGACAGCGCTCGGACGTTCGATGATGAACGAAGAACGGGGCAGTGATGCGCAGCACTCTTCGGACAGGTAAGTCGCTCAAGCACACGCCACCACTCAGGAAAGCCAGAAAACCCGGAAACCCCGCAAAGCCCGGAGCCGCCAAGGCAGTTGCCGCTCTCGCCGCGGGCGTCCTCGCCCTCTCCCTCACCGCGTGCGGCGGTGACGACGACTCAGGCTCCAAGGACAACGGCAGCAAGGACAACGACGGCGGCAGCAAGGTCACCGTTCAACTGCCCAAGCTGAAAGGCGAGAAGCTGGAGGTCGCGGCCGTCTGGACCGGCCCGGAGCAGGAGAACTTCACCAAGGTCCTGGACGAGTTCGAGAAGCGCACGGGAGCGACGGTCACCTTCGTGCCGACGGGCAACAACACCTCCACGTTCCTCGGTACCAAGATCGAGGGCGGCAAGCCGCCGGACGTCGCGTTCCTGCCCCAGGTCGGCGTGCTGCACCAGTTCGCCGACAAGGGCTGGGTCAAACCGCTGGGCAGCGCGGCCCAGGAGCAGTTGAAGAAGAACTTCTCCAAGGGCTGGGTGGACCTCGGGGCGTACAAGGGCAAGCAGTACGGGGCCTATGTGAAGGCCGCCAACAAGTCGCTGGTCTGGTACAACACCAAGTCGTTCGAGGCGGCGGGGATCACCCAACCGCCCAAGACCTGGGACGAGTTCGTGCAGACCGCGCAGACCCTGTCCGACGCGGGCTCCCCCGCGGTCTCCATCGGCGGCGCGGACGGCTGGACGCTCACGGACTGGTTCGAGAACGTCTATCTCTCGCAGGCGGGCCCGGAGAAGTACGACCAGTTGGCCGCGCACAAGATCAAGTGGACGGATCCCTCGGTCAAGGAGGCCCTGACCACGCTGGGCGAGCTGTGGGGCAAGGACGAACTGCTCGCGGGCGGCCGCAAGGGCGCGCTGGGCACGGAGTTCCCGAAGTCGGTCATCAAGACGTTCTCCGGTGACACCCCGGCCGGAATGGTCTTCGAGGGTGACTTCGTGACCGCGAACATCAACGCCGACACCAAGGCGAAGGTGGGCACGGACGCCAAGGTGTTCCCGTTCCCGGCGGTCGGCGCCGACTCCCCGGTGGTCAGCGGCGGCGACGCGGCGGTGGCCCTCACGGACAGCAAGGGCGCGCAGGCCCTGCTGACGTTCCTGGCGTCGACGGACGCGGCGGAGATCTGGGCCGCGCAGGGCGGAGTCATCTCCCCCAACAAGGAGATGGACCAGGGGGCGTACAAGGACGCCGTCACCCGTGACATCGCCAAGGCGCTGCTCGCGGCGGGCGACGACTTCCGCTTCGACATGTCCGACCAGGCCCCGGCGGCGTTCGGCGGCACCCAGGGTGTCGGCGAGTGGAAGGACCTGCAGGACTTCCTGCGGAACCCCAAGGACGTGGCGGGCGCCCAGCGCAAGCTGGAGTCGGACGCCGCCAAGGCGTACGGGAACGGCTGACGGCCCGGCATGGCGGAAGCCGTTGCGAAGCCGACGGGGGGCGCCGGTGCACTGCCGACGCCCCCCGTCGCACCGCGCAAGAGCGTGATGGGCACCCGGCTGTGGGTGGCGGTGCTGTTCCTGCTGCCCGCGCTGGTGCTGCTCGGCGCGCTCGTGGTCTACCCGATCGGGTACTCGGTCTGGCGGAGCCTGTTCGACGCGGACGGCTCGGGCTTCGTCGGACTCGACAACTACGTCGACATCTTCTCCGACGACGCCAACCTGAAAGCCCTGCGGAACACGGCGATCTGGGTGGCCGTCGCCCCGGCGATCGTCACCGCGCTCGGCCTCATCTTCGCCGTCCTCACCGAACGGGTGCGCTGGGGAACGGCGTTCAAGCTGGTCGTCTTCATGCCGATGGCGATCTCGATGCTCGCCGCGGGCATCATCTTCCGGCTGGTGTACGAGGCGGACCCGGACCAGGGCGTGGCGAACGCGGTGGTCACGTCGGTGCACGACGCGTTCGCCGACTCGTCGGTGTATCCGAACGCCCGGCCCAACGCGCAGGTCAGCGATCTGAAGCCGTCCGGCGGCGGCTCGTTCACCTCGACGGATCCGGTCAGGGCGGGAACCCCGGCCCTGCTCCCCCTGGTCGGCATCGCGCCCAACAAGCTGCCCGGTACTCCGGAAGGCGCCAAGGCGGCCACGGGCGACGGCGTCACCGGCACCGTCTGGCTGGACTTCAAGCTGGGCGGCGGCGGGGAGAAGGGCGCCATCGACCCGGGCGAGAAGGCGCTGAAGGGCGTCAAGGTCGAGGCGGTGAAGGACGGCAAGGTAGTCGCCTCCGCGACCAGCGGCGCCGACGGCACGTTCTCGCTGCCCGACAAGGCGGACGGAGCCCAACTCCGCCTCCCCGGCTCGAACTTCGCGGCGCCGTACAGCGGCATCGACTGGCTCGGCCCGACCCTCGTGACGCCGGCCATCATGGGCGCGTACGTGTGGATGTGGGCGGGCTTCGCGATGGTGCTGATCGCGGCGGGGCTCGCCGGAGTGGACCGCAACCTGCTGGAGGCGGCCCGCGTGGACGGCGCCAACGAGTGGCAGGTGTTCCGCAGGGTCACCGTGCCGCTGCTGGCACCGGTCCTGGTCGTCGTCCTCGTCACGCTGATGATCAACGTGATGAAGATCTTCGACCTCGTCTACATCATCGCGCCGCAGCCCAGCCAGGACGACGCGACCGTCCTCGCGCTGCAGCTGTATCTCGTGTCGTTCGGCGGCGGGGGCAACGAGGGTCTCGGCAGCGCGCTCGGTGTCGTCCTGCTGCTGCTCGTCCTGCCGGTGATGTGGGTCAACATCCGGCGCCTGCGGAAGGAGCGTCAGCGGTGACCGCTCTCGACACACCCACGTCCGGCCCGCCGGTGCCGGGAACTCCGGCGCCCGGCACGACCGTTCGGGCCAGGCCGTCGCTCGCCGCCCGGGTGGCGAGCGGTGCGGCGGGCGGCGCGCTGCGCGTCTTCCTGCTGCTGGTGGCCCTGTTCTGGCTGGTGCCGACCCTCGGCCTGCTGGTCTCCTCGTTCCGCGAGCCGACCGACATCGCCGACTCGGGCTGGTGGAAGGTCTTCTCGGCGCCCGCCCAGCTGACGGCGAAGAGCTACAAGTCGCTGCTGGAGAACGACGACATCACCAACTCCCTGTTCAACACGATTCTGATCACGGTCCCGGCGACGCTCCTGGTCATCCTCGTCGGCGCGATGGCCGGGTACGCGTTCGCGTGGATGGACTTCAAGGGCCGCGACTGGTGGTTCATGGTCGTGGTGGGGCTGCTGGTGGTGCCGGTGCAGGTGGCCCTGATCCCGTTGTCCGGTCTCTTCCGGGACCTCGGGATCTTCGGCGACATCATCGGCGTCATCCTGTTCCACGTCGGCTTCGGACTGCCGTTCGCCATCTTCCTGTTGCGCAACTTCTTCGCGGAGATCCCCCGGGAGTTGCTGGAGGCTGCGCGGCTGGACGGCGCCGGGGAGGCCCGGCTGTTCCTGACCGTCGTGCTGCCGCTGGGCGCGCCGGCGATCGCTTCGCTGGGGATCTTCCAGTTCCTGTGGGTGTGGAACGACATGCTGGTCGCCCTGGTGTTCTCCGACTCGGGTTCGCAGCCGCTGACGGTCGCCCTGCAGCAGCAGGTGCGGCAGTTCGGCAGCAACATCGAGATCCTCGCTCCGGGCGCCTTCATCTCCATGGTGATCCCGCTGGCCGTGTTCTTCGCGTTCCAGCGGCAGTTCGTGTCCGGGGTGATGGCGGGTGCGGTGAAGTAGGCGGGCCCGTAGGGCAGTTGCGTCTGCCTGTAGGGCAGTTACGTCACTCGATCGGAGGGGGCGGGCCGATTCCGGCGCGCCCCCTCCCCCTGTTCACCTCAGTTGACCCCGCTTCCCCCGTATGGCACGTCCGGCGTAACCCGATCGCCGTCCGGCGCGTTTCCGGGCAGTATGCCCGCGCCGACCCATGGATGTCCCCTGTGCCCAGGTTCAGTGTCATCGTCCCCGCTTACGAGGTTCAGGCGTACCTGCACGAGTGCCTGGATTCCGTGCTGTCCCAGTCCTTCACCGATCTCGAACTGATCGTCGTCGACGACTGCTCCCCGGACGCGTGCGGCGCGATCGCCGACGAGTTCGCGGCCCGCGACCCGCGCGTACGGCCCGTCCACCTGCCCGACAACGCGGGCCTCGGACTCGCCCGCAACGCCGGGCTGCGCCTCGCCACCGGCGACTACGTCGTCTTCCTGGACGGCGACGACACCCTCACCCCGGGTGCCCTGCGGGCGATCTCCGACCGCGCCAAGGAGACCGACGGCCCCGACGTCCTCGTCTACGACTACGCGCGCGCCTTCTGGTCCGGCGAGATCCGCCGCAACGAGCACGCCCTCGAACTCACCGAGGAGGGCCCGGCACCCTTCCGCCTCGACGAGCGGCCGGGGCTGCTGTCGGTCATGAAGGTGGCGTGGAACAAGGCGTACCGGCGTGAGTTCCTCGACCGTGAGGGCTTCGCCTTCCCGCCCGGCTACTACGAGGACACGCCCTGGACGTACCCGGTGCTGATGGCCGCCGAGTCGATCGCCACCCTCGACCGGGTCTGCGTCCACTACCGCCAGCGCCGTCTGGGCGGCATCACGCGCACGGCGAGCCGCCGCCACTTCGACGTCTTCGAGCAGTACGACCGGCTGTTCGCGTATCTCGACTCCCGTCCCGCGCTGGCCCACTGGCGCCCGGTGCTGTTCCGCCGCATGGTCGACCACCTCGCGGCCGTGTACGCCCGGCGCGGCCGGCTGCCGCTCGGCACCCGCGCCGAGTTCCTGCGCCGGGCCCGCGCCCACTACGTCCGGTACCGGGCGCCCGGCGCCCCGGCCCGCAGTCGTCTGCGGCACGGGCTGGTCCGGCTGGGCAGCCACCGCGCGTACCGGGTGCTGTCGGTCGGCGTGCGGGTGCTGCGGCGCTCGGGCCGGTTGGGCTCCCTGCTGGCCCACGGGGGGTGGCGGGCGGCGCTCCGCGTCCACTACCGCGTCCAGCGGCTGCTCCCCCTGCGCGAGGACCGCGCGCTGTTCGCCTCCCACGGGGGGCGCGGCTACGGGTGCAACCCGGCCGCGCTGGAGGACGCGTTCCGCTCGTTGGTCCCCCGGATGCGCACCGCGTGGGTGGCCCGTCCCGAGCACCACCACACGCTGCCGACGGCCACCCGCCGGGTGACGCCCGGCTCGCTCGCCTACTTCACGGCGCTGGCCCGCTCCAGGTACCTGGTCGCCAACACCGACTTCGACTCCCGGCTGGTCCGGCGCAAGGGCCAGGTGCTGGTGCAGACGCGGGCGGGCACCCCGCTCAAGCAGATGGGCCTCGACCTGAAGGACCGACCGGCCGCCGCCGGGGGCACGGACTTCGCCCGGCAGCTGCGCGGCGCCGACCAGTGGGACTACGTGCTGTCGGGCAACCGCCACTCCACGCTGGTCTGGAACCGGGTCTTCCCGGCCGGGTACGAGACGCTGGAGTACGGCCAGCCGCGCAACGACGTGTTCCAGCGCGCCACGTCGGTGGAGGTGGACCGGCTGCGCGCCTCGCTCGGCATCCCCGAGGGCGCGGTCGCGATCCTGTACGCGCCCACGCACCGCGACTACAAGTGCGGGCCCTGCCTGACCCTCGACCTGGAGCGCGTGCTGCGCCGGCTCGGCCCCCGCTTCGTGCTGCTGGCCCGCGCCCACCACGCCGACGGCACCCCGCTGGTCGAGTCCCCCGGCGGCCGGATCGTCGACGTGACCGGCCACCCGAACGTCGAGCACCTGTGCCTGGCCTCGGACGTGCTGGTCACCGACTACTCGTCCCTGATGTTCGACTACGCGAACCTGGACCGGCCGATCGTGATCCACGCGGACGACTGGGAGGCGTACGAGGCGGCCCGCGGCACCTACTTCGACCTGCGTTCCTTCCCGCCGGGCGCGGTCGCCCGCAGCGAGGACGAACTGATCGACATCTTCACCTCCGGCCACTGGCGCGGCTCGCGCTCCACCCAGCTGCGGGCCGCGTTCCGGGAGCGCTTCTGCCCGTACGACGACGGGCTGGCCGCCGAGCGGGTCGTACGGCGTGTGGTGCTGGGCGAGAGAGGCGGTCTGCCGCCGTTCGTACCCCTGGCCGAGCGCCACCCGGTGCCGTCGGCCGCGGCACGCCGGGCGCGCTCCCTGGGCGACCCCTCGCCGTCGTCGCCCTCGGCGCCGTCGCTCACGCCGTCGTCCCTCACGCAGCCGTCCCTCGCGCCGTCCCTGCTCGCCGCGGTGCCGTCGCCCTGCGGCGGGCTCCGCGTCCCCGACACCCTCTGACGTCTTCCGACTCCGACGTCTTCCGAGTTCCGAGCCGAAGGCAGCCCGCATGCCCCGCTTCAGCGTCATCGTCCCCACGCACGGCGTGGAGGGGCGGCTGTCCCTGGCTCTGGACTCGGTCCTCTCCCAGTCCTTCGGCGCCTTCGAGCTGATCCCGGTCCGCGACACCCCCGACGCCCCGGCGGCCACGGTCATCGCCGCGTACGCCGAGCGGGACACCCGTGTCGCCCCGGTCGACTCGCCGCCGTCGGCCGGGCTGAGCGGGGCGCGGAACGCGGGGACGGCGGCGGCCACCGGCAGGTACCTGCTGTTCCTCGACGGTGACGACACACTGGCGCCGGGCGCGCTGGCGGCCCTGCACGCCCGGCTGCTGTCGTCCGGGGAGCCCGACGTCCTGTCCTTCGACCACGAGCGCGTGCCCTGGTGGGAGGGCGAGCCGACCACGCTCCGGCTGAAGGGGGCGCGGGCACCGGCGTGGAGCGCGGCCTACCGGCGGGCGTTCGTCACCGAGCACCAACTCGCCTTCCCCTGCGGTCACTTCACGGATGTGGGCTGGAGCGGGCTGGTCACGCTCACCGCCGAGAGGACGGCCGAGCTGCGTTCGGTGTGCGTACGACACCTCGTGCGGCGGCAGGGCAGCCGGCTCGACGCGCCGGGTGAGCACCAGTTGGACCTGCTCGACCAGGTGGAGCTGGTGCTGTCGCGGGCGTGTGCCGAGCACGGGCTGTCCGAGGCGCTGTTCGAGCAGCTCTTCGCCGCCGTGCTGCGGACGGCGGCCCGCCCCGGGCTGCTGCCCGCCGAGCGCCGCCGTGCCTTCTTCGGCCGGGCGGCCCGGCTCCACCGCCGCTACCGCCCGGCCAGGTTCCGTCCCCCGGCGGGCAGCCTCGGGGTGCAGCACCGGCTGCTCGCGGCGGGCGCGTACACGGCGTTCCACACCCTGCGCGCCGCCCACCGGACCACCGCGAAGGCGGTACGGGCGGTCCCGCGCCCCCGGCTGCCGCGCGCCCGTGCGCTGTACGCCGCGCACCGGCGCCGCCCGCTCGACGAGAACCTCGCGGTGTACCGCGCGGACCGGGGCCGCGGCTACGCCGGCGATCCGGCCGCGATCCACGCCATGGCCCGCCGACTCGCCCCGTACCTCCGGTCGGTGTTCCTGGTGGAGCCCGAGGCGGTGGACGCCCTGCCGGAGGGCGTCGAGTACGCCGTCATCGGCAGCCCACGCGCGTGGGAGGTGCTCGCCCGCGCCACGTACCTGGTGGACGACACCGACTTCGCGGACGCGGACTTCGAGGACACGGGCTTCGAGGACACGGGCTTCGAGGACACGGCCGTCAAACGCCCCGGGAGCGTGCACCTGCGGATCCAGCCGGGCACCCCGCTGACGACGACGGGCGTCGACCTGGCCATGTACCCGATGGCGGCCGCCACGGCCGGCGGCTTCGACAGGCTCCTGCACCGCGTGGACCGCTGGGACTTCGGCCTCTCCTCCAACCGGCACTCCACGGAGGTGTGGGAACGGGCCTTCCCGGGCGCGTACGAGACGCTCGAGTACGGCTGTCCGCGCAACGACGTGTACTGCACGGCGACGGCCGACGACGTGGCCCGCGTCCGGCGGGAGCTGGGCGTCCCGGAGGGCAGGGTCGCGCTGCTGTACGCGCCGCTCGACGCGCGGCTCGACCTGGAGGCGTTCTGCGAGGCGGCCGGCGAGCAGTACGTCGTCCTGCTGTACGCCGACCACGTCGACGACCGGGGCGGGCGCGCGAGCAGCGTCGGCGGCGGCCGGATCATCGACGTCACGCACCACCGCTCGGCCGAGGACGTCTGTCTCGCGGCCGACGCGCTGGTCACGGACCACGCGTCGATCATGTTCGACTACGCCAACCTCGACCGGCCGATCGTCGTGTACGCGGACGACTGGGAGGTCTGCCGGGAGACGCGCGGCGTGTACGTCGACCTCATGGAGGCACCGCCCGGCCCGGTGGCGCGGACGCCCGACGAACTGGCACGTCTCTTCCGTGACGGTTCCTACTCGGACGCGGGGTCCGCCGCGCTGCGGGCCACGTTCCGGGAGCGGTTCTGCCAGTTCGACGACGGGCGGGCCGCGGAGCGGGTGGTGCGCCGGGTGCTGCTCGGCGAACCGCCCGAGTCGATCCCTGCCGTGATCCCGATCGACCGGCGCGTCCCCGCCCCCACCCCGTCCGCCCGGACACCCTCACCCGCCTCACCCGCGTCATCGGTCTCGTCGGCCTCGTAAGGAGCTCACGGCAGTGCCCCGCTTCAGTGTCATCGTCCCCGTCCACGCCGTGCGGGGCTTCCTGCGCGAGTGCCTCGACTCGGTGCTGCGGCAGTCGTACACCGATCTGGAGCTGATCACGGTCGACGACTGCTCACCGGACGGCAGCGGGGAGATCCTCGACGCGTACGCCGCCCGCGACCCGCGCGTGAAGGTGCTGCACCTGCCTCAGAACGTGGGGCCCGGCCGAGCGCGCAACGCCGGGATGCGGCACGCCGCCGGGGACTTCCTGCTGTTCCTCGACAGCCACGACACGCTCACCCCGGGCGCCCTGGGCGCGGTGGCCGACCGGCTGGAGGAGACGGGTGACCCGGACGTGCTGGTCCTCGACCACGCGCGCGCCTGCCGGAGCGGCACCTTCACGGCCGCCGAGTACCCGGAGGTCATGGAGCTGCCGAGGGTGGTGTGGAACAAGGCGTACCGGCGGGAGTTCGTCGAGCGCCAGGGCTTCGCCTTCCCGCCGGGGTACTACGAGGACACGCCCTGGACGTTCCCGGTGCTGCTCACCGCCGGTTCGATCGCCACGCTGGACCGGATCTGCGTCGCGTACCGGCAGCGGCGGCACGGCAACACCCTGTCGGACATCCTGCCGTCGGACATCCTGCCGGACGCCCTGTCGACCGCCGGCCGTGGGCACTTCGACCTGCTCGACCAGTACGAGCGGATCTTCACCTTCCTCGACTCCCGCCCCCGGCTGGTGGGCTGGCGGCGGTACCTGCACCACACGATGGGCGAGCACTGTCTGGAGGTCCTCGCAGGGCCGGACCGGCTGCCGCCCGAGGACAGGGCGGAGTTCTTCCGGCGCTCGGCGGGGCTGTTCCGGAAGTACCGGACCGTGGGTCCCGTGCCCGCCGAACTCCAGGTTCTGCACAGGAGTTGGGCCCGCTACCGGGCGGGGCGACGGGCGGACCGCGTACGTCGAGCGGTCCGCGAGCGCGAACGGGCGGTGCGCGCGGCGGCCGTGGACCGGGTCGGGGCCGGGGTGTCCTTCGTGCACGCGCACCGGCCGCTGGACGCGAACCTGGCGGTGTACTCGGCGTTCTCGCACCAGGGGGTCCTCGGCGATCCGGCCGCCGTCCACCGGGCCGCCCGTGATCTCGCCCCGCACCTCCGCGGGGTGTGGGTGGTCCGCCCCGAGCGCGTGCCGTCGCTGCCTCCGGGCATCGAGTACGTCCTGCCGGACTCGCCGGAGCACCGACGGGTGACCGCGCGGGCCACGTACTTCGTCAACAACGTCAACTGGCCCGACGAGCAGGTCAAACGCCCGGGCAGTGTCCACATCCACACCCACCGGGGCACCCCGCTCAAGTACTCGGGCGTCGATCTGCTGGGCAGGCCCGGCGCCCGGTACGGCCTTGACGTGCCGCGGATGCTGCGCGCCGCGGACCGCTGGGACCACAGCCTGGTCGCCAACCGCCACTCCGAGCTGGTCTGGAGCCGCGCCTACCCGTGCCACTTCACCTCGCTGCGGTCCGGCAGCCCGCGCAACGACGTCCTCGTGAACGCCGGGCCGCACAGCGGCGCCGAGACCCGCGCCCGGCTGGGCATCCCCGACGGCCACACGGTGGTGCTGTACGCACCGACGCGCCGCGACTACCGGCTGGGCGGGCACGTGGAGCGTGTCGACCTCGCCCGGTTCGCCGCGGACCTGGGTGAGGGCCACACCCTCGTCGTCCGGCTGCACCCGTCGCTCGCGGACGGCCCTGCGCGCGGGCTCGGTCTGGCCGAGCTGCACCGGCGGGGCGTCGTCGTGGACGCGACGGACGAGCCGTACGTAGAGGACGTGATGCTCGCCTCCGACGTGCTGGTCACGGACTACTCGGCCCTGATGTTCGACTACGCCCACCTGGACCGGCCGATCGTGGTGCACGCCGACGACTGGGACGCGTTCACGGCGAGCCGGGGCGCGTACCTCGACATCACGGCCGACGCGCCCGGTCCCGTGCCGCGCTCCTACCGCGAGCTGGCGTCGCTGTTCGCGTCCGGAGCGTGGCGGGACGCGGAGTCGGCGCGGCTGCGCGCGGGGTTCCGGGCGCGGTTCTGCGAGTTCGACGACGGGCGGGCGGCCGAACGGGTCGTACGGACGCTGCTGCTGGGCGAGGCGGAGGTGCCCGCGCCGCGTGCGGCGCCCGCCGCGGACCTCCTGGCGCTGTCGTGAGACCGCGCACCTGGGTGCTGGTCCTGGGCGCGGTCTTCGCCCTCCTTCAGCTCGCCAACGTCACCGGCCGGGACACGCCCGACAGCAGGAACTACGTGTCGTACGCGCTCGGCCTGCGCGGTGACGGCAAGCGCGAGGCCGCGGGCGCCACCATCGACTGGGTGTGCGCGGGCAAGAGCTCCATGGCGCGGCGCAAGCAGAGCGTGGACGTGGGGCTCTTCCTCGCCCCGGACACGTCCGCGCGGGTCGCCGAGGCATGCCGGGACAAGCTGTGGCGGGAGGTGGACGGGCGGCTGCGGGCCGGGCAGACGGGCGGATACACCGCGCCGTTCTCGTCCCCGCGGTTCATGCGGATCTTCGAGGCGCGGCCCGGCTATCCCGCGCTGCTGGTGCCGTTCGTCACGGTGTTCGGGGTGACGTGGGGCGTGTGGCTGGCGGGCGTGCTCGTGGCGGTGGCCGGTGGGGTCCTGGCGTTCCTGGTGCTGCGGACGCTGGGCGCGCCTCCGGTGGTCGCGCTCACCGGGCAGGTCCTCTTCTACGTCCTGCCGTGCGGCGCGACCGCGATGCGCCCGATGACGGAGGGGTTGTTGCTGGACCTGACGCTGGCCGCGCTGTGGGGGTGCGCGCTGGCCGTCGAGGGGAGGGGACGGGAGGGTGCCGCCCTCGTCGGGGGTGCGCTGGGGCTGCTGTTCGCGGTGAAGCACTCGCAGGCGCTGTTCCTCGCGGTGTGCCTCGTGGGGGTGTGCGCGGTGACCGCCGTACGGCGCAGAGGGCGGCGGTCAGAGCTCGACCGGCCTCTGCTGCTGGTCGGGGCCGTGGCGGGCGGCGGAGCCCTGGTGACCGTGGTGGTGGCGTGGCTGCTGCGCTTCCCTTCGACCGCCGACAGTGTCCAGGATCTGCTCACCTGTCACTTCCGCCGCCCGGACCGGGCCCGGCCGTGGCCGGAGTTCTGGCAGCTGGAGGCCAACTTCTGGGCGGAGTGGCTGCGCCGGCAGTTCTGGGAGCCGCTGTTCCTGACGGGGCTGGTGGCGGGGGCGTGGGGTGCGGTACGGCAGCGGCCGGCGTTCGCGGGGTTCCTGTTCGCGGCGGCGGGCACCGGGTTCCTCACCCATGCGGCGCATCCCGACATCAACATCTGGGGCGGCCGGCTGATCGTGCTGGCGTGGCTGCTGCCGGTGATCGGGCTGCCGCTGCTGCTGGAGCGGTTGACGGGCGCGGCGGCGGCCGCTGTCGCGGTGCCGGGTCCGTCGAGGCGGGACACGTCTGTCGCCCAGTGAGGTGACGGTGGGCCAAGCCGTCAACGCCCCACAGGGATAACGGGAATAGACGGCAAATGTCCCAAACGGCACAACCCGGGCAGCCTGGCGGCACCTGGGCCGTACGGCGTCTCACGCGCGGCGCCACGGCGCTCCGCGGCGGCCACACCTGGCGCACCTGGCGCCCCGGCCCGTACGCCGTCCTCGGCGGCCTGTTCTGGCTGGTGATGACGCTGGCGTACTGGCGGATCCCGCTGTGCTGCGACGCCGGCCAGCACGCGGCGGTCGTCGAGCGCCTCAAGGCCCATCTGCTCCACCCCGCCCACCCGATGGCGGACCTGCCGGGCGCGGGCAGCCCGTACTACTCGCCGTACGCCGTCGTGCAGGGCGGCCTCGCGCGGCTGACCGGGCTGTCGGGCTGGGAGGTGGTCAGGCTCGCCGGTCCGGTGAACCTGGCGGTGCTGCTGACGGGGATCGGCCGCTTCGTGCGGACACTGACGCCGCGCCCGTGGGCGCCGGTCCTCGCCGTGCTGTTCATGACGCTGCTCTGGGGCACCGAGCGGGTGCTGTGGAGCGGCTACCTCGGGCTGATGTCGATGACGACGAACCTCGGCTATCCGTCGGCGTTCGCCATCGGGCTGACGTTGTGGGCGTGGGCGCTGACGGGCACGCGCGCGCGGGGGCCGCTGGTGCGGGGGCCGCGCGGGTGGTGGGGGTACGCCGGGCTCGGCGCCCTGTACGGCCTGATCGTGCTCGTCCATCCGATCACCGCGGTCGCGTCGACGACCGGGGCCGTCGCGATCGTGGCGGCACGGCAGCGCCGGTGGCGAGGGCCGGTCGCCGGCCGGTGGGCCCTCACGGGGGCGGTCGCTGTCGCGGTCGCCGTGGTGTGGCCGTACAACGACGTGCTGGCGCTGCCGGGAAACCCGGCCGTGGACGCCGTCCACCGCCGCCTCTACGAGCGGATGGGCGCCCACCTCTGGCTGGCGCTGCTCGGGGTGCCCGCGCTGTGGGCACGGGCCCGGCGCGCGGCGGGCGGGCACTGGTGGCGGGCGTGGCGGGACCCGCTGGCGCTGATGTTCGCGCTGGACTGCCTGGTGCTGGCGTACGGCTGGGCGAGCGGCCACTACACGTACGGCAGGATCCTGGGGCTCACGGCGGTGGCCCCGCAGTTCGCGCTGGCGGTGGAGCTGGCGGCGCCCCGGCCGTGGGGGTGGGCGCGGCGGGTGCTGGGGGCGGCCGCCGCCGTGGGGGCGTGTGTGGGGTTCGTCGTGCAGGCCGGGGCCGTGGTGCCGCGCTCGCTGGACCCCGTGGGGTTCGCGCAGCCGCCGCGCTGGCCGGGGTACGGGTGGGCGGCCCGCCACATCGGCCCCGGCGAGGTCGTGATCACCGACGGGTACGAATCCGGGCACGCCATCGCCGGGTACGGGCCGAACCTCGCCGCGCCCATCTGGCCCGACCCCGCCCTGGACGAGCGAAAGCGGGCGCGCCGGCTCGCCGACGTCCGCGCCTACCTCGACCCGGCGTCCACGCGCGCCGCACGTACCGTGATCGCCCGCCGGTACGGCGTGCGCTGGCTGCTGCTCACACGGTGGCGGAGGGTGCCGGAGGAGGCGGTGGTGGTGGACTGGAGCCAGCGGACCGGGGAGGTGCTGGCGAGGCTCGGCCCTTGAGCGCCTCCGTTGCCTTCGTACGCGCGGGTCTCGCGTGAACCTCTGACATCGCATGGGCATCGCGTGGACCTCGGACGGCGCATGGGCCGCGCACGGGCCGAGCCCCGCGTACGGCTCGGTGGCGCGTACGGGGGGCTCGGCGTGCGGGGAGGTGTCCGGGCAGGGAGGTGTCCGGGCGGGACGCGGCCCTACTCGACGACGAGCTCGACCGGGACGTTGCCGCGGGTGGCGTTGGAGTAGGGGCAGACCTGGTGGGCCTGCTCGACCAGCTTGCGGCCGGTCGCCTCATCCACGGAGTCCGGCAGCTCCACGCGCAGCGTCACCTTCAGGGCGAAGCCCTCGCCCTGCTTGCCTATGCCGACCTCGGCGGTCACCGCGGCGTCGCTGACGTCGACCTTCGCCTGGCGGCCGACGAGGCCCAGGGCGCTGCCGAAGCAGGCGGCGTATCCGGCGGCGAAGAGCTGTTCCGGGTTCGTGCCCTGGCCGTTGCCGCCCATCTCCACGGGCAGGCCCAGCGCGAGGTCGATCTTGCCGTCGGAGGAGACGGCACGGCCCTCGCGGCCGTGGGTGGCGGTGGCGACAGCGGTGTAGAGCGCGTCCATGGGAAACCATCCCTCTCGAAGTTCACGTTGGGCGGCCCGGTCCGGCCGCCCGCACGCCACGATTAGAGCACACAATTAAATTGCACACAACTAAATGACGCACCGGAGGTATCCTGGCCCCATGACCCCGACCCCATCCACCGACTCGACCCCAGCCGTCCACTCGACCTCAGCCATCCCGGCGGACACCCTCGACGGCGCCCTCGACGGAGACCTCCTGCGCCTCGACCGGCAGATCTGCTTCTCGCTGCACGCGGCCTCGCGCGCCTTCAACGGCGTCTACCGGGTGCTCCTGAAGGACCTCGGCCTCACCTACCCGCAGTACCTGGTGATGCTGGTGCTGTGGGAGCAGGGCGAGCTGCCCGTGAAGAAGCTGGGCGAACACCTGCGCCTGGACTCCGGCACGCTGTCACCGCTACTGAAGCGACTGGAGGCGGCCGGACTGGTGCGGCGCGAGCGCAGCACCCGCGACGAGCGGTCGGTGGAGGTGCGGCTGACCGAGGAGGGCCGGGCGCTGCGCGAGCGGGCCCTGGAGGTGCCGCGCCGGATCGCGGCCGCGACGGGTTTCGACCTCGGCGAACTGCGCGAGCTGCGCACCCGCCTGGACCGCCTGACGACCGCGCTGGACGAGGCGGAGCTGGAGGGGGCGCCGGGCTGCGGCTAGAAGCGGGGGTCGCCAGAGCAGCACACCAAGCAGCGCAACAGTGGCGGCGTATCGCCGTGAATGTGGCATTTGCGCGGATTACCATCCGAGCTGATGAGATGTCGAATCCAGCCCCGAATCCAGCCCCGAACCCGTCTCCCCCTGCTCACCCTCGCCGTCGCCTGGCCGGCCACCCGCGCCCTGATGCTGTGGCTGCTCGCCCACAACCACCTGCCCGCGCTCGGTGGCGGCGGTGTCGCGCGTGAGGTGTACCGGCTGTACGCCGGCTGGCACGACATCCTCTCCGGTGGCGCGTACCCCCAGGGCGACCCGCTCTGGCAGTACCCACCGGGAGCCGGGCCCCTGCTGCTGGCGCCCGGACTGCTGCCGGGCCTGACGTACTTCCAGGCCTTCGTGGTCCTCACCCTCGCCGCCGACGCCGTCGTCACGGCCGCCCTGGCGCACGCGGGGACCCGCCCCGAGGGGCGCAGCCCGACCGGGGCCGCGCTGTGGACGGCCGCCCTGCCGGTCCTGCTGTGTCTGCCGCTCGTACGGTACGACGTGCTGGTCACGGCGTTCGCCGTCATCGCCCTGTTGACGTTTTCGCGCTCCAAGCGCGCGTGCGGGGCGTTCGCCGCGATGGGCGCCGTGGTGAAGGTATGGCCCGCGCTGACCCTGATCGGTACGCCGAGGGGCCGTACGACGAAGGAGGCGTGGACGGCCGGCGTGGTCACCGCGGCGGTGCTGCTGGGGGCGCTCGCGGTGCTGTTCAGGGCGCCGTTCGACTTCCTGCGCCAGCAGGGCGCCCGGGGCGTGCAGATCGAGTCGCTCGGCGGCACGGCCCTCGCGTTCGCGCGCCGCGCGGGATGGGACGGGACCGTGCGCTACCGGTACGGCGCGATGGAGTTCACGGGGCCGTACGTGCCGGAGGTCGCGGCCCTCTCGCTCGCCCTCACCGTCGCCGCCCTCGGCGCCCTGCTGCTGTGGCGGACGCGAGCCCACCGCTGGTCGCCCGCGACGCCGTACGACGCCGCGCTGAGCGCCGTACTGCTCTTCACGGTCACCAGCCGGGTGATCAGCCCCCAGTACATGGTGTGGCTGCTGGGCCTGGCCGCCGTGTGCCTGACCTCGCGGCACACCACGCAGCGCCCGGTGGCCGTGCTGCTCGTGGCGGCGACGGCGGTCAGCGCGGTGGCGTATCCCGTGCTCTACCGGGAGGTCGTCGACAGCACCTGGACGGGCTGCCTGCTGATGCTCGTGCGCAACGGGCTCCTGACGGCCGCGGCGGCCCTGTCCTTCGTACGGCTGTGGCGGGCAACGACCGAACGGCCTCGAATCCGACAACTCCGAACGGAACCCGGCCCCCATTCCTGCCATCTTCCACACGGGAGGCTAAGTGCCTCTAAACGGGAAACTAATATCAATACCTACTATTCCGACTCGTGGGAGCCATGCATCCTCACCACTCGCAGGTCAGCGTCGTCGTCATCGGATACGACGACGCTGCCCATGTGGCGGACGCGGTCCGCTCGGCGCTCGCGCAGGGCCCCGCCGTCCGAGAGGTGATCGCGGTCGACGACTGCTCGTCGGACGGCAGCGCGGAGCTGCTGGAGCGGATGGCGGCCGGCGAACCGCGCCTGCGGGTGATCCGCCGCCAGGTCAACAGCGGCGGCTGCGGCACCCCGCGCAACGACGGCATCGAGGCCGCGGCGGCGCCGTACGTGATGTTCCTGGACAGCGACGACGTGCTGCCGCCCGGTGCGGTGGACGTGTTACTCGGCGCGGCGGTCGAGCACGGCGCACAGGTCACGGCGGGCCTGTGCGTGCGCCGGGAGCTGCCGTCCGGGCGCGAGACACCGTGGCAGCCCGAGCTGTACACGAAGCCGGCCGTGATCACCCACCCGTCCCGGCTCACCCGCCTCGTCCACGACACGCTGTGCGTCAACAAGCTCTACCGCACCGACTTCCTGCGTGAGCACGGGATCCGCTTCCCCGACGGGCGCTTCGCGTACGAGGACTTCGTGTTCAGCGCGCGCGTGCTGGCCGCCGCCCCGCGCATGGCCCTCGTCCCGGACACGGTCTACGTCTGGCACGTGCGGCGCTCCGCGACCCGGCTGTCCATCTCCCTCGACCGCGCGGGCATCGACAACTGGCGGGCACGCACCGACGCCCACCGACTGTCGTACGACATCCTCCTGGGCGCCGGCGAGAAGCAGCTGGCACGGGCCGCGCGGGCGAGGTTCCTGGAACACTCGCTGCGGATGTACGCGCGCGAGCTCGACCAGCGCGGGGACGGGTACCAGCGCGAGTGGTGGACCCTCACCCGCGCGTACCTGGAGACCTTCGACGCGGCCGACTTCGCGCTGGCGCCCGCGCCGGGGCGTGTGGTGGCGCGCGTGATACTGACCTCCGCCGAGCCGCGCGACGTGTCCCGCCTCAAGGAGCTCGCGGCCCGACCGGCCCGGCTGACACCGCCGTACGCGCGCGCGGCCGACGGCACCCCGGTGTGGTCCGCGGACCTGCCCGAGGTGCGGCTGGAGCACCTCCTCGAACGCCCCGTGCACCTGCTGCCCGCGACGGTCGACGCCGAACTGCGCCCCCGCGCGCGCCACACCCTGCTCCGGCTGCGCCTGCACGAGCTGTACGGGCGGATGGATCAGGCGGGACCCCACACGGTGGACGTGGAGTTCACCCACCGGGACACCGGCCGGGTGGGACTCGTCCGCACGGCCTCCCTCACGGCCGAGCCGGAGTTCGACAGCTGGCAGGCCGACGTGCCGGTCGACCTCGGCGAGCTGGGCTCGGGCACCTGGGACCTGCGGCTGCGGCTGTGCTTCCATGACGGCACCGCCCGGGAGACCACGCCCCGCGCACTCCGGGGGCCCGGGCTGCTGCGGCGCACCGCCGTGCCGAGCGCGCGCCACGGGCTCCTCCTCGTGCAGCCGTACGCGACCCACGCGGGGGCGCTCGCGGTGCGGATCGCGCCCGGTTGGCGCGGATTGGCGGATGTGGTGAGCAGGCGCGTCAAACGTCTGCTTCACAAGTGATCGCCTGCTTCACTGGTGCGCGACCTGTAGGCGAACTCATGAAGGGACGGCAGTCCATGACCTGGCTGATCACCGGCGGCGCCGGCTACATCGGGGCACACGTCGTCCGCGCGATGCGCGAGGCGGGCGAACGGGCGGTGGTCTACGACGACCTGTCGACGGGGATCGCCGAGCGCGTACCCGAGGGTGTGCCGCTGGTCGTGGGCTCCACGCTGGACGGCGAGCTGCTGTCGCGCACCCTGGCCCGGCACGCCGTCTCCGGCGTGGTCCACCTGGCGGCGAAGAAGCAGGTCGGCGAGTCGGTCGAACAGCCGCTGCACTACTACCAGGAGAACGTGGAGGGACTGCGGGTCCTGCTCTCCGCCGTCACCGACGCGAAGGTCCCGTCCTTCGTCTTCTCCTCCTCGGCCGCGGTGTACGGCATGCCGGACGTGAACCTGGTGACCGAGGACACGCCCTGCGTACCGATGAGCCCCTACGGCGAGACCAAGCTCGCGGGCGAATGGCTGGTACGGGCCACGGGGCGGGCAACCGGCCTGTCCACGGCGTCCCTCCGCTACTTCAACGTGGCGGGCGCGGCCTCGCCCGAACTGGCGGACGTCGGCGTCTTCAACCTCGTCCCGATGGTCTTCGAGAAGCTGACCGAGGGCGCGGCGCCGCGGATCTTCGGGGACGACTACCCGACGCCCGACGGCACGTGCGTGCGGGACTACATCCACGTGGTGGACCTGGCCGAGGCCCACGTGGCGACGGCCCGGCGCCTGCGGGCCGCCCCCGGCACGGACCTGACCCTCAACATCGGGCGCGGTGAAGGCGTTTCGGTCCGCGAGATGATCGACCGCATCACCACGCTCACCGGCCACGGCCTGCCCCCGTCCGTCGCCCCCCGCCGCCCCGGCGACCCCGCCCGCGTGGTCGCCTCCGCGGATCGCATCGCCGGCGAGCTCGACTGGAAGGCCCGGTACGGGGTGGAGGACATGATCTCCTCGGCCTGGGAGGGCTGGCTGCGCAGGCATCCGGAGGCGCAGTCGCCTTCCTGAGCGCCGCCTCAACAGCCGGCGCGCCCCATCAGCAACAGCCGGCGCGACCCGTCAGCGGGGTCCGTGGGCGTTGAGCCGGGCGGCCTGGCGCGTCAGGTGGTCGCGCTCGGCGAGGTTGGGTGCGTTGTGGGCCGCCTCGGCGTACAGCCGTGCCGCCGTCTCCAGGTCACCGTCGCGCTCGTGGAGGTACGCCGCCACCGCGGCGTGGCGGGGCAGTGAGGCGTCCAGCTCCGTGAGCGCCGCCAGGCCGGCGCGCGGTCCGTCGGCCTCCCCGACGGCGACCGCCCGGTTGAGCCGGACGACCGGGCTGTCGGTCAGGACCGTGAGTTCGTCGTACCACTCGACGATCTGCACCCAGTCGGTCTCGGCGGCGCGGGGCGCGTCGGCGTGGAGGGCGGCGATGGCGGCCTGGGCCTGGAACTCGCCCAGCCGGTCGCGGGCGAGGGCCGCCTGCAGGATCCCGACGCCCTCGGCGATCAGGCGCGTGTCCCACCGGCCGCGGTCCTGCTCGGCGAGCGGCACGAGGCTGCCGTCGGACGCGGTCCGGGCGGCACGCCGGGCGTGGTGGAGCAGCATGAGGGCGAGCAGCCCCGCCACCTCGGGGTGGTCGACGACGGCCGCGAGCTGCCGGGTGAGCCGGATGGCCTCGGCGGCGAGGTCGACGTCGCCGGAGTAGCCCTCGTTGAAGACGAGGTAGAGGACGCGCAGCACGGTGGCGACGTCGCCCGGCTGGTCGAACCGTACGCCGGAGACGGTGCGCTTGGCCCGGCTGATGCGCTGGGCCATGGTCGCCTCGGGCACCAGGTAGGCCTGGGCGATCTGGCGGGTGGTGAGCCCGCCGACGGCGCGCAGGGTGAGGGCGACCGCGGACGCCGGTGTGAGCGACGGGTGCGCGCACAGGAAGTAGAGCTGGAGCGTGTCGTCCACCGCGGGGGTGGGCCCGGGCACCGGCTCCTCGTCGACGCGGTCCTCGCGCCGGCGGCGGGCGGCGTCCGAGCGGGCCCCGTCGAGGAACTTGCGCCAGGCCACGGTGACCAGCCAGCCCTTGGCATCCCGCGGCGGGTCGGCCGCCCAGACCCGGAGCGCCTCGACCAGCGCGTCCTGCACGGCGTCCTCGGCCGCCGCGAAGTCGGCTCCGCGGCGGACGAGGACGGTGAGCACGCTCGGCGTGAGGCTCCTCAGCAGGGCCTCGTTCATCAATGGCACTCGGTGATGGTGGGAGCCGCGGTCAGGAACGGCCGCACCTCCAGCCACTCGTGGATCGGCTTGCCGCCGGCCCCCGGCGCGGCCGACAGCTCCCCCGCCAGCTCGACGGCCCGCTCGTAGCTGTCGACGTCGATGATCATCCAGCCGGCGATGAGGTCCTTGGTCTCCGCGAACGGTCCGTCGGTGACCGGAGGGCGTCCCTCACCGTCGTAGCGGACCCATGCTCCCTCGGGGGCGAGCGCCTGACCGTCGACGAACTCGCCGGTCTTCTCCAGCCGGGCCGCGAAGTCGTTCATGTACTGCACGTGGTCCGAGATCTCCTCGGGCGTCCACCGGTCCATCGGCACGTTGTTGACCGCGGCCGGGGCGCCTCGGTAGTGCTTCAGCAGCAGGTACTTGGCCATCGTGGTTCTCCTCGGTGCTCGTGCGACCCATTGTGGTCGCGTTCACCCCGGGGACGGAGCCGGACGCGGGTTCTCGACATCGCCGTCGGACTTTTTTGGCCGCCGGGCACGGACCGTTCGCTCAAGATGCGGCACACCCTCCCCTACCGCACGATGAGAAAGCGGTTTGGCCTGGTCAGCACGCCGATCAGAAGGATCAGAAGGATCAGAAGGATCGGACCGGTCAGAAGGAGGGACGTGTGGACGCCGAACGACCTCCGCCACCGTGGCTCCTCTCCCGCGATCCGGATTTCCCGGCAGGGGTTTCCGGATTACTCGGCGACCTGACCGAGGAGGCGTGCGAGTGCGGGTTCCTGCGCCGGATCATCGAAGGGACGTCGGCTCCCGTCGTGATTCTCGACGAGCGGTTGCGCTATCTCTACGTCAATCCCGCGTGGGCCCGGGTCAGTGGCGTACCCGCCGCCGCGTTCCTGGGCCGGACGCTGGGCGAGGTGCTGCCGGACGTCCACGCCTACCCCGAGGTTCCGCTCCAGGTACTGAAGGACGGGCAGCCCCGGGAAGAGACCGTGGACGGCACCACACGTGCCCCCTCACGCCTGGGCCGCAGGCTGTGGCGTGTGGTCTTTCACCGGCTGGAAGGGCAGGACGGGGTCGTCGGTGTGTGTGGGATCGGCGTGGAGGTCAGCAACCTGCGCCGCTATCTGGACGATCTGGAGAACGCGCATCAGAGGCTCGCGCTTTTGGACACCGCGGCCACCCGGATCGGCACCACACTCGACATCAAAGCCACCTGCACGGAGCTGGCCGACTTCCTCGCCCCCTCCCTCGCGGATGCCGCCCTGGTCGGGATCGTCGACGAGGAGTTCTGCGGCACACCTGCTCCCGGCATGCTGCGGCTGCGCGGCATGGCGCTCTCGGCGCCGCAGGAGGTGAGACGTCAGTTGCGGCTGATGGGCGGACCGGCGGGGTACATCGACATCCCCCGGGGGTCGGTCTCACGCCGCTGCATGGACACCGGGCGGCCGTGGCTGGGCAACCACGCCTCGGACGAGTTGCTCCAGAAGATGCCGGTGGACCTCGAACCGCTCAGGGTCCTCCGCGCGGCCGGCATCCATTCCTTTCTCCTCGTCCCCCTGCCCACGGCCGGACGCTCCGTCGGCCACGTCATCCTGGGGCGGGCGGGCGCGTCGGCGCCCTTCAGCGAGGAGGACGTTCTGACGGCCCAGGGCCTGGCAGGGCGGGCCGCCGTCGCCATCGACAGCGCTCGCAGATACACCCATGAGCACACCATGGCGCTGGAACTGCAGCGTGCGCTGCTGTCCGAACCGGGCAGCCCGGACCCCGGCGTCGAAGTGGCCACCCGTTACCTCCCCTCCGGGACCAGCGTGCTGGTCGGCGGGGACTGGTACGACTCCATCGCCCTGCCCGGCGGCCGCACCCTGCTGGTCATGGGCGACGTGATGGGCCACGGCTTCCAGGCGGCCGTCGCCATGAGTCAGTACCGCTCCCTGCTCCGCACCGTGGCGGCCTCCGGTATGCCCGTCGACAGGATCCTCGGCGAGGTCGATCAGCGCGTCACGCACATCGGCCTCGACCGCGTCGCCACCTGTCTTCTCGTACTCATGGACCCACAGTCAGGCACCTGCACGGCGGCCGGCGCCGGACACCTGCCGCCCGTCGTCATCCGGCCCGGAGGACCTCCCGAGGTGCTGTGGCTTCCCGCCGGTCCGCCCCTCGGCACCGAGCTGGGAGACTACGCGTCGATCACCGTACGGATGGAGCCGGGCACGGTGCTGCTGCTCTACACCGACGGCCTGGTGGAACGGCGCGGCATGGACATCGACGTCTCGCTGCAGGCGCTGACGGATCTGAGCCTGTCGACGGACGACCCGCTGGAGGACATGCTCGACACCCTCCTGGCCGGCCTCGGAAGCAGCGCGAACGAGGACGACATCGCGGTCCTCGCCGCCCGCCAACGGGTGGACTGACAGCCCTGCTCGGTCTCAGTGTCGTACGACGCGGCATCGGCCGCTGTAGCCGTTCTCGTCACGTCGGCTCCTTCGCCGGGGTCCTGTCCCAGCTAGGCGAGCACCACCAACTCGCGCGCGACCTCCTCCGCCGCTTCGCGCCCCTCGCTGGGAAGATCACCAACAACCCAGTCCGGTTCCGCTCCGTACTCCCATGCCCACTCCGGGTCCGGCGGCTCCTGATCGTTCAAGCCTCGATCTCCCGCTCCGCCTCTCGCAGAATCCGGTTGACCTCCGCCATGGCGGCGCGGAACGCGAACTCGGCCACCGTGTCGTCCTGGGAGACCCGCTCGGCCTCGTGCAGACGGGCCGCCCGGGCCCGATCCCGCTCGATCGCCACGAAGACGCCCCAGCGCCGTAGGAACAGCTGCAGGGGAGCCGTACTCCCGGTCTGACTGGCCTGGTCGAACGCCCGCCCCGCCTCCAGGTCGAACTGCGGCAGGTTCACCAGACTCACCCGCTTCACAGCTTCCCTCAACGCGTCCCGCGTCAAGGGCGGCATCGGGATTCTCGGCCCCTCAGGGTGCACCGGCTGTACGCCATCCCTCGCTACCTCCGCACTCCGCCGGGGCTCGGCGCGGGCCGGACGGACACACACTCCCTTCCGGCGGCCCCGCTCCCAGCTCGAACCACACGCCCTTCCCGCCATCCCGTCCCAACGCGAGGCCGACACCTTGCTCGGGCTCGATCCCCCAGCGGCCGTCCGTGAGGGCGTCGATGATCCAGAGGCCACGGCCGGACTCGCTGTCGTAGCCCTCCCGCAGGACGGGCAGCACGTCGTCTTCGTCGTAGACCGTCACGCGGACAGCCTCACCCTCCGCTGTCAGCAGTAAAACGGCGCCCGCCCCCTTCGCGTGAACGCAGGAGTTGGTGACCAGTTCGGAGGTGCAGAGGGTGGCGTCGTCGACGAGGGTGCCCAGCCCCAGGGCACTCAGGACGGAGGTGACGAAGTCGCGGGCGATGCGGGGAGTGGTGTCCAGGGGTGGGCATCGGAGGGTGTATTCGGGCATGGCTGATCAACTCCGCTACGGAGAGGGACAGATGACGAGAGAGAAGGGAACGGGCCGGTCGGTGTCATTGCCCGGGCAGTCGGCTTCGCCCAGGTGCACTTCCGACTGACGTTGGCGGATACGGGAGTTGAGGCACATCAAGAAAACATGACCGAGAGCGCCATAACCATCACCCAAAGTAGGGTGCAACCTATACCCGGCGCAAGCTATACCCGGAAACTGAAACTCGACGGTGTGAACCGTGCCATGCTTGCGCGGCATACTCGTTGAGCGGGATGACCAGGGAGAAGAGGCGGATGCCGCCAAGGAGCAACCCCACGGCCCGGCAACAGCGCCTGGGTGCCGAACTGCGCAAGATGCGTGAGCGCGCGGGGATCAGCGCCCGAGCGGCAGCCGAGTTCCTGGGATCGAGCCCCATGCACCAGAGCCATGTGGAGACCGGCCGCGGCGGGATCAGCGAGGATCGCATTCGTCGCTTGGCGACGCATTGCGCGTGCGAGGACATGGCGTACGTCGACGCCCTGGTGAGCATGGCGAACGAACGAGGCAAGGGGTGGTGGGAGGAGTACCGGGACATCGTCGCTCCGCAAGGGCTGGACCTCGCGGAGTGCGAGCATCACGCCACCGGCATCCGCACCTTCCAAGTCGCCCACATCCCAGGCTTACTGCAGAGCGAGGACCACATGCGGGCGATGTTCAGCTACACCTCGCCGGCCATGCCGAAGCGAGACCTGGACGCGTTTGTCGCCTTCCGCCTGCAACGGCAGCAGGTCCTCACCGGTTCGCCCGGAACGCCGTACGAAGCCATCATCCACGAGGCGGCTCTCCGCATCCGGGTGGGTGGCCGCGACACGGCTCAGGCCCAGCTGCGACAGATCCTCGAACGGTCGGAGCTGGCCAACGTCACCGTGCATGTGCTGCCCTTCGACGCCGAGGACTTCGCCGGGACCGGGTATTCGATGCTCTATTTGCACGGCCCTGTCCCCCAACTCGACACCGCACAGATCGATACGGCACATCGCGGCGAACTCTTCGACGCCGAGTCCCGTCTGAGGCAGTATCAACAGCGCTACGAGCGGGTTGCCGCAGCGGCTCTCCCACCCGCGGAGTCCAGAGATCTCATCAACCGCGTCGCCCGCGAACTGTGAAAGGAGCTGACATGCGCGGCCGCCTCCACTGGCAGAAGTCGTCCTTCTCGGGCACCGATTCGGGCGACGACTGCGTCGAACTCGCCACTCTGCCCTCCACCCCCACCTCCATACACCTCCGCGAGAGTGACCAACCCGCCGCTCACCTGACCACCAGCCCCGCCCCCCTCCGCGCTCTCCTCACCGCGCTCAAAGCCAGGCGCCTTGACTGACCCCCAGCGCGCCCTTGCCCGGATTCGAAGGACGCGTTCTCCGTGCTGCTGAACTGGTGGATCTCGCATGGCGGTTGATCGGTCGTCAGGTTTGCTGACCAACGCCGGTCGCCCCTTCACACGAGCGTGATGTGATCCCCGCGCCGGATCGTTCCGCCCGAGATCACGTCGGCGTAGACCCCCACGTTCACCTGGTTGTGCCGCGCCGCCGTACGCAGGATGCCCGCATCGTGCGGCAGGTCCCCCTGGGGCAGCGTGATCATGACGCAGCGGGGGCAGGCACCGGTGATCCGCAGGCGTACCTCGTCGCCGATCGCCACCGTGCGCCCGACCCAGTCGTTCTCCACGAAACCCCGCAGGTCCGGACGGGTCTCCACGATGATGTTCGGGCGGAAGCGGCGAGCCTCGAAGCGCCCCTCGGGATAGAGCGCGCGCAGCCTGTCGATCGTCGCCGTCGTCAGCAGGTGCACCACGGCGAGATCGAAGAAGGTCCCCGTCGGCAGGTCCCAGTCGGTCACGGTGTCCCGGTGGTCGAGCCCTGCCATGTCCGGCCAGTACTCCTCCGCCGTCGCGCGGGGCGACTCGTCGTCGCCCTTGGCCGTCGCGAGAGTCGCGAGCGTGACCTCCCGGCCGAGCGCTTCGGACAGCAGCCGGGCCGCGTCGGGCTGGGCGCTCGTCAGGACGGTCCCGTCGGGCAGGGTCAGGCGGACGTCAGGCAGGTGTCCGCCCGCCCGCGGAGGGTCGGCATACGCGGCTCGGAACTCGAAGAAGTTTCCCCACTTGTGCGGATTCTTGGCACCCGCGACCTTGCCCGTCGCCGGATCGACCACGGCGAACTGCCGGTCCCCGAAGAGCCCCCGTTTCGTGACCTCGGAGGCGTTCAACTCCTCCCCCATCATCGACTTCACGGGATAGCGCCACAGTCCGGCAACCGCGCCGGCAGCGCCGGCAGCGACATCCGCCGACGGCAGGTGCGACGAATGCGTTGCCATGGCGGCCTCCTCGGTCATGCTCCTCGGTCATGCTCCGCGGTCATACGCCGAAGCGGAGAACGTCGCGTCGACGCCTCGTCACCATCGCAAACCGCCGGCCACCCCCTGTCAAACGGTGACGTGTGCAATGCGGAGCCGGTCCCGCCGCTTCCTCCCAGGGCACAACAGGATCAGCGCCTCAGGGCTTCACCGGGACGGAGCACACCCGGATGCGCATCCCTACAGCGCCTACAGCGCCTTGAGCGCCCCCGCCGTCGCCCTCGCCAAGCTCGCGAGGTACCCCTTCGGCAGCTTCGGGCCCCGTACGACCACCGCCCGCCAGTACAGCGGACCGGAGATCAGGTCCAGGGTGAGGTCCTCGTCGATCCCGTCCCGCACCTCCCCGCGGGCGACCGCCGACGCGACGATGCCGCTCGCCACGCTCTGCTGGCCCTCGCGCAGCGCCTTCTGCATGGCCTCGGCGATCTCGGGGTTGCGGGCCGCCTCGGCCTGGAGGTCGGGGATGATCTGGCCGGCCACCGGGTGGCGCAGGGCGCGGGACGTGACCTCGTAGAGCAGGCGGAGGTCGCCCTCCAGCGAACCCGTGTCCGGCATCGGCAGGCCCTGGACCGCCACCGCGGAAACCAGGTCGAGGACCAGGTGGAGCTTGGAGCGCCAGCGGCGGTACACCGCCGTCTTGCCGACCCCCGCGCGCCGGGCGATGCCCTCGATGGACATACGGCCGTAGCCGACGGCCGCGAGCTCCTCGAAGACCGCCGCCTGGATGGCCTCGGTCACGTCCTCGCGGAGCACGGCCGCCCCGGCGGGGGCCCGGCGGCGCGGCTGCCGCGGCCGCGTCGACTGCGCTGCTGTCGACTGCGCTGCTGCGGGGGCGTCGGTGTTCGAAGTCATACGAACCAGCATAGGGGCGTGACGACGAAACGGTTGCGTTCCGGCGTTACTTCGGCCTACGGTTGCGTTACGACGATACGGACCCGTCCCGACGTAAGAGCGACGCAAGAGCACGGCAAAAGCAATGCAAAGAGCAGCGCGAAGAGCCGGGCGAAGAGCAGCGCGACGAAGCGTCACGGGATGTCCCCCTAGCCGAAAGCAGCGGATGTGAGCAGCCAGGTACTCCACACACCGCCCCCCGCCACGCCCCCCACGCAGACGCGGGCGCAGGCGCCGACAGGCGAGTCCCCCGAGGAGCTCGCCGCGCGGTACGGCCTCAGCGTCAGCGGCGCCCGCCCCTCCCTGCCCGCGTACGTACGGCAGCTGTGGGCGCGCCGGCACTTCATCACGGCGTTCGCCACGGCCAAGCTCACCGCGCAGTACAGCCAGGCGAAGCTGGGCCAGATCTGGCAGGTGGCCAACCCGCTGCTCAACGCGGCGGTCTACTACTTCATCTTCGGCGTCCTGATGGGCACCAGCCGGGGCGTGCCGGACTACATCCCGTTCCTGGTGACCGGTGTCTTCGTGTGGACGTTCACGCAGAGCTCGATCATGGCGGGGACGCGGGCCATCTCCGGCAGCCTCGGACTCGTCCGCGCCCTGCACTTCCCGCGCGCCGCGCTCCCGATCTCGTACGCGCTCCAGCAGCTGCAGCAGCTGCTGTTCTCGATGGCCGCGCTGGTCGTGATCCTGCTCGCCTTCGGGGTGCCGGTCACCGCGTCCTGGGTGCTGATCGTGCCCGCGCTCACGCTCCAGTTCGTCTTCAACGCCGGCGTCGCGATGATCATGGCCCGGTGGGGGGCCAAGACCCCGGACATCTCCCAGCTGATGCCGTTCGTGCTGCGCACCTGGATGTACATGTCGGGCGTGATGTTCAGCATCAGCAGGGTGCTCGACCACAACGACCTGCCCCACTGGCTGCGCATCCTGCTGGAGTCGAACCCCGCCGCCGTCTACATCGACCTCATGCGGTTCGCGCTGATCGACAGCTTCCACGCGAGCCAGCTCCCCCACCACGTGTGGGCGTACGCCCTCGGCTGGGCGCTGCTCGCCGGCGTCGGCGGGTTCATCTACTTCTGGAAGGCTGAGGAGACGTACGGCCGTGGCTGACATCACCCTGACCCACCTCGAGGACATGGCGCAGGCCGAAGCCCCCGCCGAGCTCGCCCCCACCGTCGTGGTCGACCAGGTCGACATCGTCTACCGGGTCAACGGCACGGGCGCGGGCCGCGGCAGTGCCACCGCCGCGCTCAACCGCATGATGCGCCGCAAGCAGACCGAGAAGGCGGCGGGCGTGCGCAAGGTGCACGCGGTGAAGAACGTGTCCTTCACCGCCTACAAGGGCGAGGCCATCGGGCTCATCGGCACGAACGGCTCCGGCAAGTCCACGCTGCTGAAGGCCGTGGCCGGACTGCTTCCCGTCGAGAACGGCCGTATCTACACCGACGGCCAGCCCTCGCTCCTCGGCGTCAACGCCGCCCTGATGAACGACCTCACCGGCGAGCGGAACGTCTACCTCGGCGGCCTCGCGATGGGCATGTCCCGCGAGCAAATCAGGGAGCGCTACGAGGGGATCGTCGACTTCTCCGGCATCAACGAGAAGGGCGACTTCATCACGCTGCCGATGCGGACGTACTCCTCCGGAATGGCGGCGCGGCTGCGGTTCTCCATCGCCGCGGCCAAGGACCATGACGTGCTGCTGATCGATGAGGCCCTCGCCACGGGGGATCGCTCCTTCCAGGTGCGCTCTGAGGAACGTATTCGTGAGATGCGCAAGCACGCGGGCACCGTGTTCTTGGTGAGCCACAACAACAAGTCGATCCGGGACACGTGTGATCGGGTGCTGTGGCTTGAGCGGGGGGAGCTGCGGATGGATGGGGCCACGGAGGAGGTTCTGGAGGCGTACGAGGAGTTCACGGGTGGGAAGAAGTAGGGGCCGCCTTGGAGCTCGGGGGGAACTGGCTTACTGCGACTGCGGGTCGTTTGTGGTTGCTCGCGCAGTTCCCCGCGCCCCTTACGGGGCACGCGCCCCTTTCAGGGGCGCCCCCACCCCCGGCCTTGAAGGTCACCTCTCCAGGAACCCGAACAGCTCCTCCCAGCGGCGGACGATCTCTTCCGTCGTGTAGCGCTGGATGTTGACGCGGGCCGTGTCGCCCATGCGGTCCCGTAGGTGTTTGTCCGACATCAACACGCCCAGCTTGCGGGCGAGTTCGCCGGTGTTGCCGGGGGCCGCCAGCAGGCCGTCCTCGCCGTCGTGGACGATCTCGTGGACGCCGGGGGCGCAGTCGAAGGCCGCGCACGGGACGGCGGTGGCCATGGCCTCCATCAGGGCCAGCGGGAAGCCCTCACCCCGGGACGACTGGACGAAGACGGAGCCTCCGCGCAGGGCTGCGGGCACGTCGCTGGTACGGCCCATCCACCGCACCGAGTCGTCGAGGCCCAGTTCGGTGCACTGCTTGCGCAGGATCTCCTCGTCCTCGCCGGAGCCGTAGATCTTCAGGGTCCAGTCGGGGTGGCGCGGCGCGACCTCCGCCCAGGCGTCGAGGAGCATGTCGATGCCCTTCTGGTCGTGCAGCCGGCCGATGCTGACGACGGCCTTCTCGGTGCGCGGCGAGGGTTCGGCGGGTATGAAAGGCAGTGGATTCGGCATGAAGGATGTGTTGTTGAGGCCCTGGCCGATCCACAGGTCGGCGTCCTCGCGGGTGAGGACGAGCATGCGGTCGACATTCTCGTAGAATTTCAGGACTCGCTGGAAGCGCGAGCTCTTCCTGCTGTACTCGAACGACTCGTGGCTCATCCCGATGACGGTCAGGCCGGTCGTGTCGGCGAGCCCCACCCACTCCATCGCCCACACCTGCGTGACGATCACGATCGCGCCGGGGCGCGCGGCCCGGAACAGCGAGGTGAGGCGGGTGGCCTTCTCGCGCATGCTCACGTCCCGGGCGCGGCCGGGGCGCGGGGGCTGGCCGTCGTACAGCGTGGTGGTCGGGTACGGGACGTCGCCCAGCTCCATGGGGACCTCGGGCGGGGTGATGCCGACGACGTGCACGCGGTGCCCGCGCTCGGAGAACAGCCGGGCCATCTGGTGAGTCCAACTGGCCACTCCGCCCAGCTCGTTGACGCTGTTGGCGACGAGGAAGACGTCCCTCGACGGGTACGGGTACGGGGACGGGTTCGGGTTCGGGTTCGGCGTCACGCTCGCCTCCACTCGGCGAAGAACTGGTCGACGATGCTCCGGGCGGCATGCCCCTTGTCGTACTCGCCGAAGTCGGCGACGAACCGCTCGCGGGCTCCGGAGAACTTGGCCGACTGCTCCTCCAGCGAACCGAGCGCCGCGTACAGGTCGTCCTCGGTGCGGACGACGGGACCGGGAGCACGTTCGAGCAGGTCGAAGTAGGTGCCGCGGCCCTCGTGCACGTACTCCTCGTAGTCGTAGGTGAAGAAGAACATCGGCCGGTCGAGGAGCGCGTAGTCGAACATCACGGACGAGTAGTCGGTGATCAGACCGTCGGCGAGGGCCAGCAGCGGGGTCACGTCGTGGTGGGACGAGACGTCGATGACGCGGCCCCGGACCGACGGTGGGAGCACGACGTGGTTGAGGTAGTGGGAGCGGACGAGGAGGACGTAGCGGTCGCCGAAGGTGTCGGCGAAGCGCTCCACGTCGAAGGGCAGCTCGAAGCGGCGCTGCCCTCGCCGGCGGAAGGTGGGGGCGTACAGGAGGACCTTCTTGTCCTCGGGGATGCCCAGTTCGGCGGCGAGCGGCGGGCGCCCTGAGGACTGCCGGGCCCGTACGAGCGCGTCGTTGCGCGGGTAGCCCACCCGCAGCAGCGACTTCTCCTTGAGGCGGAAGGCGCGCGCGAGGGTGCGCACGTCGTGCTCGGAGCGGACCAGGAAGCGGTCGAAGCGGTCCAGGGTGCGCTGCTGTTCGGCCTGTTCGGCGCGGGAGCGGAGCTTCCACTCGGGCTCGTCGAACCCCATCCGCTTGAGCGCGGAGCCGTGCCAGGTCTGGATGTACGTCGTCTCGGGACGCTTGGTGAGCTTGAGCGGGTAGCTCTGGTTGTCGATCCAGAACTCGGCGCGGGCCAGGGCCTTCAGATACGGCATCGACCAACGGCGGACCAGCATGGCGTCCTTGGGGAAGCCCTCCGGCTTGTCCGCGTACGCCCACACGGCCTCGAAGTCCAGTCCCTGGCGGCGCATCTCCTCGTAGATCGCGCGGGGGCTGTCGCTGTACTGACGGCCGAGGTGGCTCTCGAAGACGACCAGGCGCTTCTTCACGGGCAGCCGGCGATACGCCTCGTGGTAGAGACGGATCTTGGTGTCCCCGGAGGCCAGCGTCCTGCGCACCGACTTCGCCTTGCGGTAGCCGGACTTGGCGAGCCGTCCTGGGGCACCGTGGATACCGCGCTCGACGAGGGTGTTCGCCTTCTTGTCGGGGACGAGCTGGAAGGCGAGGTGACCGCGGGAGGAGATCTGCGGCTCGATACGGTCGGCGACGAGCCGGGTGAGCCGGGGCCGGACGGGCAACTGCCCGGAGGCGAGGCCCGGTTCGGAGGCGGTGAGCCGGGTGGTGGTGCGTACGCCGTCCACGTCGAGGTGGAGCCGTACGTCCCACACCGCGTCCACGATGCCGACGGGCCTGAGCCCCCGTGCGAGATCGGCGACCGCCTCCCACGCGATGAACTCGCCCTCGTGCCGGGTCGATGCCACGGGAAAGCGGAAGACCTGGAAACGGACACCCTTGCGGCGGGCGGCGAACTCCAGCTCGCCGGTGAGTCGGGCGCCCGGCGGGACGACACCCAGCGGGTTGGTGATGCGCCCGGCGAGGCGGACCGCGCCGCCGACGCCGCCGTACGGGCCCTGGTACTCGGTCAGTTCGTTGCGCAGGAACAGCTTCTCGACCGGCTTGGTGTGGTAGCCGAGCTCGGTGACGTCCAGGACCCGGCGGGCGAAGTCCCCGTCCTCGGGGTCGTCCAGGTGCTCGGCGCACCAGTAGATCCGGCCGTCGCGCTCGACGAGCGGCGCGGAGACCTTGTTCCGGTTGGTGAGCGTGTCCACGGCGGGCAGCAGGTTGTCCCAGTCGCTCTTGCGCAGCAGATAGGCGCAGATGGCGTGGATCGGCTCGGTCTCGTCGTACGCGGCCGGGTCGATCGACTCCAGGTACTCACGGGCGATCGCGGCGAACTCCTGCCGGTAGGCGGCGTCCCGGAACGGCAGGTCACGCAGGTGCAGCACGAGGTCGTGCTTGAGGAACTTGACGTCCTTGTGGAACTTCAGCTCCGCCAGGCCCCGTTCCACGAGGAGCTGGTCGACCCGGCGGTGGATCTCCATACGGTGGGTGAAGTTGGCGATCTCGGCGCGCCGGTTGCTGATCGACTTCGTGGCGGCCGTGCCTGGCTTGTCCACGACGTTCCAGTCGTAGACCCGGTTCGGGATGAGGGTGATGCGGCGGGCGGCGGCGTACGCCTGCGCCGAGAAGAGCAGGTCCTCGTAGTGGATTCCTACGGGGAACTCCAGGCCGTTGTCCAGCAGGAACTCACGCCGGTAGCACTTGTTGGTCGACAGCGTGTCGAAGACCAGCAGGTCGGGCAGCTCGGAGATCGACTCCAGGGTGCGGGTGGTCGCGTACAGCCAGGGGTACCACTTGACCTCCTTGCCGTTGCGCGAGTCCACGTGGACGCGGACGCAGAGCCCGGAGACGAGGTCGGCGCCGGTGGTCTCGGCGGCCTCCAGCATGTTGCGGCAGGCGTTGCGTTCCAGGACGTCGTCACTGTCGAGGAACAGCACGTAGTCGCCGCGGGCCTGCTGGATCCCGTGGTTGCGGGGGGCGCCGCAGCCGCCGCTGTTCTCGGGCAGCCGGTGGGCGTGTACGCGGCCGGGGTGCTCGGCGGCGAGGCGCTGGGCCACCGCGTACGAGCCGTCCGTGCTCCGGTCGTCGACGATGACGACCTCCACGCTCCGCAACGTCTGGTCCAGCACGGAGCGCACCGCCGTGGGGAGCCTGGCCTCGTCGTTGTAGACGATCACGACGACGGACACGGCGGGCGCGGGCGAGCTACGCAGTTCCACGTTCATCCCAATAATCGTAGACATACCGATTCACCCCGACTACACAGAGTAATCCATGTGTAGTCCATCTGGGGGTCGCTTAGGTAGATGTCACGAGGGCGGGATGGGTTGCTTCCAGGCCTTCGCTCCCAGAGGGGGGCGGATGTCTGTTTCGCGGCTGCGGATGCGTCGTGGCTGGTCGCGCCCACGCGGCGGAGCCGCATATCGACACAGCCCCGCGCCCCCAAAAGGGGCGCGGGGAACTGCGCGAGCGACCACAACGAACCGGCAGCCGCGCACCCAACAGGCACCGCCCCTACGGACGCGCCCTAAGAATGCGTGCGCAACAGCGTCCTCATCGTCCGCATCGCCACCGACAGATTCGCCAGATCGAACGAGTCCGAGCTCTGGATCTCCTCCAGCGTCGTGCGCGCCCGGCCCAGGATCGCCGCGTTCTTCTGCTCCCAGCCCTTGAACCGCTGCTCCGGCGTGGCCTCGCCGTTGCCCACCGCCAGGACGTCCGCCGTGAGGGCCGAGTGCGCCGCGTAGAGGTCCTCGCGGATCGCCGCCCGGGCCATGGACTGCCAGCGGTCCGCGCGGGGCAGCTCGATGATGCGGTCCATGAGCTGGGTGATCCGCAGCCGGTCGGCGAGGTCGTAGTACACCTCGGCGACCTCCATCGGCTGCCGTCCCATGCGGTCGGCCACCGCGACGATGTCGACCGTCGGGAAGGCGGAGGAGAACCCGGCGACCCGCGTGGCGAGCTCGTCGGGGACGCCCGCGTCGGTCAGCTCGTCGTAGATCTTCTGGTACCACTCCAGGTCGGCGCCGCGCAGCAGCTTCGGCAGCTCGGCCCAGACCCGCGCCACCCCGTCCTTGAAGAACGCGATGGTCCCGGTGAGCTCCAGCGGCTGCGGCCGGTTGTTGAGCAGCCAGCGCGTGCCGCGCTCGACCAGCCGACGGGAGTGCAGGCGGATACGGGTCTGGACGCCCGCGTCGACCTTGTTGTCCAGCGCCTCCACGCCGTCCCACACCGCGCCGGAGTTGAAGATCGCGCGGGCCGCGGTCTGCGCCCGGACGATCTCCTCCAGGGAGGCTCCGGTCTCCTCCCGCAGACGGTGCAGGAAGCTCGTACCGCCCGTGTTGACCGTGTCGTTGACCAGGACGGTCGTGACGATCTCGCGGCGCAGCGGGTGGCTGTCGATGTTCTCGGGGAACTGCTCGCGCAGCTCGGTCGGGAAGTACGCGTACAGCAGGCCGAGCAGGTACGGGTCGTCGGGCAGCGAGGTGTGCAGCAGCTCCTCGGCGACCGTGATCTTCGTGTACGCGAGGAGGACGGCCGTCTCCGGGCCCGTGAGCCCGTGCCCGGCGCTGAGCCGCTCGCGGATCTGCCGGTCGGTGGGCAGGAACTCCAGCGCCCGGTCGAGGTGGCCCTCGCGCACCAGGTGGCGCATGAAGCGCTGCTGGGCGTGGAGCATGTCCTTGGACTGGGCGAGGGCGTTGGCGATCGCCGTGTTCTGCGCGTAGTTGTTGCGCAGCACCAGATGGCCGACCTCGTCGGTCATCTCGGCGAGCAGCTTGTTGCGCTGCTTGACGGTCATGTCGCCCTCGGTGACCAGGCCGTTGAGCAGGATCTTGATGTTCACCTCGTGGTCGGAGGTGTCCACGCCCGCGCTGTTGTCGATGGCGTCGGTGTTCATCTTCCCGCCGCGCTGCGCGAACTCGATCCGGCCGAGCTGGGTCAGGCCGAGGTTGCCGCCCTCGCCGACGACCTGGACCCGCAGGTCTGCGCCGTCGACGCGGATGGCGTCGTTGGCCTTGTCGCCGACGTCGGCGTGCGTCTCGGTGGACGCCTTGACGTACGTACCGATGCCGCCGTTCCACAGCAGGTCGACCGGTGCCTGGAGGATCGCCTTCATCAGGTCGGCCGGGGTCATCTTGGAGACCTTGCCCTCGATGCCGAGGGCCTCGCGGATGTGGCTGTTGACCGTGATCGCCTTGGCGGTGCGCGGGAACACGCCACCACCGGCGGAGATCAGCTCGGTGTCGTAGTCCTCCCAGGAGGAGCGCGGCAGCTCGAACACGCGGCGGCGCTCGGCGTACGAGGTGGCCGCGTCCGGAACCGGGTCGATGAAGATGTGCCGGTGGTCGAAGGCGGCGACCAGACGGATGTGCTCGCTCAGCAGCATGCCGTTGCCGAACACGTCACCGGACATGTCGCCGATGCCGACGACCGTGAAGTCCTCGGTCTGCGTGTCCACGCCCAGCTCCCGGAAGTGCCGCTTCACGGACTCCCAGGCACCGCGGGCCGTGATGCCCATGCCCTTGTGGTCGTAGCCGGCGCTGCCGCCCGACGCGAACGCGTCGCCGAGCCAGAAGTTGTACGACTGGGCGACCTCGTTGGCGATGTCCGAGAACGTCGCCGTGCCCTTGTCGGCGGCGACCACCAGGTAGGTGTCGTCCTCGTCGTGCCGTACGACGTCGGCGGGCGGCACGACCTCGCCGGCCACCATGTTGTCGGTGATGTCGAGCAGCGCGGAGATGAAGGTCTTGTAGCTCCTGATCCCCTCGGCCATCCAGGCGTCGCGGTCCACGGACGGGTCCGGCAGCTGCTTGGCCACGAAGCCGCCCTTGGCGCCGACGGGCACGATGACGGTGTTCTTCACCATCTGCGCCTTGACCAGGCCGAGGATCTCGGTGCGGAAGTCCTCACGCCGGTCGGACCAGCGCAGACCACCGCGCGCGACCTTGCCGAACCTGAGGTGCACGCCCTCCACCCGCGGCGAGTACACCCAGATCTCGAACGCCGGGCGCGGCGCCGGGAGGTCCGGGATCGCCTGCGGGTCGAACTTCATGGACACGTAGTCGTGCCACTGCCCGCCGCCCGCCTCCTGGAAGAAGTTGGTCCGCAGGGTCGCCTTGATGACGGTCAGGAAGGACCGCAGGATCCGGTCCTCGTCGAGGCTGGCCACCTGGTCGAGGGCGCTGTCCAGCTCCTCGAAGAGCGCGTCGACGAGTTCCAGACCGGCCCGCTGCCGCTCCGGCGACATCCGCGCCTCGAACAGGTTCACGAGCAGACGGGTCGTGTGGACGTTGTTGCGGAGGGTGTCCTCCATGTAGTCCTGGCTGAAGGTGGAGCCGGCCTGGCGCAAGTACTTCGCGTAGGCCCGCAGCACCATCGCCTCGCGCCAGGTGAGCCCGGCGCTCAGCACGAGCGCGTTGAAGCCGTCGTTCTCGGCCTGCCCCCTCCAGGTCGCCGCGAAGGCCTCCTGGAACCGCTCGCGGCCGTCGTCGCCCAGGATGCCGCTCTCGATCAGGGCCTTGGGCAGCCGCAGGCCGAAGTCGTAGATCCAGGCGTTGTTACGGTCCGCGCAGCGCAGCTCGTACGGCCGCTCGTCGACGACCTCGACGCCGAGCCGCTGGAGGACCGGCAGCACCGCGGAGAGGGAGACGGACTCGCCCCGGCGGTAGATCTTGAACCGCCGCTCGCCGGGACCGGCGCCCACGGGCTCGTACAGGCTGAGCGCGAAGTCCTTGCCGCCCTTCTCGCCGTCGCCGAGCTTTTCGAGGTGGACGAGGTCGGCGACCGCCGCGCGCGGACTGTGGTCGGCCTTGTATCCCTCGGGGAAGGCGTTGCCGTAGCGGCGCAGCAGCTCGGCGGCCCGCTCCTCGCCGAGCTCGGCGTTCAGCGCCTCGGAGAACCCGTCGGACCAGGAACGCGCGGCCTCCACCAGCCGGTCCTGGATGCGGTCCTTGTCGGCGTCGCTGAGCTCGGGCAGCTCGGTGCCCTGGGGGACGCGGACCACGAAGTGCAGCCGGGAGAGGATCGACTCGGTGTTCCAGGCCGTGAAGTCGACGCTGATGCCGCCGAGCTCCTCCTTGAGGATGTCGATGATGCGCAGCCGTACGCCGGTCGTGTACCGGTCGCGGGGCAGGTAGACGATGGCGGAGTAGTAGCGCCCGTACTCGTCCTGGCGCAGGTAGAGCCGCAGCTTGCGCCGCTCCTGCAGGTAGAGCACGGAGGTGACGATGGACTGCAGCTCGTCGACGGGCGTCTGGAACAGCTCGTCGCGCGGGTACGTCTCCAGGATCTGCAGCAGGTCGCGCCCGTCGTGGCTGTTGGGCGAGAACCCGGCACGTGCCAGCACGTCGTCGACCTTGCGGCGGATGACGGGAACGCGCCGGACGGACTCGGTGTAGGCGGCGGACGAGAAGAGTCCGAGGAAGCGCCGCTCCCCCACGACGTTGCCCGCCTCGTCGAACTTCTTCACTCCCACGTAGTCGAGGTAGCTCGGCCGGTGGACGGTGGCGCGGCTGTTGGCCTTGGTGAGGACGAGGAGCTTGTGCTCGCGGGCCTTGGCGCGGGCGTCGGCGGGCAGTCGCTCGAAGGAGGGGCTGACGGGGTGGCTCTCCTCCTCCTCGTGGTGCGGGTCGGACCGCAGGATGCCGAGGCCGGTGCCCGGAACGGCGGTCAGCGAGTCGTCCTGGCGCAGCTCGTACTCCCGGAAGCCCAGGAAGGTGAAGTGGTCGTCCGACAGCCAGCGCAGCAGCTCGCGGGCCTCCTCGACCTCGTCGCCGCGCAGGTCGTCCGCGGTGGGTTCGGCGGGCAGCTCGTCGGCGATACGGATCGACGCGTCCCGCATCTTCTCCCAGTCCTCGACGGCTTCCCGCACGTCGGAGAGGACACGCAGCAGATCGTTGGTGATCTGCTTCAGATCGGCCCGGTCGGTCTCACGGTCGATCTCGACATGGATCCACGACTCGGTGTGCGCGTCGTGCGGCAACTCGCCGCCGCGCGGGGTGTTGAGCACCTCGATGAGCTTGCCGGTGACGTCGCGGCGCACGATGACCTGCGGGTGGATGACGACGTGGATGCCGCGCCCCTGCCGGGACAGCTCGTTGGTGACGGAGTCGACGAGGAAGGGCATGTCGTCGGTGACGACTTCCACGATGGAGTGGCTGCAGGTCCAGCCGTTCTCCTCGACGGTCGGGGTGTGGACCCGCACGCTGGCCGTGCCCTGGGGGCGGTTCTCGGCCAGCCGGTAGTGGGAGAACGCGGCTCCGATGACGTCGACCGGGTCGCGGTCGGCCAGGTCCTCCGGGGCCGTGTGGAGGTAGTAGCGCTGGAGGAACGCGAGCATGGTGTCCCGGTCCGCGGTGCCGTCCGAGGTGCCGGGGGTGCCCTCGCTCGTCGTCCCGGTGGGAAGGTGCCCCCCGACCGGGCTGTTCTCAGCTACCCGAGCGGCCCTCTCCAGCAACTCGGCCTTGGCTTCGTCCAGCTTGGTCTGCATTGTCCTCTGGCTCCTGTCGCGCGCCGTTGCGTGACGTAGAAGGAAGTACGGTCCCTCCCTGCCGACGTGACGCCGAGACGCGGGGTGTCCGGTCCTGATCCGACGCTATGCCGCAAGGTGAGATGTGCGGGGGTTTCTGAGCCATTTTTGAGCTCCCCGACAGGTGTGACGCTGCTCTCGGTGGCGTCCGCGCCCAGGGAGTGCTCGGCGTCCCGGGAAGCCTCGATGTCCCGCCCCGCCCGCGAAGACCAGCGACCGCCACCCGGTCACGGCTGTCGACCGTGCTCTCCGGGCGCAGGGCAGGGACGACGAGGCCCCCGCGAAATATCGCGCTGATCACGCCACAAGGCTATCGCTCCGGACGGGGGCCCCGTCATGAGCCGTATGTGTACAAAACCGGGGCCGGAAGTTTGACGTTCTGCACAGCACGGGGCCGTCCGCCCGCTTCGCACCCGGGCGTTTTGAGGACGAACCCGTTCAGACCGATTGTGGGCGATAGTGGGGGTCTGGGGGCGCACACCACGGCTGAGGGGAGCTCAGCGACATGTCAGCCAAGATTTTGATCATCACCGGCGACGCGGCGGAGTCACTGGAGGTCCTGTACCCGTACCAGCGCCTGCGCGAGGAGGGCTACGAGGTCCACATCGCCGCCCCCGCCCGCAAGAAGCTCCAGTTCGTCGTCCACGACTTCGAACCAGGCTTCGACACCTACACCGAGAAGCCCGGCTACACCTGGCCCGCCGACCTCGCCTTCTCCGAGGTCGATCCCGGCGAGTACGTCGCCCTGGTCGTCCCGGGCGGCCGTGCCCCGGAATACCTCCGCAACGATCCCGAACTCCGCAAGATCCTCAAGTCCTTCTTCGACACGGACAAACCGGTCGCCCAGATCTGCCACGGTCCCCTGCTGACCGCCGCCGTGGACAGCCTGCGCGGCCGCCGCGTCACCGCGTACCCGGCGCTGGAGCTGGACATGCAGGCGGCCGGCGCCACGTTCCAGGACGCGGAGGCCGTGGTCGACGGCACCCTCGTCTCGTCCCGCGCCTGGCCGGACCACTCCGGCTGGATGCGCGAGTTCCTCACGATCCTGCGAGCCAAGGCGCCCGTGACCTGACCTGAAGTGATGCAGCTGAACCGAACCCGGCCAGCCACTGCTCGGGCCCGGAGGCGGTGGCACACGGAGCGCCGGCAACAGCCGCCCGGCCGGCTGTCGCCCGACCGGCTGTCGCCCGACCGCAGCCGTCAGGCCGCAGCCGTCAGGCCGCCAACCGCTCGGCCTCCGCGACCGCCTCCTCCAGGGTGTCCACCACGGGCACCCCCACCACCTCGAGGCTGGCGCGGCTGTGGGAACCGCCGGTGTACAGCACCGCCTGCGCGCCCACGTGCCGCGCGGCCACCGCGTCGTCGGCGGCGTCCCCGATCACCACCACCCGGGTCGGCTGCACACCGGCGAGCGCGCCCACGTGCCGCACCATGTGCTCGGCCTTGCTGCCACCGGACGGCCCGGTCCGCCCGTCGACCCGTAGGAAGTGCGGCTCGATCCCGAACCCCCGCACGAGCGGGACCAGCTCCTCATGCCCGTACATGCTGAGGATCGACTGGCTGCGCCCCGCCGACTGCCAGTCCGCGAGGATCGTCGGCACGCCTTCGGTCAGCCCGCAGGTCGTGCGGTGCTCCAAGTAGTACCGGTGGAAGATCTCGTCCATCATCTCCCACTCCTCGTCCGTCGGCAGCCGCCCTATCAGCCGCTCATAGAACTTGGGCACCGGCACGCAGTACAACGCCCGGTACCGCTCCAGTGTGAGCGGCTCGATGCCCAGCTCGGCGAACGCCGCGTTCGTCGCCCCGATGATCGCCTCGTTGTCGTGGAACAGGGTCCCGTTCCAGTCCCAGACGATGTGCGCTGCTCCGTGCTTCCCCATACCAAGAACGTACCCGGCACGACTGACAACGCATCGTGACCGCCCACCGCACGCCCGTGTCCGACTCCTTCGCGCCGGTCGCCAGGACCGGTCGCCGCAGGTCAGTCCCCCAGTCCCACCAGGTTGGGAATCTCCTGCGTGGCGAACCACAACAGCTCGTGGTCCTCGGCACCGTCAACGGTGAACTGGGCGTCGTCGTCCCCCTGATCGGCCGCGCCCAGCGCGTCCGCGGCGGCGGCCACGTCGGTCTCGGCGTCATCGGAGTCGACGTGCACGGCCGCCGCCCTGGCCAGCGGGACGGGACCGGCGACCCGTACCTCGCCGAGCGCCGCGGAGTCGAGCCCGCGGTCGGGATCGGCCGCGGCGGCCCCGTCGGCGACGTCGACGGCGACGACCACGCGCCGGCGGACCACCCCGGGCTCCACGGCGAGGAGCCGCAGCGAGGCGACGGCGGCGCGGTTGAGGGCCGCGTACTCGAGCTCCTCGATGTCGTCGGAGAGGTACCACTCGCGCAGAGCGGGCGTGACGGCGTACGCGACGAACGGCCCTTCTCCCAGCTCACCCGTCTTGTACGCCTCGGCGAGACCGGGAAGGGTCAGAGGGACGTAGACGCGCATGACGAGCCGCTTTCGTAGTCGGGAAGGGCCACCGGAAGGACACGGGAAACGCGGGGGAGCCTTCGACAGGACCGGTCCGTGGTCCCGCACCTCCGGTGAGTCACCCCAGGATACGTGCGGGCGTCCCCCATCGGGTCCCCACCCGCGCCGTCCACGGCGTCCACCCGCCACTCCCCGATCACCCGGTACACCCCAGTGCCCCCAAGGGTTCCGCACCTCCGGATCACCCTGATAGGTGAAGAATCCGGCGCCCCGGCGGCGTGCCCGGCTTCGTTGCGGCGCTCCCCTCCGGCCCCGTACAAGATCCCCAACCACGAAGTTACCGACCGGTATCCCCTGAGCGGTCGGTTCACGGAACGGGGAACCCCCAATGAACAAGGTCATGACCAGGACCCGGCGCCACCCCGCCACCCGCACCCGCCCGCCGGTCCGACACGACACGCGCCACGACACCCGCCACCCCGGCGGCAACCCGACCCGCACGGCCCCGCCCCGCACGGCTCCGGGCCACAGCCGCCCCTCCACGACACCGGGCTCCACCACACCGGGCTCCGCGGCGAGCGGCACGATGGCGGTCGGCACGGCAGCAACCGGCACGGCAGCGGCCGGCACAGCGGCGACCGGCACGACAGCGGCCGACACGGCGGTCCTCGGCGGCCCCGTCCGCCCGCCGGCACCCTGCGCGGCCCCGCTCATGCCCGCTCTTCCCCAGCCGCGCCCCACCGACCACTTCGCCGACCTCCTCCTGGCGGTGCTGAGCGGTCAGCGTCCGGTCCACAGCATGCTGCGCCACACCGTCGGACGCGCGTACGACGAACTGGCCTGGCTCGCCGAACGCGGCCCCCTGCGCACGACCCGCGGTACCCGCCCGGTCGTCCGCGACATCGGCTACTACGAGCCCCGCCCCGGAGCCATCGAGGCATTCGCCCGCATCGGCGCCGGTGACCAGCTCCGGGCCATGGCCTTCCGCCTGGAACACGGCCCCGACCACCGCTGGCGCTGCACAGCCGTGGAACTGGGCGGCCCGAGAATGCCCGGCACGGACGAGGACTGACGCACGAGGACGGACGCACAAGGACGGACCGGAGCAATCGGCGATGGCCGTACGCAGAAGGGCCGGGCACTCGCAAGTGCCCGGCCCTTCACACGGCTGTCTCGCCGAAGGTACCCGTTACTTCTTGCGGCGCCGACCGCCCTTGGCCTGCTTGCGGCGCTCCGCGCGCGTGAGGCCGTCGGCCTCGGAACGGACGGGCTCGTCCTCGGCGAAGTCGCCCTCGATGATGCCGCCCTCACCGTCCACGGTGGGCGCGGAGAAGTGCAGGCGCTCACGGCGCTGCGGGGCCTCCAGCCCCTTGGCGCGGATCTCGGGACGGGCGCCCGCCTGGGCCGGAACCGCGTCCTCCTTCTTCTCCAGCGAAGGCTTCTCGTCCTCGACCGGAACCTCCTCGACCTGCTGCTCGACCTGGACCTCCAGGTTGAACAGGTAGCCGACGGACTCCTCCTTGATGCCCTCCATCATGGCCTGGAACATGTCGAAGCCCTCGCGCTGGTACTCGACCAGCGGGTCCTTCTGGGCCATCGCGCGCAGGCCGATGCCCTCCTGGAGGTAGTCCATCTCGTAGAGGTGCTCGCGCCACTTGCGGTCCAGGACCGACAGGACCACCCGGCGCTCCAGCTCACGCATGATCTCGGAGCCGAGCTGCGCCTCGCGCCCCTCGTACTGCTCGGTGATGTCGTCCCTGATGGACTCGGCGATGAACTCGGCGGTCAGCCCGGCACGGTCACCGGCCGCCTCCTCCAGCTCGTCGACGGTGACCTTCACCGGGTAGAGCTGCTTGAACGCGCCCCACAGCCGGTCGAGGTCCCACTCCTCGGCGAAGCCCTCGGCGGTCTCGGCCTGGATGTAGGCGTCGATCGTGTCGTCCATGAAGTGCTTGATCTGCTCGTCCAGGTCCTCGCCCTCGAGGACGCGGCGCCGCTCGCCGTAGATGACCTCGCGCTGGCGGTTGAGGACCTCGTCGTACTTCAGGACGTTCTTACGGGTCTCGAAGTTCTGCTGCTCGACCTGCGACTGGGCGGAGGCGATCGCGCGGGTGACCATCTTGTTCTCGATCGGCACGTCGTCCGGGACGTTCGCCATCGACATCACGCGCTCGACCATCTGGGCCTTGAACAGACGCATCAGGTCGTCGCCCAGGGAGAGGTAGAAGCGGGACTCGCCGGGGTCGCCCTGACGGCCGGAACGACCGCGCAGCTGGTTGTCGATACGGCGCGACTCGTGCCGCTCGGTGCCCAGCACATAGAGCCCGCCGAGTTCCTTGACCTCTTCGAACTCGGCCTTCACGGCCCGCTCGGCCTTCTCCAGGGCGGCGGGCAGGGCGTGGGCCCACTCCTCGATGTGCTCCTCGGGGTCGAGGCCGCGCTGGCGCAGCTCCGCCTCGGCGAGGTCGTCGGGGTTGCCGCCGAGCTTGATGTCGGTACCACGACCGGCCATGTTCGTGGCCACCGTCACGGCGCCCTTGCGGCCGGCCTGGGCGACGATCGTCGCCTCACGGTCGTGCTGCTTGGCGTTCAGCACCTCGTGCTGGATGCCGCGCTTGGAGAGCTGCTGCGAGAGGTACTCGGACTTCTCGACCGACGTCGTACCGACGAGGATCGGCTGGCCCTTCTCGTGCTTCTCGGCGATGTCGTCGACCACCGCGTCGAACTTGGCGACCTCGGTGCGGTAGATCAGGTCCGACTGGTCCTTGCGGACCATCGGCTTGTTGGTCGGGATCGGGACGACGCCGAGCTTGTAGATCTGGTGGAACTCGGCGGCCTCGGTCATCGCCGTACCGGTCATGCCGGAGAGCTTGCCGTAGAGGCGGAAGAAGTTCTGCAGGGTGATCGTGGCGAGCGTCTGGTTCTCGTCCTTGATGTCCACCCCTTCCTTCGCCTCGATCGCCTGGTGCATGCCCTCGTTGTAGCGGCGGCCTGCGAGGATACGGCCGGTGTGCTCGTCGACGATCATGACCTCGCCGTCGATGACGACGTAGTCCTTGTCCTTCTTGAAGAGCTCCTTGGCCTTGATGGCGTTGTTCAGGTAGCCCACCAGCGGCGTGTTCACCGACTCGTAGAGGTTGTCGATGCCCAGCCAGTCCTCGACCTTGCTGACACCGGACTCATGGATGGCGACCGTGCGCTTCTTCTCGTCGACGTCGTAGTCGCCGGTCTCCTCCATGCCCTTCAGCGGATTGCCCGCCTCGCCGCGCTTGAGGCGCGTGACCAGCTTGGCGAAGTCGCCGTACCACTTGGTGGCCTGGTCGGCCGGGCCGGAGATGATCAGCGGCGTACGGGCCTCGTCGACGAGGATGGAGTCGACCTCGTCGACGATCGCGAAGTTGTGGCCGCGCTGGACGAGCTCGTCCTGGGACCACGCCATGTTGTCGCGGAGGTAGTCGAAGCCGAACTCGTTGTTCGTGCCGTACGTGATGTCGCAGCCGTACTGCTCGCGGCGCTGGGCCGGCGTCATGTTGGCCAGGATGCAGCCGACGGTCAGGCCCAGGAACTTGTGGACGCGGCCCATCATCTCGGAGTCGCGCTCGGCCAGGTAGTCGTTGACCGTGATCAGGTGGACGCCGTCCCCGGACAGGGCGTTCAGATACGCCGGCAGCGTACCCACCAGGGTCTTGCCCTCACCGGTCTTCATCTCGGCCACGTAGCCGAGGTGGAGTGCCGCGCCGCCCATCATCTGCACGTCGTAGTGCCGCTGGCCGAGGACTCTCTTGGCCGCCTCACGGACGGTGGCGAAGGCCTCGGGGAGCAGGTCGTCGAGGCTCTCGCCGTCGGCGTAGCGCTGCTTGTACTCATCGGTGAGGGCCCGCAGCTCGGCGTCGGAGAGGTCGACGAAATCCTCTTCGATGGACTTGACCTGGTCCGCGATGCGGTGCAGCTTGCGCAGGATCTTGCCTTCGCCTGCACGCATGATCTTTGAGAGGACGGACACGGGGGTTTGTCTCCTTGCCGATCGGGCCTGGGACGGTCGGTTTTCCATGGACAGGTTCAATGACAGCTTCAATACCAGTTGAGCAACGGCCATCGTAAGCGAGGACCCCACCGTGCCGGGAGGTCTGGCCGTGACAGCCACTAGGACAACGGACGTGCGAGACGGATGGTGCCGCGTTCCGTCCACGAAATGCGCGAAATGTGATCAGACCCTCACGCACCGCGAACAACACGGACCACAAAACGGCGTCCGGCTGACCGGACACCGGCCGACCAGGTCCGACATCGACCGGCCCGGTATCGAAAAGGATGGCGCTCTCCCGCCGCAGCGAGCCAGAATCGCCCGATGGACCCCGTCACCCTGACCACCGACCGGCTCGTCCTGCGCACGGTGGGCCCGCACGACACCGAGGCGGTGTACGCGGCCGCGCAGGACCCCGAGATCCAGCGCTGGACCATGATCCCGTCGCCGTACCTGCGCGAGCACGCGGAGCTGTTCGTCGGTCAGATGGCGCCCGACGGGTGGGCGGACTCCTCGATGTACACGTTCGGCGTCTTCCTCCCCTCCGGGGAGCTGGCGGGCATGCTCGGCATCACCATGCGCTCGCTCGGCACCGGCGAGATCGGCTTCTGGGCGACGAAGGAGCACCGCGGCAACGGCTACATCACCGAGGCCGCCCTCGCCGTCTCCCGCTGGGCCTTCACCTCCGTGGCGATCGACCGTGTGGAGTGGCGCGCCGAGGTCGGCAACACGGCGTCCCGCGCGGTGGCCGACAAGGCGGGCTTCACCCTGGAGGGCACCCTCCGCTCCGCGATCGACAACAAGGGCGTACGCCGCGACTGCTGGGTGGCCTCTCTTCTCCCCTCGGACCTGGGCCTGCCGTCGACGGCACCGTACGTGCCGGGCCGGCCGTAACGTCCCTGCGCAGCCCGGAATCCCGGGCTCGGGCCCCGTTGTCAGTGGCACCCCCTATCGTGCGGACCATGACGACCCTGCCGCGCCCCACCGCCCAGCTCTCCGCCGACGAGGCCCGTCGCATCGCCCTGCGGGCCCAGGGTTTCCTGGGTGCACCCAACCGCAAGGGCGGCGTGCGGGGTGTGCTGCGGCATCTGGGCGCGGTCCAGCTCGACACCATCTCGGTCCTCGCCCGCTCGCACGAACTCATCCCGTACGCCCGCCTCGGCGCGGTGGGCCGCGGGACGGTGGACAGGGCGTACTGGTCGACCGCCCCGGTCAGCACGTCTCCGAAACAACCGCACGCCTTCGAGTACTGGTCTCACGCCGCCTGCATCCTCCCCATCGAGGAGTGGCCCCACTTCGCGTTCCGCCGCCGCGCCTACCGCTCCCGCCCGCACTGGAACCACGCGCTGCCGGACGGCGCGTACGACCGCGTCATCAAGCAGCTCCGCGCGGAAGGGCCCCTGACGGCCACGGAGTTGGGCGGCGCGAAGCGGACCAGTGAGTGGTGGGACTGGTCCGGCGAGAAGGTCGCCGTCGAGCGGGCCCTGATGTACGGCGAGGTGGTCTGCGTCGAACGCCGCGGCTGGAAGCGGGTGTACGACCTCGCCGAGCGAGCGATCCCGGCGGAGCTGCTGCACGACGAGCTGGACGACACCGAGTGCCTGCGCCGCCTGGTCCGCCTCGCCGGCGAGGCCCTGGGCGTCGGCACGCGCGCGGACATCGCCGACTACCACCGTCTCAAGGCCGAGCAGGTCGACGCGGTGATCGCGGACTCCGGCCTGGTCCCGGTGACGGTCGCGGGCTGGGGCAAGCCCGCCTGGGCCGACCCGGCGGCCCTGGAGACGGCACCGCGTGGCCGCCACCGTACGACGCTCCTGTCCCCCTTCGACTCCCTGATCTGGGAGCGGGCCCGGACCGAGCGCATCTTCGGCTTCACCCACCGCCTGGAGGCCTACACCCCCAAACAGAAGCGTGTGTACGGCTACTTCGCGATGCCGGTCCTCGCCGGAGGCCACCTCGTCGGCCGCGTCGACCCCGCTCGCGACGGCCGCACCCTGGTCGCCAAGCAGATAAACCTCGTCGGCCCCAAGGCAGTTCCCGGGGTGGCCCAGGCCCTGCGAGAGGCAGCGAGCTGGGTGGACTGCACGGACGTACGCGTGGAGCGGGTGGACACCCCGGAGCTGCGCGAACCCCTCACGAGGGAGCTGAACCGCACCCTCGCCTGACCGCCACCGAGTTCCGCGCTTCCGTGCTTCCGTGCTTCCGACCCGTACGCCTAACGGATCTCGAGGATCTTCTCCCGCATCGCGTACACCACGGCCTCCATCCTGGAGTGCAGCTGCAGTTTCTCCAGGATGTTGCGCACGTGGTTCTTCACCGTGTTCTCGGAGATGAACAACTCCTTGGCGATATCACGGTTGTTCATTCCCGTCGCCACGAGTTTGAGGACCTCCAGCTCACGATCCGTCAATCGCGGCGCCGGCACGAGCCGGCGCTCATCGGTCCGCTGGATCATGGACTTGAACTCGGTGAGCAGTTTCGACGCCATGGAGGGACTGATCTGCGACTGCCCGTCGGCGACCGCGCGAATGGCCGTGGCCACCTCGTCCGTGGAGATCTCCTTCAGGAGATAACCGGTCGCGCCCGCCTTGATCGCGTCGTAGAGGTCGGCCTCCTCGTCGCTGATCGTCAGCATGATGATCTTCGCGCTGGGGGCCACCTCCTTGATGGAGGTGCACGCCTCGATCCCGCCGCGCTTGGGCATCCGTACGTCCATCAGCACGATGTCGGGCAGCAGATCGGCCGCCTTGTCGACCGCCTCCGCCCCGTCACCGGCCTCGCCCACGACCTGGATGTCCTCCTCGGCCGCGAGCACGATCTCCAAGCCCCGGCGGAAGAGCGCGTGGTCGTCCACGACGAGCACCCGGATGGGCTCCTTGCGTGGGGAGCCCGCCTCCGAGCCCATGCCGACGACGCCGCCGTCGGCATCCTCGTCACGCATCGGTCCGAAGCTGTCCGCCATCGTTCCTCCCCCTAGAAGGCCGTGGCCTGTGTTTCTGTGCCATCGCCAACCAAAGGCAACAGCCCACCGGTTGGGGCCGGTCCAGCCATGATTTCATGCCTGGGCTGCGGAGCGGTGACAGAGCGGTGCATCGAGGGGTCGCACACGGGTGCCCCTGGGGGCGCACACGCGCGCTCCAGGGGCACCCGATCGACTGTCACCCGGCGAGGTCAGCCGCCGAGCGCACCACCCGGGGCAGCCGAACGCCCTTCGGCCACCATCGGATCGGTGCTGAGGTGGATGACGCCGTAGTCGTAGGCGTGCCGCCGGTAGACGACACTGGGTTCCTTGGTCTCGGAGTCGATGAAGAGATAGAAGTCGTGCCCGACCAGCTCCATCTCGTAGAGCGCCTGGTCAAGGGTCATCGGGGACGCGACATGGGTCTTCTCGCGGACGACGAGGGGGCCTTCACCCTTGACCTCCAGCGAGCCGATCTTCTTGGTGGGAACACCGTCCGGCTGCTCTTCCTCGTCGACGGCCTTGCCGTTCCCGTTCAGCGTCGCCACGCCCGGGACGTGGTCGGGGACCTCGGCTGCCGTGAGCCGTCGGGCTCCACGGCGCGTGAAACGCTTGTCGTGCTGCCTGCGCAGCCGGGCTTCCAGCTTCTCCGCCGCCAGGTCGAGCGCCGCATACGGATCGCTGGCCGCTGCTTCCGCCCGGATCACCGGACCGCGGGAGTGGAGCGTGATCTCCACTCGATCCGACCGGTCGGCCTGCCGGGGGTTGGGCTCCTTGGACACCTCGACGTCGAGGCTGATCACCTTGCCGTCGAGCTTCTGGATCTTCTCCAGCTTCAGCTTCTCGGCCACGTGCTTGCGGAACCGCTCGGGCACCTCGGTCTTGCGGCCCTTGACGACGATGTCCACGCAGAACTCCGTTCCCGGATCGCCCCGCGCCAGTGCGGAGCGTCTCCCTTGTGCATCACCAGGCCCCGGTACGTCCCGGAGCCTCGGACTTGGTGACTGCCACCTCCTCCTCCCCCATGGACGAGATCTCCGCCCTGCCGTCGCGGGTGATTACAGAAAACCCGCAGCACGGCATTCGGATATGCGAGGAACGGCCACCGCCTTTCCCTCACAACCGAACATATCTCGCCCGGACGGATGTCGTCACCCTCTACTGCGACGTACCTCCGTTCAGGTGATTTGACCCTCTTGTTACCTGCAACGACGCAAGTTCTCTCTCAGTTCCGGTTTATTGGAAAGATTCAGGTGAGGCAGCGACCACCGCCGCACGGATCATGTATCCGGCACCGTTCTCAGCCGCCTTTCCCGGTACTGCTCGGCTACGGTCCATCACCTCCCCGGGAGCCGACCGCACCGACCTCACTCCGGTCGCCGCGGTCGCACCCGCGATCCGTCTCGCTCTTACTTCCCCTGTCACGCCGCCGTACACAGCCGTTTCCTCCAGCGCCTCCCGTACGGCACGCGCCGCTTCCCTCAGCGAGGCGCCCGTCGTCATCAGGTCGTCCACGAGCACGACCCTGCCCCCTGCCAGCAACCGGCCTCCTCCGTCGGCCACCTCCAGGGCGCCCGCGAGGTTGTCCAGCCGCTGCCGCGCGGTGAGACCCGACTGGTCGGCCACGGCCCGGCGCTGCCTCAGCACGCCGACCACCCGGGACGGCGTCCCCGTGCGCCGCAGCTCCCGGGCGGCGGCGAGCGCGATCCGCCGCGCCGGGTCGTGCCCACGTGCCCTCACGGCCCAGCGTGCCGACGGCACGGGAACGAGCAGCACGCACTCCCGCACGCCTGTCGTCTCGCGCAGCCCCTGCTGTTGGAGCCCCGCCCGTACGGCCCCTGCCAAGGCCGCGCCGAGAGGTGACGCGAGCGTCAGCGCGCCCCGCTCCTTGTGGGCGAGGAGCGCCGCCCGTACCTCGTCCTCGTACCGGGCCGCCGCGTGCACCACGGGCAGCCCGGGCGGCTCCGGCACGGGTCGCACCCGGCGCGGTGCGGCCCCGCTCAGGGCGGCACGGCACTCCCGGCAGAGCACCGTGCGAGACATCCCGCAGCCTCCGCACTCGGCCGGCAGCACCAGATCGGTGAGGTCCTGCCACCACCCCCGCATGCCCACCACTGTGCCAACGTCGGCGGGACCCGGCCACCCCTGTGGACAACCGCCTGTGGACAACTCGCGGCAACGGCCCACGGCCGTCCCCCACACGAGCGACAGCCCCCTGTGCACGCCCGCGCGCGCGGACGCTCGCCGCTCCCCGGATACCTGTCCCGGATACCGCTATCCCGGATAAACCGGCGCCGACCCCTCGCTGACCACCTTCTGCCACTGCGAACCGGACGACAGCCGTACGATCCCGTCCTCCGAATGCGCCACCAGCGGCAGCCGCTCGTCCTCGGACGCGGCGATCTCCTTCACCCCGGTGAGCGACGCGGGCTGCGGACCGTCCGGCATGGAACCGTCCACCTGCACGTACCGCATCTGCTGCACACCGCGCGACTCACGCCCGACCACCACGAGCCGGCTGTCCCCGGCCCACGACATGGCCTTGACCTCCTCCAACTGCGGCGTGGCCGAACGCAGCGCGACGATCGACACGGACGGGTCACCACTGGAGTCGGAGTCCCGCTCGATCCGCCCTATGTACAGGGCCTGCTTGTTCTCCTTCTCCACGATCAGCGCGATCCGTACGCCGTCCGCGGCCACCCTCACCGCGTCGATGCGCCCGTCGAGCCCCGGTGTCGCGGCCTCCACGGGCTCGCCCGCACCGTCCCGCAGCATCAGCAGCCGCGGCTTCTTCGGATTGCGGTCGGCGACCCACAGATCGCCCCGCCCGTCCCAGCTGGGTGTCGTCAGCCGGTCCTTGTCGGTGGGGCCCTCGCTGCGCACCACCGGGTCGCCGAGCGAACCGCCCGACGCGAGCGACCCGACGTACAACGCGCTGCCGTCCTTCGACACACCCGCCGCCCGGTCCTCGTCGCGTGCCACGGCGGCCGACCGGAGCTGGGTGTCGCCGGTGCCCAGGGCGCCGGGCACGCGCTCGGGGTCCCGGCCCGCACCGCTTCCGAGCATCCGGACGAGCCGGCCCTCGCCGTCGATGAAGTACTCGTACTCCGCCGGCCTGCCCACGCCGCGCGAGGCGACGCTTTCGGCCCCACCCTCGTCGAGCACGCACAGCTGCGTACCGTCCGACCGCTGCAGCTCCACCTCGTCCACACCCGTGGGCATCAGGTCCTGGAGCGTGAACAGCAGCTGCGCCGCCATCTCGTCGCACTTGCCGCGCCCGACATGGTCGGCCTTGCCGTTCAGCGGCACGACCAGCTTGTTCTTGTCGTCGGGCGTGAGCGACCTGACGCCCTTCTTCAGAGCGGTGCCCGAGGGGAAACTCGTCCGCGCCACCGGATTGAGCCAGCGGGTCGGACCCTTCAGAAGCGCCCGGACCATCTGCGTCACCGGGTCCACCTCCCGGCGCACGTAGACCGGATCGGCCACGGTACCCAGCAGGCCGGACTGCGCGAACGAGGTGAAGTAGTACTTGTTCACGGACACGTAGGTGCGCTGGAAGTCCGACTTGCCCATCACCACACCCGGCGGCAGCCGGTCGATGCGCCACTGCTTGGTGCCCTTGGAGTCCTTCACCTGAGTCAGGTGCACGGTCTCGTTGTAGGTCTCGTCGGCGGGTTCGTACGCGTGCTGCGCGTCCACCCGTGCGACCTCACGGCCGGTCAGCCGGTAGAGGAAGTCACCGTCGTTCTCCCTCGTCCCCGACGGCTCGACCAGGGCACTCGGCCCCTCCGCGAGAACCGTCGTGGAGTCGCTCGGACGCCAGTCGGAGAGCGCCTTGCCGGCCAGGTACATACGGGCCGTCTCATAGTTCGGGTCGTCGCTGGTGAGGGCCTCCAGGAAGCCCAGCACGATCTCCGAGGGCCGGGCGTCCTCACGCGGCGGCAGCGCGTAGACCCGTACCTGCGCGTCCTGTCGTGGCGTGGACTCGACACCGCGCAGATCCCCGTTGTCCGGCATCGAGGCACACCCGGACAGCAGTACGGCACCGCAGCCGATGTACGCCCCCACGCGCATCCCACGCCGACGGCCGCGCCCCTCGCGGTCAACGCCCACGGAATGCCTCCCCCTGCTCGTACTCCTCCGCGCCGCCCTGCGACGGCTGTTCCCCGGCGTCCCGCGCTTCGGTGTCGCCGGCTTCGGCATCCCCCGTTTCGGTGTCCCCCACGTCGCCGTCCGCCGGACGGCCCGCGGCCCTGGTGGGACGGGGCACGACCCGCGCCCCGTCCCCCGGCAGCGCCGTCGGGTCCACCGTGGGCGTCGTCCCGGCCGACCGCATCCCTATGGGCGCCCTCACCTGCACGTTCTCTCCGGACGCCTGCAACGGGACCGTGGCGAGCTTGCTGCTGCCGCCGAGGGACAGACCGGCCTCGTCGAGTCCCCGGTTGCGCCGCGAGTCCTTGGGTTCGAGGGGTATCGGTGATCCGCGCAGCGGCTCGTCCGCGGTCCGCGGCAGCGTCAGCCGGAACTGCGAACCGCCGCCCGGCTCGCCCCACGCCTGCAGCCAGCCACCGTGCAGCCGCGCGTCCTCCAGGGCGATGGACAGCCCCAGACCCGTACCACCGGTGGTACGCGCGCGTGCCGGGTCCGCCCGCCAGAAGCGGCTGAACACCCGCGTCGCCTCGCCAGGCTTGAGCCCTACTCCGTAGTCGCGCACGGCGACCGCCACCGCGCCGCCCGCCGAGGCCAACTTGACCACGACGTCCCTGCCGTCACCGTGCTCCACGGCGTTCACGACGAGGTTGCGCAGCACCCGCTCCACGCGCCGGGCGTCGGCCTCGGCCACGATGGGCTGCTGGTCGCCGACGACCCGTATCCGCGTGCCCTTGCGCTCGGCGAGCGGCTCCGCCCCGCTGACCACCCGCCTCACGACCTCCCTGAGATCGATCGGCTCGGCCTCCAGGGCCGCCGCGCCCGCGTCGAACCGGCTGATCTCCAGCAGGTCCGCGAGCAGCGACTCGAACCGGTCCAGCTGGTCGGCGAGCAGCTCCGCCGACCGCGCGGTCACCGGATCGAAGTCGACGCGCGCCTCATGGATGACGTCGGCGGCCATACGGACCGTCGTCAGCGGGGTGCGCAGCTCGTGCGACACGTCGGAGACGAACCGCCGCTGCATCCGCGACAGGTCCTCCAACTGCTGGATCTTCAGCTGTAGGTTCTGCGCCATCTTGTTGAAGGCCTCACCGAGCCGCGCGATGTCGTCCTCACCGGTGACCTTCATACGTTCCTGAAGGCGCCCCGCCGACAGCCGCTCGGCGATCCCGGCCGCCATCCGTACCGGCGTGACCACCTGGCGCACCACGAGCCAGGCGATGGCCCCGAGGAGTACGACGACGAACAGTCCCGCCGTCGCCAGCGTCCCCTTGACCAGGCTCAGCGACTTCTCCTCCTGGCTGAGCGGGAAGAGGTAGTACAGCTCGTAGGGGTTGCCGTACGGGTCGTTGACCTGCTTGCCGATGACCAGCGCGGGCTGCGACTCCTTGCCGGTGGCGGCCTCGTAGACGATGCGCGTGTAGCTCTGTGCCGCACCCGCGCCGTCGTCCACACGATCGCGCAGGTCCTCGGGCACGCTGAGGGTCGGCTCCACCCCGCCGGAGGCGCGGGGCCCGAAACCGCGGGTGTCACCGGCTCCGCTGCTGCTGAGCATCACGACGTCGAACGCGCCCTGGCCGCCGCTGGAGAGCGACTCCGAGAGGTTGCTCATCCATTCGCCGACGTTCTTCACCGAGTCGCCGTCCGGGTCCGGGCTGTCGTTCCCGGCCACGGTCGCCGCGCTGTCGGCCTTCTGCCCGGCGGCCGTGAAGCCGCCCGTCGCCTGGCTCTGCGACGCCTTCACCTTGGCGTCCAGCAGCCCGTTGCGCACCTGTCCGATGACCACGAAGCCCAGCAGCAGGACCACACCGAGCGACATCAGCAGGGTCGTCGCGACCACCCTGAGCTGGATGTTGCGCCGCCACAGCCGCATCACCGGCAACAGCGGACGGCGCACCCAGCGCATGAACAGCCGCAGAACCGGGCTGCCGTGGATTCCCCCCTGCAGCAGCCCGCCGTCGAGAAGGCGCCCCCAGCCGGCCCCCGCCGTCCTCCGGCCGACAGGCCGCCCCGCGCGGGTCCCCGGTTGGCCGGGCGCCGAAGCGGCACTGTCTCCGCTCATCTCAGCTCGGCCCCGCCTTGTACCCGACGCCCCGGACGGTCACCACGATCTCCGGCCGCTCCGGGTCCCTCTCGACCTTGGACCGCAGCCGCTGCACATGGACGTTGACCAGACGGGTGTCCGCCGCGTGACGGTAGCCCCAGACCTGCTCCAGCAGGACCTCGCGCGTGAACACCTGCCACGGCTTGCGCGCCAGCGCCACCAGCAGGTCGAACTCCAGCGGCGTCAGCGCGATCGACTGCCCGTCCCGCTTCACGGAGTGACCGGCCACGTCGATGACGAGATCACCTATGGCGAGCTGCTCCGGCGCCGGCTCCTCCGACCTCCGCAGCCGCGCCCGGATACGGGCCACGAGCTCCTTCGGCTTGAACGGCTTCACGATGTAGTCATCGGCACCGGACTCCAGGCCGACCACCACGTCCACGGTGTCGCTCTTGGCCGTGAGCATCACGATCGGCACCCCGGACTCGGCCCTGATCAGGCGGCACACCTCGATGCCGTCCCGGCCGGGCAGCATCAGGTCGAGCAGCACCAGATCGGGCTTGCTCTCCCGGAAAGCGGCCAGCGCCTTGTCGCCGTCGGCTACGAAAGACGGCTCAAAACCTTCACCACGCAACACGATGCCGAGCATCTCGGCCAGTGCGGTGTCGTCGTCGACGACAAGGACTCGTCCCTTCATGAATGACATCATCCCATTAACTAAGTCGTTACCTGGCGTGTCCTGTCACACAGCTCGGCAAGTGCCTCGGCCGTCACGGGCGACACAGCGCCCTCCTCGGTGACGATCGCCGTCACCAGCTCCGACGGTGTCACGTCGAACGCCGGGTTGTACGCCTGGGTTCCCAGGGGTGCCACCGGAATCCCACCGCCCGCCTCCGCTCCCGCCACCGGCACCTGGGGCGCCGCGATCTCCGTCACCTCGTACCCGGCCCGCTGTTCCACCTCGATGGACGCACCATCAGGGGTGTCCGGATCCACCGTCGTCACCGGCGCCACCACGATGAACGGCACATGGTGGTACCGGGCCAGCACCGCGAGCGGATACGTCCCCACCTTGTTCGCCACCGAGCCGTCGGCCGCGATCCGGTCGGCCCCCACCAGCACCGCGTCCACTTCCCCCGCCGCGAACAGCGAACCCGCCGCATTGTCCGTGAGCAAGGTGTACGCCATCCCGCTGCGCGCCGCCTCGTACGCCGTCAGACGGGCACCCTGCAGCAACGGCCGCGTCTCGTCCACCCACAGCCTGCGCAGCCGCCGCTCCCGGTGTGCCGCGAGGGCCACCGCGAACGCCGTGCCCTCCCCGCCCGACACCAGCGAACCGGTGTTGCAGTGCGTGAGCAGCCTGTGCCCGCCGGCCGGCAGCAACTCGTCGAGCAGCGCCAGCCCGTGCCCGGCCATGCGGGCACTCGCCTCGGCGTCCTCACGGTGCAGCGCCCGCGCCGCCGCGAGAGCCGCCTCGGCGCCCCGCTGCTGGTCCCCTCCCTCGGCGAGCGCGGCCAGGTACGCGTCCCGGGCCCTGCGCACGCCCACGGCGAGGTTCACCGCGGTGGGCCGAGCACCCGCGAGCCCTGCGGCCGCCTCCTCCACGTCGAACCCACGCGCGGCGGCGAGCGCGACGCCGTACGCCCCGGCGATGCCCAGCAGCGGCGCCCCGCGGACCGCGAGGGTACGGATCGCCTCCACCAGCGCGGGCGCGTCCGTGCACACCAGCTCGACCTCCTCGGCCGGCAGCCGTGTCTGGTCGAGAAGGACCAGGACGGGCCCTTCCGGTGGCTCGTCCCAACGGATCGCGGGGATCTCCGTCGGCCGGTTGTCGTCGCTGGATTGCGCCTGCTGATCAGCCATCCGCCCAGTCTGCCCCCTACCCCGCTGACAATTGAAGGTGCACAGCCCATACCACCCCTGGTCACTTGACGGACGCCCCGTGGCACGATGGGCGCCAACCTGCCACCGCGACCGCGGACGGGCATCGTGAAGGAGCGACGATGAAAGACACTCCGGGCTGGGCCTCGCCCGGATCCGCCCCGTCGGACGGCCAGGAACCGGCCGGCTCCGGCGCTACCCAGCCCCCGGAGCAGCCGGACCAGGGTGGCGTGAACCCCTCCGAGCCGCCGTCGAAGTGGTCCAAGGAGCAGCCCCCGCCCGGCCAGTGGTCCGCTCCGAGCCCGCAGACCCCCGGCCAGGCTCCACCGCCCCCTCCGCCCGGCCCGGGCTGGGGCGGCGGGCAGCCCGGCGGCCCCGGTGGCCCTGGCCAGGGCGGCCAGGGCGGCCCCGGAGGCTACGGCGGATGGGGCCCGCCCGGATACGGCGGCCCCGGCGGCTGGGGCGGAGCGTGGGGCGGTCCCCCGCCCGCCGCCAAACCCGGCGTGATCCCCCTGCGCCCACTCGGCGTCGGCGAGATCCTCGACGGCGCGGTCTCCACCATGCGCACCTACTGGCGCACGGTCCTCGGCATCTCGCTGACCGTCGCCGTCGTCACGGAGATCGCGGTCATCCTGCTCCAGGGCCTCGTCCTCAACGACGCCGCCGGCACCGAGGCCCTCAACGACCCCAGCGCCTCCCTCGACGAACTGACCCGGGCCCTGGGCACCACCATGCTCAGCTCGGCCGTCGTCCTGCTCATCAGCCTGCTCGGCACCATCGTGGCCACGGCCCTGCTCACCTCCGTGACCAGCCGCGCGGTGCTCGGCAAGCCGGTGACCACGGCGGAGGCCTGGCGCGAGGCCCGGCCCCGGCTGGCCAGGCTGTTCGGCCTGACCCTCCTGCTGCCCCTCATCGCCCTCACCATCATCACCGTCGGCATCCTGCCCGGAATCCTCGTGATCGCCGGGGGCGGAGGCGGAGGAGGCGCCGCGCTCGCCGCGCTCGGCGGCATCGGCGGCGGCGCCGTCGCCGTGTGGCTGACGATCCGCTTCTCGCTCGCCTCCCCCGCGCTGATGCTGGAGAAGCAGGGCGTCCTGAAGTCGATGAACCGCTCCGCGAAGCTGGTGCGCGGCTCCTGGTGGCGGGTCTTCGGCATCCAGCTGCTCGCCGCGCTCATCGCCAACATCCTCGCGTCGATCATCGTGATCCCGTTCGCCTTCATCGCCGCCGCACTCAGCGGAGACGGCCTCTCCGGCTTCCTCAACACCAGCACCGGGGAGGTCGGCTGGACGTTCCTCGTCATCAGCGGGATCGGCTCGGTGATCGGGTCCACGCTCACGTTCCCCATCACCGCGGGTGTCACCGTGCTCCTCTACATCGACCAGCGCATCCGCCGCGAGGCCCTCGACCTCGACCTGGCCCGCGCCGCCGGCATCCAGGGATACGACACTCAAGCACCCGGCACGACTCCGGGGAGCTGACGGCGTGACGGGGGGAGTTCCCACAGCGGTCCTGGCGCTGCCGATGTCCGACGACGCACCACCGCTCACCACACCGCGTGACCCCGCCCGCGAGGCGGCCAGGCGGGAGCTGTCCAAGCGGATGTACCACGAGAACGACCCCAGTTGGTTCCAGCGCGCCCTGGACCGTTTCTGGGAATGGCTCGACACGCTGTTCAACGCCGCGTCCGCCGCCACCCCAGGCGGCGCACTCGGCCTCGTCGTCATCGTCCTGGTGGTCCTCGCGCTCCTCGGCGCACTGTGGTGGCGCCTGGGCACCCCCCACCGCACGCCCACGACGTCCGCCGCGCTCTTCGACGACCGCCCCCGCAGCGCCGCCGAGCACCGCGCCACCGCCGAGGCGCACGCCGCCCAGGGCCACTGGAACCAGGCCGTCCAGGAACGCATGCGCGCCGTCGTACGCTCCCTCGAGGAACGCGCCCTGCTCGACGTACGCCCCGGCCGCACCGCCGACGAGGCCGCCTCCGAAGCGGGCCGCACGCTCCCCGCCCACGCGGAACGGCTGCGCACGGCCTCCCGCGACTTCGACGACGTCACATACGGTGGCAGGTCGGCGGACGACGGAACGTACCGCCGCCTCGCCGCCCTCGACGACGAGCTGGAGCGCACCAAGCCCGTGCTGACCAACAGCGCCCACAGCACGGCCAGTACGACCGACACAGCCGGCGTGAGCGACACGGCCGGCAGCGCACGCCGGGGAGCCGCCGAATGACCACCGAGGTCACGCCCCCGGACACCGCGCCCTCCACCTCGGCCTCGCCCACCGTCCGCCACGTGTGGACCCGCTCGCGCGGCGTCGTGCTCGCGCTGGTCCTCCTCATGGCGGCGGCCGTCGTGATCGCCTCGGTCCGCTCCACCTCCCAGCACGGCATGCTCGACCCGCGCTCGGCCGACCCCAACGGCAGCCGCGCGATCGCCGAACTCCTCGACGACCGAGGCGTGTCCACGCGTCTGGTCACGACCCTCGACGAGGCCCGCGCCGCCACCGGCTCCGGCACCACCCTCCTGGTCGCCGTCCCCGACCTGCTGACGGACCGCCAACAGACCGAGCTCCGCACGGCGACCCGGACCTCCGGCGGCCGCACGGTCCTGCTCGCCCCCGACTCTCCCTCCATCGGCACCCTCGCCCCCGGTGTGCGCGCCGACCGGGCACGCAGCCCCCACTCGACGCTCACCCCCCAGTGCGACCTGCCGGCAGCCCGCAGCGCGGGCACCGCCGACACGGGAGGCATCCGCTACCGCACGACCGACCCGGACGCCGACACCTGCTACCCCAGCGACGGTCTGCCCAGCCTGGTGCGCCTGCCGGCACCCGAAGGAGGCGGCGACACCATCGTGCTCGGCGCCCGCAGCATCTTCTTCAACGACCGTCTCGACGAGCGCGGAAACGCCTCGCTCGCCCTCCAACTCCTCGGCTCGCGCCCCCATCTGGTCTGGTACCTCCCTTCGCTGTCCGACGACGCCCTCACCGAGAACGGCGAGCGCGGCTTCCTCGACCTGCTCCCCTCGGGCTGGCTCTGGGGCACGCTCCAGCTCTTCGTCGCCGGCGCCCTGGCCGCCCTCTGGAGGGCACGCCGGCTCGGCCCCCTCGTACCCGAACGTCTCCCCGTCGCGATCCGCGCCTCCGAAACCGTCGAAGGCCGCGCCCGCCTCTACCGCAAGGCCAACGCCCGCGACCGCGCGTCCGCGGCCCTGCGCTCCACCACCCGCACCCGCCTCGCCCTCCTCGTAGGCATCCCCCTCGCCCAGGCGCACGCACCCGAGGCCCTGCTCCCCGCCCTGTCCACCCACCTCGACAACCACGCGGACGGACAGGCCCTGCACGCCCTCCTCTTCGGCCCACCACCCGGCGACGACGCAAGCCTGACCGCCCTCGCCGACCAACTCGACGCCCTCGAAAGAGAGGTACGCCGTCCATGATGGACCCGACCACTGACAACGCCGGGTACGCCGGGGACCCGGGCGCCGCCCGCTCCTCCCTGGAAGCCCTGCGCGCCGAGATCGCCAAGGCCGTGGTCGGCCAGGATCCCGCGGTGACCGGCCTCGTCGTCGCCCTCCTCTGCCGCGGCCACGTCCTCCTCGAAGGAGTCCCCGGCGTCGCCAAGACACTCCTCGTCCGCGCCCTGGCGTCCGCCCTCGAACTCGACACCAAGCGCGTCCAGTTCACCCCCGACCTGATGCCGAGCGACGTCACCGGATCCCTCGTCTACGACACCCGCTCCGCCGAGTTCTCCTTCCAGCCCGGCCCGGTCTTCACCAACCTGCTCCTCGCCGACGAGATCAACCGCACCCCCCCGAAGACCCAGTCCTCCCTGCTGGAAGCCATGGAGGAACGCCAGGTCACCGTCGACGGCACCCCGCGCCCTCTCCCGGACCCGTTCCTCGTCGCCGCCACCCAGAACCCCGTCGAGTACGAGGGCACGTACCCGCTCCCCGAGGCCCAGCTGGACCGTTTCCTCCTCAAGCTCACCATCCCGCTCCCCTCCCGCCAGGACGAGATCAACGTTCTCACCCGTCATGCGGAGGGCTTCAACCCGCGCGACCTGCGCGCCGCCGGCGTACGCCCCGTAGCGAACGCGGCAGACCTGGAAGCCGCCCGCGCCTCGGTCGCCAAGACCACGGTCTCCCCCGAGATCACCGCCTACGTCGTGGACATCTGCCGCGCCACCCGCGAATCCCCGTCCCTCACCCTCGGCGTCTCCCCACGCGGCGCCACGGCCCTCCTGGCGACCGCCCGTGCCTGGGCCTGGCTGACGGGCCGCGACTACGTCATCCCCGACGACGTCAAGGCCCTCGCCCTCCCGACCCTCCGCCACCGTGTCCAACTCCGCCCTGAGGCCGAAATGGAGGGCGTGACGGCCGACTCGGTCATCAACGCGATCCTCACCCACGTCCCCGTCCCCCGCTGATGGCACTCACCGGACGCGCCGCACTCCTCGCGGCCCTCGGCTCCCTCCCCGTCGGCATCTGGGAACCCAGTTGGACGGGCATCCTCGCCGTGAACGTCCCCCTGGCCCTGGCCTGCGCCTGCGACTTCGCTCTCGCCGCGCCCGTACGCCGCCTCGGCCTGACCCGCTCCGGCGACACCTCGGCGCGCCTGGGCGAAACGGCGGACGTCACCCTCACCGTGGCCAACCCGTCCAACCGCCCACTACGCGCCCACCTCCGCGACGCCTGGCCTCCGAGCAGCTGGCAACCCGGCACCGAGGTGGCCGCCTCCCGCCATCGCCTGACAATCCCCCCGGGCGAACGCCGACGCGTCACCACCCGCCTGCGCCCCACCCGCCGCGGCGACCGCCAGGCAGACCTCGTCACCATCCGCTCGTACGGGCCTCTCGGCCTGTTCGCCCGCCAGGGCAGCCACAAGGTCCCCTGGACGGTACGGGTCCTGCCTCCGTTCACCAGCCGCAAGCACCTGCCGTCCAAGCTGGCCCGCCTACGCGAACTCGACGGCCGCACGAGCGTGCTGACCCGAGGCGAGGGCACGGAGTTCGACAGCCTCCGCGAATACGTTCCCGGTGACGACACCCGCTCCATCGACTGGCGCGCCACCGCACGTCAGTCCGCGGTCGCCGTCCGCACCTGGCGTCCCGAACGCGACCGCCACATCCTGCTGGTCCTGGATACCGGCAGGACCTCCGCGGGACGTGTGGGCGACGCTCCGCGTCTGGACGCCTCCCTGGACGCGGCCCTGCTCCTGGCCGCCCTCGCGTCCCGAGCCGGCGACCGCGTGGACCTCCTGGCGTACGACCGTCGCGTACGCGCCCTCGTCCAGGGCCGCACGGCAGGAGACGTCCTCCCGTCCCTGGTCAACGCGATGGCCACGTTGGAACCCGAACTCATCGAAACCAACGCCCGCGGCCTCACGGCCACCGCACTGCGTACAGCACCGCGCCGCGCCCTGATCGTGCTTCTGACGAGCCTGGACGCGGCCCCTGTCGAAGAAGGCCTGCTTCCCGTACTCCCTCAACTCACTCGGCGCCATACGGTCCTCGTGGCATCAGTGGCGGATCCGCACGTCGCCGGCATGGCCAAAGCACGCGGAAATCCAGATGCCGTCTACGAAGCCGCTGCCGCGGCCCAGGCCCAGTCAGAACGGCACCGGACAGCCGAACAGCTGCGCCGTCACGGAGTTACGGTCGTTGATACGACCCCGGACGACCTGGCACCGGCGCTGGCCGACGCCTACCTGGCCTTGAAAGCGGCGGGACGTCTGTGAGGAGTGTTTCCCAGGGGCAGACTCCTCTGGGAAACAAAAACCCTTCCCTGAACGCAGAAAACCCCCGCACCGTGAGGTGCGGGGGTTTTCCCAATAATCGTTCGGCGGTGTCCTACTCTCCCACAGGGTCCCCCCTGCAGTACCATCGGCGCTGTAAGGCTTAGCTTCCGGGTTCGGAATGTAACCGGGCGTTT